>JBBQNG010000075.1:0-16251 GCA_038329645.1 Burkholderiales bacterium
GGACCAGCACCGGGATCCCGCGCCACGGGTCGCTGTTGCGCAATTCCTCCACGACTTCGAGGCCATCCATCTCCGGCATCATCAGGTCGAGCAGGATGAGGCCGGGCAGGGCTTCCCCGAGTCGCGCCAAAGCCTCGCGACCGTTCCTCGCCTCGGTCACGCTGTAGCCGTCCTTCTCGAGGGTCTTGCGCAAGAGGTCGCGCTGCACCTCGTCGTCGTCAACGACCAGCACTGGCAGGTCGTGGCGGTATTTTTTCATCGCGGCGAGCAGCTTCTCGCGGTCGACGGGCTTGGTCAGGTAATCGTCCGCCCCCAGCGAGTAGCCGAGGTTCTTGTCGTCGACGATCGTCAGCATCACCACCGGAATGTCGGCGGTGCCCGGGTCGGCCTTGAGCGCCGAGAGCACCGCCCAGCCGTCCATGCCCGGCATCATGACGTCCAGCGTGATCGCGTCGGGCTTCATCTCCTGCGCCGCCTTGAGGCCTTCGGCGCCGCCCTTGGCGGTGGAGACGCTGAACCCTTCCTTGGCGAGGACGCGCTGCACGAGGTCGCGGGCCGCCGCGTCGTCGTCGATGACGAGCACCGTGTTGCCACCCGTGCCCGTGCTCGTTTCCCTGGCGGTTTCGCCTACGGCCGCTGGCAGGCGCATCGTGAACGTGCTGCCCTGGCCGTGGATGCTCGTCACCGTGATCTCGCCGCCCATCATGCGCGCGAGACGGCGGCTGAGCGCGAGGCCCAGGCCCGTGCCGCCGTACTTGCGCGTCACCGAGGCGTCGGCCTGCGAGAACTCCTCGAACAGTCGCGACATCTGTTCTCCGGTCATCCCGATGCCGGTGTCGGTGACGGTGAAGGTGAGCCAGTCGCCGCCTGCCTGCCGGGTGCGCTCCACCGTCAGCGCGATCGTGCCGTGGTCGGTGAACTTGGACGCGTTGCTCAGCAAGTTGAAGAGGGCCTGCCGGGTCTTGGTGAGGTCGGCGTGCATTGTGCCGAGGCGTTTGTCCCATTTTTTGTCGAAAGCGTTAGTGTTCTTGTCGATCAGGGGCTCGATCACCGCGGCGATGTCGTCGAGCATCGCCGCGAGATCGAAGTCCTCCAGGTACAACTCCATCTTGCCCGACTCGATCTTGGAGAGGTCGAGTACCCCGTTGATGAGTTCAAGGAGGTGCTTGCCGGCCGAATTGATCTTCTTCAGGTCGGGGATGAAGGCGTCGGTGCCGAGGTCCTCGGCTTCCTCCTGCAGCATTTCGCTGTATCCGATGATCGCGTTGAGTGGCGTGCGCAATTCGTGCGACATGTTGGCGAGGAACTCCGACTTGTGCTTGCCGGCGAGCTCGAGCTGGAGGTTCTTTTCCTGGATCTCGTCGAACAGGCGCACGTTCTGGATTGCGATCACAGCCTGGTCGGCGAAGGTATTGAGCAGGGCCATCTGCTTGTCGGACATAGTGTTGGGGAAGGGCGAGGCCATCGAGATGACCCCGATGACCTTGCCGTCCCGCATCGATGGCGCCGCGGCCGATGCGCGGAATCCGAGCTTGGCGGCGTTTTCGCGGGCAAACGGCGTGGAGTCGGGACCCTCGGTGTCGGTGATCTGGATCGCGACGCGGTCGAGGGCAACCTTGCCAATCGTGCTGTCGCGGTTCACCGGGCGCACGGGGTCGTAGATTGCGCTCGACGCCGAAGATGCAGCGCTGAACGCGCGAAGATGCAGCGAGTCCTTACTGGCGAGCATCCAGAGCGTAGCGCGCCTGTCGAACAGCCGTGCGGCGCTTTCCACGATCGCGTCAAACACCGGCTGTACGTCGGTGGGCGAGCTGCTGATGACCTTGAGGATCTCCGCCGTTGCCGTCTGCCGCTCGAGGGCCTCCTTGGTCTCGTTGAACAGGCGCACGTTCTCGATCGCGATCACAGCCTGGTCGGCGAAGGTCTTGAGAAGTTCGACTTGATGCTCGGCAAATGCTCCCGGCTCCGCGCGGGCGACGTTGATCGATCCGATGACCTCGTTTTCGCGCACCATGGGAACGACCAGCAGGCTTCTCCAGCCTCTTGCGGAGGCCATTTTGCGGGTCTCGTCCGGCGCCCTCGGGTCCGTCCCGATGTCGTGAATCTGTTCGGGCTTGTGTGTGAGCAGGGTCCAGCCGGTCGGCGAATTCTGGGAGAACTTACGCGGGTAGTAGCCGCGCAGTGCGCTGTCCCCATCCTCGTTGGTCTTGGTGAACGCGCCGAGATGCACCGTACTGCCCTCGATCCTTGTAACGATCGTCGACAATCCGCCGACCAGGCGAAGCGCGCTTTGCGCAATCGCGTCGAGCACCGGCTGCACGTCGCTCGGAGAACTCGCGATGACTCTGAGAATTTCGGCGGTGGCCGTCTGCCGCTCGAGGGACTCTTTTGTCTCGTTGAACAGGCGCACGTTCTCGATGGCGATCACGGCCTGGTCGGCGAAGGTGCTGAGCAGATCTGGTGGTCCGAGAACATGCCTGGCTCGCGGCGCGTGATGCTGATCGCGCCGATCGCGGCTCCGTCGTGCATCATTGGAACGGCGAGATTGCTGCGGTAGCCCCTCGCGCGAGCTGCGGCCCGTGCCTCAGGCGATATGTCCGGATCAGACTCCACGTCGGCACGGAACGAGGGTGCTCCGGTAAGGGCAGCCTTGCCGGAATTTACCGATGGCGAGAGCGGCCTGGGATACATGTTTTGAAGCGCTGCGTGGCCGGCCTCATCCGTTTCGGTGTGGGCATCGAGGTGAAGCATGTCGTTCAAAATACGGAACACTGCCGCCGAATGCGCCCCGAGCAGGCGCATAGCGCTTTGCGCTATCGCATCGAAAACTGGCTGCACATCTTCGGGGGAACTGGCGATGACCCTCAGAATCTCCGCAGTCGCCGTCTGCCGTTCCAGGGATTCCTTGGTCTCTTTGAACAGGCGCACGTTCTCGATCGCGATCACGGCCTGGTCGGCGAAGGTGCTGAGCAAGTCGACCTGGAGACCACTGAAAGTCCCCGGCTCACTGCGGGTGATGACGATCACGCCCAGGACGGCGCCTTCCCTCACCATGGGCACGGCCAGCTGGCTCCGATAGCCCCTTGCGCGCGCCAGCTCCTTGGCTTCGGGCGAGGACGAATTGGTTTCGGTATCGGTGACGAAGACCGGTTTTGCAGATACGGCAGTCCTGGCAAGGATGGAGTTTGGTCGCGAGAGCGCTATCGGCCGATAATTCTTCAGCGCTTCGTTGCCGGCAGCATCCGTTGCGGTGTACGCCGTAATCTGCAGCGTCTCTCCCGCAACCCGCCATACGGCGCCCGAACGCCCACCGAACAATTGCTTCGCGCTCCGGGCAATCGCGTCGAACACCGGCTGGACGTCCGACGGCGAACTGGCGATGACCCTGAGAATCTCAGCTGTCGCGGTTTGACGTTCCAGGGATTCCTTCGTTTCGTTGAACAGTCGCACGTTCTCGATCGCAATCACAGCCTGGTCGGCGAATGTCTCCAGCAGGGCGAGCTGGTTATCCGAAAACGGGTAGGGCGTCCTGCGAGAGACGGAGATCGCGCCGATGGCCTGCCCGTTCCTTGCCATCGGCACCATCAGCGCGGAGCCGCGGCCGCGCGCGAGCAGGCTCGCCTTCGCGGCCTCGGGGACGCTTTTCGTCGCCACGATGTCGTCCAATCGCATCGGGTGGCAGCCGAGAATTGCGATGCCGAACGCGTCGTCGGGGGTGATCGGTACGCTGCTTGCCGAATTGACCGAAACCGTCGGGCCACCGCGCGCCACGGCGTGCAGCCTTCCGTCGCGCACCATCCAGACGGTCGCGTCGAATCCGTCGAACAGGCGCATCTGGCTTGCCAGGATCGCGTCGAACACCGGCTGCACGTCGCTCGGCGAACTGGCAATTACCTTGAGGATCTCCGCGGTCGCCGTCTGCCGCTCCAGCGCCACTGCCGTCTCGTCGCGCGAACGCTTCAGGTCGAGTTCAGCCTGCTTGAGTTCGCTGATGTCGCCTGTGGAACCCACCATCCGCACCGCGCGTCCCCGCGCGTCGCGGAGCGCGACGCCATGCTGGCGCGCCCAGCGCCAGGTGCCGTCGTCGGCTTGAAACCGGTAGTCGCACTCAAAGCGCTCCGTTTCGCCCTTGAAATGCCTGCGCAGGCCGGCTTCGTACTCTGGCAGGTCATCGGGGTGGATGCGGTTACGCCAGCTTTGCGCCGTGTCGCCTTGCTCTCGGGTGGTCCCAGTGGCGCGGTAGACGCCATTGGAAAAATAGATGGAGTCCCCCGCGATGTCCCAGTCGTAGACGCCCTCGTTGAGGGCGCGCATGGCGAGCTCGAGGCGCTGGCTGTCTGGCGCACCCGCCGCCGCCGCGGGACGGGCGGCCTTCTGCAGCTTGTGTGCGAGGCCTCCGTACTCTTTCTTCCAGCGTCTGTAAGTCGTCTCGCCGATGTCGGCGGCCTTGCAGGCGAGCCCGGGTGCCTCGCCCCTTGCGATCCGGCGCTCGATCCGGCCGAGCCTGGCGAGGATCTGTACGGCGGTCAAAGGCTTGCCAGCCACGTTTCCCCTTCCGGGCCGTGGCCCGCGATGAACCGCCAGACTCTAGGCCGATGTGGCCAGAGGGTCAAGGTAGGTCACTTGCAGGCCTGCATTAATGAAATTAAAATAAAAACCCGGCTCCAGGAGCCGGGTTCCGGGGAATTATGTACCGGTACCAGTACATTTCAGGATGCCGGGCGGGAAGGCCTACTTCTTCTTCGTCATCATCTGGGCATCCTCGACGACCTTGAACCAGTTGCCGCTCCAGAGGATGGAGATGTAGAGGAATTTCTCGAGCTTCGCCTCGGTTATCGCCTGCCACTGGTACGAGTTGAGGCGGATCAGCTGTCCGGTCATGCCCATGTCGCCGATGATCGTGAACATGACCTCCTGGATGGCCGGCTTCTCGGGCTGCTTGTCCCAGGTGATTTCGTCGATCTTGGCGATCGACTTCTCGGCGGTGCCCGGGTGGACGTCGAAGGTCCCCTGGCATCCGTCAATGCTTTTCATCATGCAGGCGAGGCGTTGTCCTCTTGGCGGCATTGCGTATTCTCCTTGGAGCCCGGATTCTACTTTACGCGGCCATAAGCTCGCGCAGCACATAGGGCAGGATCCCGCCGTGCTTGTAGTAATCCACCTCGATCGGGGTGTCGATCCTGGACAGGACCTCGACTTCCTGCCAGGTGCCGTCCGCGCGATTGATGATCAGCTTGAGCTCTTGCTGCGGGTGAATGTCGTCCAGGCCCACCACGGCGATCGTCTCGTCGCCCTTGAGGCCCAGCGATTGCGCGCTGTCCGTCCCCTTGAACTGGAGCGGCAGCACGCCCATGCCCACCAGGTTGGAGCGGTGGATGCGCTCGAAACTGCGCGCGATGACCGCCTTGACGCCCAGCAGGAACGTGCCCTTGGCCGCCCAGTCGCGCGAGGACCCGGTGCCGTACTCCTCTCCGCCGAAGATCACGGTCGGGGTCCTGTCGGCGATGTATTTCATGGCTGCGTCGTAGATCGGCAGGCGCTCGCCCTTGTAGAGCGTCATCCCGCCCTCGGTGCCGGGCAGCATGAGGTTCTTGATGCGCACGTTGGCGAACGTGCCGCGCATCATCACGTCGTGGTTGCCGCGCCGCGCGCCGTAGCTGTTGAAGTCGAGGACCGAGACGTCGTTCTCCTGCAGGAAGATGCCCGCGGGCGACGTCGGCTTGATGCTGCCGGCCGGCGAGATGTGGTCGGTGGTGACCGAGTCGCCGAACACGCCGAGGATCCTGGCGCCCGCGATGGGCTCGACCTTGCCGGGCTGCATGTCGAAGTCCTTGAAGAACGGCGGTTCCGCGATGTAAGTGGACGTGGGCCAGGTGTAGACCTGCCCCGAGGGCGCCGGGATGTTCATCCACAGCGGATTGTCCTTGGTGAAGTCCCCGTACAGGCGCTGGAAGGTCTTCGGGTCCATAGCGAATTTCATGCAGTCGTCGATTTCCTGGGTGGTCGGCCAGATGTCGCCGATGAAGACGTCCTCGCCTTTCCTGCCCTTGCCCAGCGGCTCGGTCATGAGGTCCTTCAGCATCGTGCCGGCGATGGCGTAGGCCACCACGAGCGGCGGGCTGGCGAGGAAATTGGCGCGGATGTTGGGGTGGATGCGCGCCTCGAAGTTGCGGTTGCCCGAGAGCACGGCCGCGCAGACGAGGTCGTTGCCGGTGATCGCTTCCTCGATCGGTTGGGCGAGCGGCCCGGCATTGCCGATGCAGGTGGTGCAGCCATAGCCCGCGAGGTAGAAGCCCAGCTGTTCGAGGTAGGGCAGCAGGCCGGCGCGCCTCAGGTACTCGGTCACCACGCGCGATCCGGGGGCGAGCGAAGTCTTGATGTGCTTCTTGACCGTAAGCCCGCGCTCGACCGCTTTCTTGGCCAGCAGGCCCGCGGCGAGCAGCACGCTTGGGTTTGACGTATTGGTGCAGGACGTGATCGCGGCAATGAGGATGTCGGCCGAACCGACCTCGGTGCCGTCGAACGCTTTGAAGCGCTTGCCGAGGTCCTCGGGCTTCTTGGCAAAGCCGCTCTCGGGCACAGGTGCCGAGAAGAGCGCGGTGAACTGCTTTTTCACGTTGCCGATCTCGATCCTGTCCTGCGGGCGCTTGGGGCCGGCGAGCGACGGCGCCACGGTGCCCAGGGCGAGCTCTACGGTCTGGCTGTAGTCGATCGCGCCTTTCTTCGGGATGCCGTACAGGCCCTGGGCCTTGAAGTAGGCCTGGAACGCATCGATTTCCGCCTCGGTGCGCCCCGATCCCTTGAAGTACTCGATGGTCTTGTCGTCGACCGGGAAGAAGCCCATCGTCGCGCCGTACTCGGGCGCCATGTTGGCGATCGTCGCGCGGTCGGGCAGGGACAGCGTTTCGGTGCCTTTGCCGAAGAACTCGACGAACTTGCCCACCACCTTGGCTTTGCGCAGCAGTTCGGTAACCGTGAGCACGAGGTCGGTGGCGGTCACGCCGCCACGCAGGGCGCCCGTGAGGTTCACGCCGACCACATCGGGCGTGAGGAAATAGACCGGCTGGCCGAGCATGCCCGCCTCGGCCTCGATGCCGCCCACGCCCCAGCCGACCACGCCGATGCCGTTGATCATGGTGGTGTGGCTGTCGGTGCCGACGAGCGTGTCGGGATAATAGACCCCGTCCTTGTGATGCACGCCGCGGGCGAGGTACTCGAGGTTCACCTGGTGCACGATGCCGATGCCGGGGGGCACGACCTTGAACGTGTCGAACGCCTGCATGCCCCATTTCATGAACTGGTAGCGCTCGACGTTGCGCTTGAACTCGAGCTTCATGTTGAGGTCGAGGGAATCCTTGGTGCCGTAGCTGTCGACCTGCACCGAGTGGTCGACGACGAGGTCCACCGGCACCAGCGGCTCGATGGTCTTAGGGTTCTTGCCCATCTTCTGCGCCACGCCGCGCATCGCCGCGAGGTCGGCCAGCAGCGGGACGCCGGTGAAATCCTGCAGCACGATGCGGGCTAGCACGAAGGGGATCTCGTCGGTGCGGGCGGCGTTCGGCTTCCAGCCGGCCAGCTGCCTGACGTGCGCCTCGGTGACCTTCTTGCCGTCGCAGTTGCGCAGCACCGATTCGAGCACGATGCGGATCGATACCGGCAGGCGGTCGATCTTCACGCCGAGCGCCTTGCCCAGCACCGGCAGCGAGTAGAACTTGCCGGTCTTGCCGGAGGCCAGTTTCAATTCCTGGAGCGTGTTGTGCAGGTTATGCGGCATTGAAGCCTCCGTCGTTGATCCATGTGTTTTCGGGTGTGCAGCCGGCGCTCGCCGGCTGCCTCAGTTTTTCGATGAGTGCCGCGCGCTGTTCAAGGAGCGCCGTGAGCTGCTCGTCGCAGCGCGCGATCGGCGTTGGATAGCGGCGGATTTCGTCCGAGAGCTGGGCCAGCCGGCGTTGGAGTTCGGTCATGCTTCCCCCTGCGAATGCGAAATTTAGATGACGAACAGGTCTACGAACTCATTCACGGGTGTCGCCTGGAGCCGTTTGGCGTCCAGGCACAGGTCGAGGATGAGCTTCTGCTGCCTGGCCGGAAAGCGGCGCGCGAGGTTGCTGCGGAATTTCTCCACCAGCACCGGCATGCCCTCCTTGCGGCGGCGCTTGTGCCCGATCGGGTACTCGCAGACGATCTCCTTCATCTTGGTGCCGTCGTTGAATTCCACGGTGAGGGCGTTGGCGATCGAGCGCTTTTCCGGGTCGTGGTAATCCGTGGTGAACTTCCTGTCCTCGACGCATTCGATCCGGTCGCGCAGCTTGTCGATGCGCGGATCCTTCGCCACCGAGTCCTCGTAGTCGCCGGCGGTCAGGCGGCCGAACAGGATCGGCACGGCAACCATGTACTGGATGCAGTGGTCGCGGTCGGCCGGGTTGTCGAGCGGACCTTTCTTGTCGATGATGCGCATGCAGGCTTCGTGCGTGCGGATGGTGATCTTCCTGATGTCTTCGGGCGTCTTCTTGAGCTTGATGAGCTGCTCGTGGATCTGCATCGCGCACTCCACCGCGGTCTGCGAATGGAATTCGGCCGGGAAGGAGATCTTGAACAGCACGTTCTCCATCACGTACGAGCCGAACGGCCGCTGGAACTTGAACTCGTTGCCCTTGAAAAGCACGTCGTAGAAACCCCATGTCTTGGCCGACAGCACCGACGGATAGCCCATCTCTCCGGTCTTGGAGATCAGCGCGAGGCGCACCGCGCGGCTGGTGGCGTCGCCCGCGGCCCACGACTTGCGCGAGCCGGTGTTGGGTGTATGGCGGTAGGTGCGCAGGCTCTGCCCGTCGACCCAGGCCTGCGAAACGGCGTTGACCACTTCGTCGTACGAGCAGCCGATCATGTTGGCGACCACGGCGGTGGAGGCCACCTTGACCAGCACAACGTGGTCCAGGCCGACGCGGTTGAAGCTGTTCTCCAGCGCGAGCACGCCCTGGATCTCGTGCGCCTTGATCATGCCGGTGAGGACTTCCTTAATCAGCAGCGGCGCCTTGCCGTTGGAGATCGCCGTGCGCGACAGCCAGTCCGCGGTGGCGAGGATGCCGCCGAGATTGTCCGAGGGGTGGCCCCATTCGGCCGCCAGCCATGTGTCGTTGAAGTCGAGCCATCGGATCATGGCGCCGATGTCGAATGCGGCCTTCACCGGGTCGAGCTGGAACTGGGTGCCCGGCACCTTGGCGCCGTTCGGCACCACGGTACCCGGCACGATCGGCCCCATGAGCTTGGTGCACGCGGGGTATTCGAGAGCTTCGAAGCCGCACCCCAAGGTGTCGATCAGGCAGTAGCGCGCCGTCTCATAGGCGTCGGCCGACTTGATTGCGTACTTGGTCGCGTAGTCGGCGATTTTGGTGAGGACGGCTTCGGGCTTGGGGCGGAGGTTGGAAATGGGCGCGGACATGGGCTATTGGATTCCGATGATCGATTCAGAACAGCACGGGCAGGATACCGTGCGAGTGGAGGAGGTCGAGCGCCTGGACGAAGGCGTAGGCCCACAGATACCACATCGCGTCCAGGATGCCCTGGCGCACCTTCTTGGGCGAAACGGTGACGGCATCGGGCTCGGCGTACAGCGACCAGCGCGGCAGCCAGCGCGGGGTCGCGTCGCGATAGCGCTGGTAGACCTCGCCGAACAGTTCCTCGAGACGCCTCTCCTCGTTGGCGACTACCGCCGGGTAAAGGGCGGCAAACATGACCAGCAGCGCAACCGGGAGGAGCGGCAGCCGCACGGCGAGGCCGAAGCCGATCACGCCGAGGAAGCTGCCGACATACAAAGGGTTGCGCACCACCGAATAAGGCCCCGTCGTGGTCAGCACCCCGTCTTTTGTGCCGCCGATGAACATCAGGCACCACACGCGCCACAGGCATCCCGCGACGAGCATGAGATAACCAGCCAGCCTGAGAGTTTCCCCGACCCCGCCCTGCAGCGCCTCGGGCGGTTCGCTGAACAGCACATAGAAGAGCGCCGCGGCGAGGATCGCACGCGACCATTGGATGCGGTGCCCGGCAAAATGCCGTGCGATCGCCGTCGACATTCGTCTTAGGCCCGGAAGGTATGTTCCGCGCCGCCGGACCTGGGCGCGGATTTCGCCTCGGGCGGCTCGGTGCGTTCCCGGGCGCCCTTGTCCCACCAGATCGCGCGCCCCTTTTTCTGCGACACGACCTCCTCGGGATTCTGCACCATGAACTGACGCATGAACTGCGTGGTCTCGGACTCGTACTCGCGGATCCTGAGCACCTTGCGCAGGAATTTGACCAGCCTGGGTTGCGACACGGCTATCTCCTACTTGCGGTTCCTGAGCGGGACCCACTTCATGTTCTCGGGCCCGGTGTAGTTGGCCGCCGGGCGGATGATCTTGCCGTCGATGCGCTGCTCGATGACGTGCGCCGCCCAGCCGCTGGTGCGCGCGATCACGAAGATCGGCGTGAACATCGCGGTAGGGATGCCCATCATGTGGTAGCTCACGGCGCTGAACCAGTCGAGGTTGGCGAACATTTTCTTCTCGCGCCACATCACCGCCTCGAGGCGGTCGGCGATGTCGTAGAGCTTCATGTTCTTCCTGGTTTTCGACAGTCTTTGCGCGACTTCCTTGATGACCTTGTTGCGCGGGTCGCCGGTTGTGTAGACGGGGTGGCCGAAGCCGATCACGATTTCCTTCGCCTGCACGCGCCGGATCGCATCGGCTTCGGCATCGTCGGGGCCGTCATAGCGCGACTGCACCTCGAAGGCGACCTCGTTGGCGCCGCCGTGCTTGGGGCCGCGCAGGGCGCCTATCCCGCCGCAGATCGCGCTGTACATGTCCGATCCCGTGCCCGCCACCACGCGGCAGGTGAATGTGGAGGCGTTGAACTCGTGCTCTGCGTAGAGGATGAGTGAGGTGTGCATTGCGCGCACCCATTCGGCCGAGGGCTCGGTGCCGTGCAGCAGGCGCAGGAAGTGCCCGCCGATCGAGTCGTCGTCCGTCTCGGTCTCGATGCGTCTGCCGTTGTGGCTGTAGTGGTACCAGTACAGCAGCATCGAGCCAAGCGACGCCATCAGGCGGTCGGCGATGTCTTTGGCACCTGACAGAGGGTGGTCGTCCTTCTCGGGCTGCAGCGTGCCCAGCACCGACACGCCGGTGCGCATCACGTCCATCGGATGCGCCGAGGGCGGGATGCACTCGAGGGCCGCCTTGAGGCCGGCGGGCAGGCCGCGCAGCGCCTTGAGCTTGGTCTTGTAGCCGGCAAGCTCGGCTGCGTTGGGCAGCTTGCCGTGCACCAGCAGGTACGCGACTTCCTCGAACTCGGCTTCGTCGGCGAAGTCGAGAATGTCGTAACCGCGGTAGTGCAGGTCGTTGCCGGTGCGGCCGACCGTGCACAAGGCGGTGTTGCCGGCAGTGACGCCGGATAGCGCGACCGATTTCTTCGGCTTGGGGCCGGCGCCCGACGGTACTGCGGCGGGTGATTCGCTCATCTGTGATTTCCTCTTCAGCCCAGCAGGTGCTTCACGCCGTCGCGCTCTTCGTGCAGCTCTTTGAGCGTCGCATCCATGCGCTTCCTGCTGAAATCGCTGATCTCGAGGCCCTTGACGATTTCGAAGGCGCCGTTCTTGCAGGTCACCGGGTAGCCATACAGCACGCCCTCCGGGATGCCATAGCTGCCGTCGGAGGCTATGCCCATGCTGACCCAGTCGCCCGCCGGGGTGCCCAGCACCCAGTCGCGCACGTGGTCGATGGCGGCATTGGCCGCGCTGGCGGCCGACGAGAGCCCGCGCGCTTCGATGATCGCCGCGCCGCGCTTCTGCACCATCGGGATGAAAGTCGTCTCGAGCCAGGCCTGGTCATTGATCATCGGCCAGGCCTTTTTGCCGTCGACCTCGGCCTGGAACAGGTCCGGGTACTGCGTGGCCGAGTGGTTGCCCCAGATGGTCATCTTCTTCACCGTGGACACCGGCTTGCCGGTCTTCTGCGCGATCTGGGTGAGCGAGCGGTTGTGGTCCAGGCGCATCATTGCGGTGAACTGCTGCGGCTTGAGGCCGGGCGCGTTCTTCATCGCGATCAGCGCATTCGTATTGGCCGGGTTGCCGACCACGAGCACTTTTACGTTCCGGTCGGCCACCTTGTCGAGCGCCTGGCCCTGCGGCGCGAAGATCTTGCCGTTCGCTTCGAGCAGGTCCTTCCTCTCCATGCCGGGGCCGCGCGGCCGGGCCCCGACGAGCAGCGCGACGCCGACGTCCTTGAAAGCCACCATCGGGTCGGACGCCGCGACCATGCCCTGCAGGAGCGGGAACGCGCAGTCGTCGAGCTCCATCATCACGCCCTTGAGCGCCTTTTGCGCCTTCTCGTCGGGGATCTCGAGCAGCTGCAGGATGACCGGCTGGTCGCGGCCGAGCATTTCGCCGCTGGCGATGCGGAACAGGAGGGCGTAACCGATCTGGCCGGCTGCACCGGTGACTGCGACACGAACAGGGGCTTTGGGCATGGCAGGTAACTCCGCAGGAACGTTGCTGGACTGGCGCTTAGGGGAGGCTGCGATGTTAAGCGCGCGTGGCGGGAGGCGTCAACTCGTCTTGTGTCTTTTATAAGACAAAAGACACTAGATAGACGACTCCCGGGAACTATGCTCAAATCGGCGCGATGAGCTCGCCGACTTTCAGCCCGTTATACCAGCAGATCAAGGCTTTGCTGCTGGAGTCCCTGCGCTCCGGCGCGTGGCGGCCGGGCGAGGCGATCCCGAGCGAGATGGACCTTGCCAGCCGCTACAAGGTCAGCCAGGGCACCGTGCGCAAGGCGATCGACGAGCTCGCTGCCGAGAACCTGGTGTCGCGCAGGCAGGGCAAGGGCACCTTCGTCGCCACGCACGGCGAGCGACAGGTGCGCTTCAGGTTCCTGCGTCTGGCGCCGGACTCTGGCGACCCTGACGCCGTCGAAAGGCAGCTGCTCGAGTTCCGGCGCGGCCGCGCGGGCGCCGAGGTCGCGCGCATGCTGGAGCTGAAGGCGGGCGAGCCGATGGTCGTCATCAAGCGGCTGCTGGTGTTCGGCGGCGACCCGGTGGTGCTCGAGGAGGTGTGGCTGCCGGGCACCCTGTTCAAGGGCCTGACCGCCGCCGCAGTGTCGGAGCACAAGGGCGCGCTCTACAACCTGTTTGAAACCCAGTTCGGCACGCGAATGGTGCGTGCCGAGGAAAAGCTCAAGGCCGCCGCGGCGGACAAGTTGAGCGCGCATTCGCTGCGCGTGGAGGCGGGGCATCCGCTGCTTGCGGTCGAACGGGTTTCGTACACCTATTCGGACAAGCCGGTCGAATGGCGGCGCGGGCTTTATAAAACCGATCGCTACTTCTACCGCAGCGAGCTTGGGTAAGTCGCGCGCGCCGGCCGCGGCGCCAATTGACGCGGCGCGGCGCTATAATGACCAGTCCGGGTCTGCCCGAGGTCTGCCCGAGGGGAAGCGGGGCGGGTTTTAGCGGGGCGGGCCCCTCTTCAGAATCGCGGTTTACCGACATGTCCAACGTCGCCATAAAAAAGAAAAGACCGGTTTACCTCAATCTCGTCCAGATCCGGCTGCCGTTGCCGGGGTTCATTTCCATATTGCACAGAATCAGCGGCGCCCTGCTGTTCGTCGCGGGCGTCTGGCTGTTGTTCATGCTCGATCGGAGCCTCGCTTCCGAGGCTGGGTTCGAGTCGACCAAGCGCTACCTCGGCTACCCGGTCGTGAAACTCGCGCTGCTCGGGCTCATCTGGGCGTACTGCCACCACTTCTGCGCGGGCATCCGCTACCTGTTGCTCGACCTGGACAAGGGCACGGACCTGCCGACGGCGCGCCTGACGAGCTGGATCGTGCTCGCCGCGAGCCTCGCGATGACCGCCTATTTCGGCTGCAAGCTATGGTGAACCGCGTAATCGTCGGCGCGCACTACGGCCTGCGCGACTGGCTCGCGCAGCGCGTCACCGCCGGCGTCATGGCGGTGTACTCGGTGATCCTCGCGGTCGTGCTCCTGTCCGGCCAGCCGATCAACTACGTCATCTGGCACGACCTGTTCACGCAGGGCTGGATGCGCGTGGCCACGCTGCTTTTCGCCGTCAGCCTGGCGTGGCACGCCTGGGTCGGAGTGCGCGACATCATCATGGATTACATCAAGCCGACCGGCCTGCGCCTGTCGCTCGAGGCGGTGGTCCTGCTCATGATTGCAGGCTACGTGGCCTGGGCCATCCAGATCTTATGGCGATAACTGCGGAGATAAAAGCGTGCCGCTTCCGGTAAGGAGATTTGACGCCGTAGTGGTCGGCGCAGGCGGGTCGGGCATGCGGGCGTCGCTCGAGCTGGCGCGCGCTGGCATGAAAGTGGCTGTGCTGTCGAAGGTGTTCCCCACCCGGTCTCATACCGTAGCGGCGCAGGGCGGCATAGCTGCGCCGCTGGCCAACTCGACCGAGGACAACTGGCACTGGCACATGTACGACACGGTCAAGGGCTCGGATTATCTGGGCGACCAGGACGCGATCGAATACATGTGCCGCCGCGCCGTCGAAGTGGTGGTCGAGCTCGAGCACCTCGGCATGCCGTTCGACCGGCTGGAGAACGGCAAGATCTACCAGCGCCCCTTCGGCGGGCATACGCAGGACTACGGCAGCGCGAAGATGGCGATGCGCTCGTGCGCCGCGGCCGACCGCACCGGCCACGCAATGCTCCACACGCTCTACCAGAGCAACGTCAAGGTCAACACGCAGTTCTTCGTCGAGTGGATGGCGCTGGACCTGGTGCGCAATTCGGAAGGTGCGGTCTGCGGCGTGGTGGCCATGGAGATGGAAACCGGCGAAGTGATGATCCTGCAGGGCAAGTCGACGATCCTCGCCACCGGCGGGGGCGGGCGCATCTACGCGGCGAGCACCAACGCGTTCATCAATACCGGCGACGGGCTGGGCCTGGCGGCGCGCGCCGGCATTCCGCTCGAGGACATGGAGTTCTGGCAATTCCACCCCACCGGGGTGGCCGGCGCCGGCGTGCTGATCACCGAAGGCGTGCGGGGGGAGGGCGGCTATCTCCTCAACAAGGATGGCGAGCGGTTCATGGAGCGCTATGCGCCCAACGCCAAGGACCTCGCGAGCCGCGACGTGGTGTCGCGCGCGATGACCACCGAGATCAAGGAAGGGCGCGGCTGCGGCAAGGATGCCGATTACGTGCTGCTCAAGCTCGATCACCTCGGGCCCGAGGTGATAAACCTGCGCCTGCCGGGAATCCGCGAGATCGCAATCAAGTTCGCCAACGTCGATCCGATCAAGGACCCGATTCCGGTAGTGCCGACGGTGCACTACATGATGGGCGGCATCCCGACCAATTATCTCGGCCAGGTGGTCGTTCCAAAGAACGGCAATCCGGAGGTGCCGGTGCCAGGGTTGTTCGCCGTCGGCGAGTGCGCCTGCGTGTCCGTGCACGGCGCCAATCGCCTTGGGACCAACTCATTGCTCGACCTGGTGGTGTTCGGCAAGGCCGGCGGCGAAAGCGCGGTGGAGGAGATCCGCAGGCAGCCCCTCGCGCATCGCGACCTCCCGAAGGATGCGGGCGACGCTTCGCTTGCGCGCCTTGCGCGCCTCGACTCGGCGACCTCGGGCGAGCGGGTGTTCGACGTCGGCAACGACCTGCGCCGCTCGATGCAGGCGCATTGCGGCGTCTTCCGCTTCCCGGACATGCTCATCGAGGGCGTGTCGAAAATGAAGGAAATCGCCGAGCGCGCCGGCCGCACTTTCATCGCCGACAAGTCCAGGGTGTTCAACACCGCGCGCATCGAGGCGCTGGAGCTCGACAACCTCGTCGAGACCGCGATGGCGACGGTGGTGTCGGCCGAGGCGCGCAAGGAATCCCGCGGCGCGCAGGCCCGCGAAGACTTCCCGAACCGCGACGACGCGAACTGGATGAAGCACACCCTGTGGTTCAAGGTAAACAATCGTCTCGACTACAAGCCGGTTCACCAGAAGCCCTTGTCGGTTGAAACCTTCGAGCCGAAGGTCCGGACGTACTGAGGACGAGAAAAATGCATTTCAGCATCTACCGCTACGATCCGGACAAGGATTCCGCGCCGCGCATGCAGGACTACGACGTGGCGCTCGAGCCGACCGACCGCATGCTGCTCGACGCGCTCACGCGCATCAAGTCGCAGGACGACTCGGTCTCGTACCGACGGTCGTGTCGCGAGGGCATCTGCGGCTCGGACGCGATGAACATCAACGGCAAGAACGGCCTG
>JBBQNG010000076.1:0-16208 GCA_038329645.1 Burkholderiales bacterium
CTTCGGGCTTGAACGCAAGCATGCGCAGCAGCGTCATGATGAAGCCGGAATGCTCGTCGGGCGCGATCGGCAGGTCCTGCCGGCCCTGCACGGCGATCTGGTAGTAGAGCTGGATCTCATCAGCCGCGAAGCGCTGCGCGAAACCCTTGATGCGCTCGAGCTCGGGCAGGCCGTCGCCGAGCGCCTCTGGAACTGTCTGCGCAAGCGCGATCTGAAGGAGCAGGCTGGCAATGTCGGCCAGTGCGGCGTCGAACGAAAGGCTGCGGGTCTGCATTTCGTCGGCGACGGCGATCAAACCTTTCCCATCGCCCGCCGCGAGCGCATCCAGCCCGCGCAGCAGGTAAGTCGTGTCCACCGCACCGAGCATCTCGCGCACATTCGTCGCCGTCACTGACCCGGCGCCGTGCGCGATGGCCTGGTCGAGCAGCGACAATCCGTCCCGCATGCTGCCGGCCGCCGCGCGGGCAAGCGGCGGGAGCGCCTCCCGCTCGAACGAAATCGCCTCAGCCTCCAGGAGGCGAGCCAGATGCTCGGTTATGGCGCCCTGCGGCATCTGCTTCAGGTTGAACTGCAGGCAGCGGCTGAGCACCGTCACCGGGATTTTTTGCGGATCCGTCGTGGCGAGGATGAACTTCAGGTGCTCGGGCGGCTCCTCGAGCGTTTTCAGCATTGCGTTGAATGCCGAATTGGACAGCATGTGCACTTCGTCTATGACGTACACCTTGAACCGTCCCCGCACCGGCGCGTATTGCGCCGTTTCGAGGAGCTGGCGCATTTCGTCCACCTTGGTGTTCGTCGCCGCATCGACCTCGAGGAGGTCGACGAAACGGCCGCCGTCGATTTCGACGCAGGCGCCACATTTTCCGCACGGGTCGGACGTGATGCCGGTCTCGCAGTTCAGGCACTTGGCCAGGATGCGGGCGATGGTGGTCTTGCCCACCCCGCGGGTGCCCGTGAACAGGTACGCGTGGTGGAGGCGCTGCTTTTCCAGCGCGTGCCGGAGCGCCTTGACCACGTGCTCCTGGCCCACCAGCGTGGAAAAATTCCGCGGCCGGTATTTGCGCGCCAGGACGAGATAAGTCATGTACGGATTCTACAGGCCGAACGGCCGGCTTTAACCGCGGTCCGAAGAGGGAGGGTCGCCGGGACCCTCCCTCTTCGCTTCGCGTTGGTGGCGAGCCTTGTCCCCGGCACTTGCGGTATGTAGCTGTGGCTGCTTCCTTCCGGACCTGACCAGATTCACCACGCCGCAATGCGGGGGGGCCCGCCGTTGGACTTTTTCCCCGGCCGTTGCGGCCGGACCTGCGAATCTGGCGGAGAGAATGGGATTCGAACCCATGATACGGATTAACGTATACACGCTTTCCAAGCGTGCGCCTTCAGCCGCTCGGCCATCTCTCCGGGACGCGGATTTTAGCAGAAGCGAAGACGGGCAAGGTCAAGCGGGGGAATTTGTTAGACTCGGGCGAGGGGAGAAACAATGAAGATCACCGCCGTCGTCTCGCTTTGGATCTGCATGTTTTTCGCGCTGGCGTGCTTTGGCGTGGCCTACGAGGGATTTACCGCCGCGGCAACCATGGCGGACCCGGCCGAGCGCGAGTTGTCGACGGGCTATGCCGGATTCTGGGCGTTCCTCGGTGCGGTGGCGGTCGTATTCGGCGTTCTTTCCTGGATGATCAAGCAGGGGAAACTGGGCAGCAGCCAGTAACAGGAACAGAGGTCCGCTGGAATGTCTCTGGAGAGGGGCATGCACATACTGGTAGCCGAGGACAACCCGAACCTGGCCGAAGGGTTGGTTCGGTCGCTGCGCAAGTCCGGGTACGCGGTCGACCACGTCCAGAACGGCGAGGCGGCCGATGCGGCACTGGACGCCAATGAATTCGGCCTCCTGATCCTCGACATCGGCCTGCCGAGGAGATCGGGCCTCGACGTGCTCAGGCGCCTGCGCTCGCGCAAATCCGCCATGCCGGTGCTGATCCTCACCGCCCTCGACAGCCTCACCGACCGCGTCGCCGGCCTCGACGCCGGCGCCGACGACTATCTCGCCAAGCCGTTCGAGCTGGCCGAGCTCGAGGCAAGGGTGCGCGCGCTCATCCGGCGGGGCCTGCCTGGCGCATCCACCCTCCTCACCCATGGTGCGCTGACCTACGACCAGACGGGCAGGACCGCTCGCCTTAACGGCGAGCCGATCGAGCTCTCCGCGCGCGAAGTCAGCTTGCTCGAAATCCTTTTGCAGCGCGCCGGGCGCCTGGTCTCGAAGGAGCAGCTCGTCAACCATCTGTGCGAATGGGGCGAGGAGGTTTCCGGCAACGCGATCGAGGTCTACGTGCATCGCCTGAGGAAAAAGCTCGAGCCGGGCGGAGTGCAAATCGTAACCGTGCGCGGCCTGGGCTACCGGCTGGAGAACGACGCCGCCGGCCAATAAAAAGGGCCCGCCGAAGCGGGCCCTTCTTTATTGTGCGGCTGCTTTAAGCGTGATCGTACGTGCGGATGTCGCGATCCTTGGTTTCCTTGAGGAACAGCGTTCCGACCACCAAGGTGAACAAGGCCACCACGACGGGATACCAAAGCCCGTAGTAGATGTCTCCGGTGGCCGCGACCATCGCCGTCGCAGTGAGCGGCAGCATCCCGCCGAACCATCCGTTGCCGATGTGATACGGCAGCGACATCGACGTATAGCGAATCTTGGTCGGGAATAGCTCGACCAGGAAAGCCGCGATGGGCCCGTACACCATGGTCACGTAAAGAACCATGATCACCAGGATCAGCTCGGCCATCACCCAGTTCACCTGGGACTTGTCGGCGCTCGGCTTGAACCCCGTTTCCTTGAGCACTGCTGCCAGCTGCTTAAGATCGGCGCCTTCGACTTTCGTCGTTCCGATCGTAGTGACGATGGCCTTGCCTGCTTCCGACGGCGCGGACTTGAAGGAAAGTCCCTGTTTGGTGAGGAAGTCCTTGACCCGGTCGCAGTCGTTGAACTTGCTCCACGGCCCGACGAACACGTGGAAGTTGCAGCTGGTCGCCTCCACCGTGATCGGGTTCTTCTGCGTGTAGGTTTCCAGCGCCGGATTCACGTAGTGCGTCAAACCCTGGAACAGCGGGAAGTAGGTCACCGCCGCAATCAGGCAGCCGGCCATGATGATCTTCAGGCGGCCGATCCTGTCCGACAGCCAGCCGAAGAAGATGAAGAACGGCGTGCCGATGAGGAGCGAGATCCCGATCAGCGTATAGGCCGACACGTAATCCAGCTTCAGCGTGATGGTCAGGAAGAAGAGGGCATAGAACTGCCCCGTGTACCAGACCACGCCCTGCCCGGCCGTCGCGCCCAGCAAAGCAAGCAGCACGAACTTGTTGTTCGGGTACTTGAAGAAGCTGTCGGTCAGCGGCGAGGTGGATCCCTTGCCTTCGGCCTTCATCTTCTGGAATATCGGCGACTCATGCAGCTTGAGCCGGATATAGATCGAGAAGATCAGCAGGAGCAGCGAGAGCCAGAACGGGATGCGCCAGCCCCAATCGGCGAACTCCTTGGGTTCCATCACGCCGCGCGCGATGCCGATGACCGCGAGCGCCATGAAGAATCCGAGGGTGGCCGTGGTCTGGATCCAGCTCGTATCGTAGCCCCGCCTCTCGTGCGGGGCGTGCTCGGCGACGTACGTTGCAGCCCCGCCGTACTCACCGCCCAGGGCAAGGCCCTGCACCAGCCGCAGCGTCACCAGCAGCACCGGGGCCGCCCATCCAATCTGCGCAAACGTAGGCAGCAGGCCGACGAGGAACGTGGCCCCGCCCATGAACAGGATGGTGACCAGGAACGTGTACTTGCGTCCGACGAGGTCGCCGATGCGGCCGAAGACGATCGCGCCGAATGGCCGCACAAGGAATCCCGCAGCGTAAGTCGCAAATGCCGACATCAGCGCGGCGGTCTCGTTTCCCGACGGGAAGAACAACGCCGCGAAAAACGGCGCGAGAGTCGCGTAAAGATAGAAGTCGTACCACTCGAAGACCGTACCCAGCGAGGAGGCGAAGATTACTTTTTTCTCTTCGCTCTCCAGGTTCTGGGTAGAGTCCATTGTCCCCGCTCTTGTCTCTGCCATCGTTTCCTCCTCAGGTTCGATTTCGAAAGAGCCCCCACTTGCTGCGTGCGGACTATCCTCCGGCGGGCTTACCCAAACCTTACGATCGGCGCCTTCTTGTTGTGCGAAGCAGCAAATGCTGCGGTGCGATCCGCACTTGCCGCTTTTGGCACAGTGAACGAGAAACACGCCCCCGTCCCGGAGCTTTCCACCCACATCTTCCCGCCGAAATGGTTGACGATCTGGCGGCTGATATGGAGACCCAGCCCGCTGCCGGGAGGCTTGTCGACCAGGGCATCGCCGGCCTGATGGAACTTGGTGAATATCGCCTCGTGCTCCTGCTTGGGGACGCCTGGGCCGTTGTCGCGGACGTCCACCTGCACCCAGTTTCCGTGCTCCGTCAGGCCAATCTCGATACGCCCGTCGGACGCATCGCAGAATTTCACCGCGTTCGACAATAGATTCAACATGACCTGGATCATGCGGTCGAGATCTGCCGTTATGGCGGGAATGTTCGCGGGCAGCTGCGCCTCGACGCGGATGTTCTTGTCCCTGAAGAGCTGGTCCATCGCGGCGATGGTGTCTGAAATGACTTCCTTCATGTCGATGCGCGACTCCACCCAGTTCGCCTTGCCCGACTCGATCCTGGCCAGGTCGAGCACCTGGTTGATGAGGCGCGTCAGCCGTTCGGCCTCCTTGGTGATGACAGCGAGGAATTTATTGCGCTGCTCGAGGTCGAGCTCGGGCTCGCGCTGCAGGATTTCGGTGAACGCGCGAATGGAAGTCAGCGGGGTGCGCAGCTCGTGGGTGACGGTGGAAACGAAGTCGTCCTTGAGCCGGTCGAGCTCCTTCAGCCGCTCGTTGGCCTCGCGCAGCTCGGTGGTCGCCGTTTCAAGCTCGTGCGTTTTCTGCTCCAGCCGGTGGCTGTAGACCACCAGCTGCGATGCCTCATCGAGGATTCCACGCACTTCGTCCAGCGTGAGCGCTTCTTCAATGACCACCGAGGCCACCATGACGCGCGCGGAGGCCGCACCGATGGCACCGCTGAGCTGGACCTCGACGAAATGCACGAGCTCGGCATCGGCGACGAGCCGCTTGTCGGGCCAGTTCAGTCCCTTTGTCCTGGCATAGTCGGCGAGCGCGCTGTCTGCGCCGCCGCTGCCAAGGAATCGCGCCAGCACGTTGTAGAGATCCGGGACCGACGCCGTGCCGCGCCAGAAGCGCGCGCCCCCCTCGCCAGGCTGCTTGAACACATCCACGAACAGGCTGGCCTGGCGATGCTCGTCCGCACTGGGCGTACGCCACAGGGAAACCGCGACGAACGCGCCGATATTGGCAACCATGCTCCAGATCATCGAGTGGGTGATCTGGTCCAGCCCGGACAGGCCGAAGAGCTGGAGAGGTCTCAGCATTTCGATCCCCATCGGGCCACGCTCGAGCATTCCGATCGGCACCCAGCCCGAGCGGGCGAGCGCGGGCAGCAGGAGCGTGTACGACCAGACCGCAAAACCGGCGATCAGGCCTGACAGCGCGCCCAGCCGCGTGCCGCCCTTCCAGAAGATGCCTCCCAGGACCACGGGGGCGAACTGCGCCACCGCTGCAAACGAGATCAGCCCGATCGACACCAGCGCGTAGGCCTCGCCCGCAAGCTTGAAATACAGGTAACCGAGAAGGAGGATGAGGAGAATCGCCCCGCGCCGGATGCCCAGCAGCAGGCGGGTCAGGTCGGGCCGCTCGTTGAGGCGCAGGCCCGGGAGCCGCAGAAGCACCGGCATTACGAGGTCGTTGCAGACCATCGTCGAGAGCGCGATCGTTTCGACGATCACCATGCCGGTGGCCGCCGACAGTCCCCCGATGAAGACGAGGAGCGCGAGGAACTCCTGCTTCTCCGCCATCGGAAGGGTGAGCACGAACGTATCGGCGTCGACGCTTCCGTCCGGAAAACGCAGGAGGCCGCCGAACGCGATCGGGAGCACGAACAGGTTGATGGCGAGCATGTAGAGCGGGAACAGCCAGATCGCCTTCTTTAAGTGCTTCTCGTCGACGTTCTCGATCACCGCCATCTGGAACTGGCGCGGCAGGAACATGATCGCCATCATCGAAAGGATCGTCATCCAGGCCCAGCTCGCATAGCCACCCGCGACTCCTTCGAGCGGCGTCATCATCGCCTTCAGCTTGGGGTCGGCTGCGGCGCGCGCAAACAGGTCCCCAAACCCGTTGTAGATGCCGAATGTGACGAAGATCCCCACGGCCAGGAAAGTCAGAAGTTTCACGAGCGACTCGAAAGCGATCGCCGCCACCAGGCCGGGATGGTGCTCCGTGACGTCGAGATGGCGGGTCCCGAACGCGATCGTGAAGGCGGCAAGAATCAGGGCGATCCACAACGCGGTGTCTTCCCGGATCGGCGCGGTTCCGGCATTGGCCGGCATGACGACTTCCGGGTACTGCATCAGGATCGTGACGCTTGCCGAAACCGCCTTCAGCTGCAGCGAAATATAGGGAAGGATTCCGACCACAGCGATGATGGTGACGATTCCGCCAAGCAGCGCGCTTTTCCCGTAACGCGAACCGACGAAGTCCGCCAGCGATGTGATGCGGTTCTGCTTCGAGATGCGCAGGATCTTGCGCATCACTACCCACCATAGCGCGATCATCAGGGTAGGCCCGAGGTAGATCGGCAGGAAGCCCACGCCGTCGCTCGCCGCGCGTCCCACGCTGCCGTAGAAGGTCCACGCGGTCGCGTAGACGCCGAGCGACAGGCTGTAGATGTACGGGTTGGAGATCACCGACCGCCCTGCGTCGGCACGCTGGTCGGCGTAGTACGCAATGGCGAAAAGCACGCCCAGGTAGGCGAACGAAGTAAGGACGATGACTGTGCTGTGGAGCATCGGGACTTGGAAACGCCGTCAGTCGCCCGACTCGACGACGTAGGCAATCAGCCCGATCAGGACCGCCCACGCCGCGAACAGGTAGGTGTACAGCACCGGCACGCCGAACACCGTCCCGCCCACGTTGAACAGCGCGAGGATCGGGAAATTGAACAGCAGCGCGCCGAGCATGCACAGTGCGAAGAGGCGCTGCCCTTTCCTTTCCGGACTGTTCATGCGCCCGGCGCGCTTATCAACTCACCTCTTTCAGCTGATCCAGGATCGCGGGATTCTCCAGCGTCGACACATCCTGCGTGATTGCCTCGCCTTTTGCGATCGAGCGCAGCAGCCGCCGCATGATCTTGCCCGAGCGCGTCTTCGGCAGGTTCTCGCCGAAGCGAATGTCTTTCGGCCGCGCGATGGGCCCGATCTCCTTTGCGACCCAGTTGCGCAGCTCTTGCGCGATCTTCTTCGCCTCTTCGCCGCTGGGACGCGCGCCCTTGAGCACCACGAATGCGCACACTGCTTCACCGGTCAGGTCGTCCGGCCTTCCCACAACCGCCGCTTCGGCCACCAGCTTCGTATTCGCCACCAGCGCGGACTCGATCTCCATCGTGCCGAGGCGATGCCCCGAGACGTTCATCACGTCGTCGATGCGCCCCATGATCCGGTAGTAGCCCTCCTCGTCCGTGCTCGCCCCGTCGCCCGCGAGGTAGTACCTGCCCTGGAAATCCTCCGGGTAATAGCTCTTCTTGAACCGCTCCGGGTCGCCCCAGATGGTCCGGATCATCGCCGGCCAGGGCCGCTTGATGACGAGGATGCCGCCCTTGCCCCTGCCGACCGAATGACCGGTTTCGTCGACGATGTCGGTGATGATCCCGGGCAGCGGGAAAGTTGCCGAGCCAGGCTTGGTCGGGGTCGCACCGGGAAGCGGAGTGATCATGTGGCCACCGGTTTCCGTCTGCCACCAGGTGTCGACGATCGGGCAGCGGCCACCGCCAACGGTCTCGTGGTACCACATCCAGGCTTCCGGGTTGATCGGCTCCCCCACCGTGCCGAGGATGCGCAGAGACGACAAGTCGTACTTCTTCGGCAGGTCGCCGCCGGCCTTGATGAGCGAGCGGATCGCAGTTGGCGCCGTATAGAACACCGAGACCTTGTGGTCCTGGATCATTTTCCAGAAGCGGCCCGCATCGGGGTAGGTCGGCACCCCTTCGAAAATGATCTCGGTCGCCCCCACGGCGAGCGGTCCGTAGCACACGTACGAGTGGCCGGTGACCCAGCCCACGTCGGCAGTGCACCAGAACACGTCCGTGGGTTTGTAGTCGAACACCCACTTCATGGTGAGGATCGTCCACAGGAGGTAGCCGCCGGTGGAATGCTGCACGCCTTTGGGCTTGCCGGTCGAGCCCGAGGTGTAGAGGATGAAGAGCGGATGCTCGGCGTTCACCCAGGTCGGCTCGCATGTGTCGGCCTGCCCCGCGACGACCTCGTCCCACCACTTGTCGCGGCCCGCGCCCATCTTCACGGGCGAGCCGGAGCGCTTGTAGACCACCACGCTCTTGATACCTTCGCATCCGCCCATCGCGATGCCTTCGTCGACGAGCGGCTTGAGGGGGATTTCCTTGCCGCCGCGGAACTGTCCGTCGGCGCAGATCACCGCGACCGCCCCGGCGTCGATGATCCTTTCCTGCACCGATTTTGCCGAAAACCCGCCGAACACGACCGAATGCGTCGCGCCTATCCTGGCCAGCGCCTGCATCGCCACCACCGCCTGAATCGACATCGGCATGTAGACAATG
This sequence comes from Burkholderiales bacterium, assembly GCA_038329645.1. Taxonomy (GTDB): domain Bacteria; phylum Pseudomonadota; class Gammaproteobacteria; order Burkholderiales; family SG8-39; genus SZAS-79. The sequence continues at coordinate 8,740 of JBBQNG010000076.1, forward strand.
ACCCGGTCGCCCGTCTTGATCCCGAGTTTCTTCAGTCCATTGGCGAATTTGCAGACCTCGTGGTAGAGCGCCTTGTACGTGATCCGCGTGATCTTGCCGTCGTCGGCCTCGAACACGATCGCGACCTTGTCGGGCTGCGTCTTGAGGTGCCGGTCGAGGCAGTTGTAGGACGCGTTGAGTTCGCCGTCGTGGAACCACTTGTAGAACGGCGCCGTGGATTCATCGAGCGTCTTGGTGAAGGGCTTGGACCACAGCAGCTCGGCGCGGGCGAGCTTCGCCCAGAACCCTTCGAAGTCCTTTTCGGCTTCCTTGCACATGGCGTGATACGCGGCCATGCCGGAAATGTTGGCCTGCTTTACGAATGCTTCCGAAGGCGGGAATACGCGGGTTTCGGTCAGTACGGACTCGATGTTCGAAGACATTTCTCGCTCCTCCATTCCGTGTCGCTTTTGTGTTGCGAATAAAAACATCAAAACAATGCGTTGTAAAGCGCCTGCGCAGGCGTCGCGGGGCGATCTGCGGGCTTGAATTCGCTTAGAATTCACCCCTCGCAATCACCCCAATCCCCACCCGGCCCCTGCCCACTGAGGCACCCAATGACTACGACCATCAAGCAGGAAGACCTCGTCCAGAGCATCGCCGATGCCCTGCAATACATCAGCTACTACCATCCCAAGGATTACATCCAGGCCCTGGGCCGCGCCTATGAGCGCGAGCAGTCGCTGCCCGCGAAGGACGCGATCGCCCAGATCCTCACCAATTCGCGCATGTGCGCCGAGGGGCATCGCCCGATCTGCCAGGACACCGGCATCGTCAACGTGTTCCTCAAAGTCGGCATGGACGTGCGCTGGGAGTCGAAGTCGAGCCTCGCGGACATGGTCAACGAAGGCGTGCGGCGCGCCTACAACCATCCGGACAACAAGCTGCGTGCTTCGGTCCTTGCCGATCCGATGTTCACGCGCAAGAGCACGGGCGACAACACGCCCGCGGTCATCAACGTAGAGCTGGTCTGCGGCGACAAGGTCGAGGTCAATGTCGCGGCCAAAGGCGGCGGATCCGAGGCCAAATCGAAATTCGCAATGCTCAATCCCTCGGACTCGATCGTCGACTGGGTGCTGAAGACCGTACCCACAATGGGCGCGGGCTGGTGCCCGCCGGGCATGCTGGGCATCGGCGTTGGCGGCACCGCGGAGAAGGCGATGCTGATGGCGAAGGAGTCGCTCATGGACCCTATCGACATGTCCGACCTCAAGGCACGCGGACCGAAAACCAAGCTCGAGGAAATGCGCGTCGAGCTTTACGACAAGGTCAACGCCCTGGGCATCGGCGCGCAGGGCCTGGGCGGCCTGTCGACCGTGCTCGACGTAAAGATCATGGACTACCCGACCCACGCTGCGAACAAGCCCGTCGCGATGATCCCAAACTGCGCCGCCACGCGGCATGCCCATTTCGTGCTCGATGGCTCCGGGCCCGCCATGCTCGAGCCGCCCTCGCTCGACGACTGGCCCAAGGTGACGTGGAGCGCATCCGCGTCGGCGACGCGAGTCAACCTCGACAAGCTCACGCCCGCCGAGGTCGCCTCGTGGAAGCCCGGACAAACGCTGCTTCTCTCGGGCAAGCTGCTCACGGGCCGCGATGCCGCGCACAAGCGCATCCAGGACATGCTCGAGAAAGGCGAGAAGCTGCCCACCGACTTCACCAACCGGGTGATCTATTACGTCGGCCCGGTCGATCCGGTCAGGGACGAAGTCGTGGGCCCCGCGGGCCCGACCACCTCGACCCGCATGGACTAGTTCACCGAGATGATGCTGGCGAGGACCGGCCTCATCGCCATGGTCGGCAAGGCCGAGCGCGGGCCGGTTGCGGTGGCGGCGATCAGGAAGCACAAGGCCGCCTACCTGATGGCGGTCGGCGGCGCGGCCTACCTGGTGTCGAAAGCAATTCGCAAATCGCGTGTGGTGGGATTCGCGGACCTCGGCATGGAAGCGATCTACGAATTCGAAGTAGAGGATATGCCCGTGACAGTTGCGGTGGACGCAAACGGCACCTCGGTGCACAACACCGGCCCGGCCGAGTGGGAAAAGAAGCTCAGGGAGTTCAAGCTGCCGGTGTACGCGGCCTGAACTTGACCGGCCAGGCCACGCGCTGGTCCTTGGTCTGGATCGTGTTCGCCGCGGGCCTGTCAGCCGGCGCGCATATCTGCAAAGTCCCGCCTGCGCTCCCGCTCCTGCGCAGCGATCTCGGACTCACGCTGGTCCAGTCGGGGTTCATCGCGACGATGTTTTATGTCATGGGCGGAATCGTCGGCGTGTTCGTCGGCGCCATCGTCGATCGCTACGGCCAGAAGCGCTTCGCGCTCATCGGCCTCGCCTGCTTGTTCGTAGGCGGGATTTATGGCGCGTTTGCGCAGACCTATTCCAGCTTGCTGGTTTCGCGCTTTGTCGAGGGCATCGGCTTCATGCTCTTCACCGTGGCGGGCGTCCCCCTGCTGGCCGGCGTGACCGAGACCGCCGACAGGCCCATGGCCCTCTCTCTCTGGAGCGCGTACATGCCGACCGGCGGCGCGCTGGCGCTGCTCGCCGCGCCCGTCGCGCTCGCTACGTTCGGCTGGCGCAGCCTCTGGCTCGGGATCGCGGCGTACACCCTGCTTGTCGGGGTGCTGCTTGCGCGCTATGTGCCGGCGCCGCGCTTCGGCGGCGGCATCGGCTCGCTGCGGCTGGTCGCGGAGTCGGTTGTGCGCCCGGGCAGCATCGCGCTGTGCGTGGTTTTCTTCTGCTACGTGGGCCAGTGGAGCTCGTTCATGATCTGGCTGCCGACTTTCCTCGTCGGCGAGCGCGGGCTGACACCGGCCGCGGCCTCGCTGGTCACGGCGCTCTATGTCGCCGTGAACGTGCCGGGCAACCTGGCCGGCGGCTGGGTTCTCAAGCGCGGCACGGCCCGATGGCAGGTCGTCGTGCTCGCAAGCTGCGGCATGGCGCTGACCGCGGCATACGCGCTGGCCGCAAGCCTCCCCGACACCCTGCGGCTGGCGAGCGTGCTCCTGTTCTCGCTCGCCGGCGGGCTGATTCCCGCGGCGGTCCTCGCGGGCGGCCCGGTGCATGCGCGCAGCCCGCATCACATCGGCACGACGCAGGGAATGATCATGCAGGGCGCGATGCTCGGGCAGTTCTTCGGGCCGCTCCTGGTAGCCCTCGCCGCGCAGGGCCTCGGCGGCTGGTCGGCGTCGCTCGGAGTGATGCTGGCGTTCGCTGCGGTGGCGGGGCTTGCGGGTTGCGTCGTCGGCCGGTTCGAGAGCCGACTGGCCCCGCAGTTACAGGTGTCGGCGCGATAGAATCCGGCCTTCCCCCGAGGAGTCCGCCATGTCCCAAGTTGACGTCCACATCTGCGAAGTCGGTCCGCGCGACGGCCTGCAGAACGCCCACCACCTCATGCCCACCGCGGCCAAGAAAGTGTGGATCAGCGCGCTCGCGGCCGCGGGCCTCAAGGAGATCGAAGTCGGCTCGTTCGTGCCGCCGAAGCTGATCCCGGCGATGGCGGACACCGCCGAGATCGTCGCGCACGCCTGCACCATTGCGGGCCTCAAGGTCGTGGCGCTGGCGCCGAACGTAAAAGGATTCCAGCGCGCCGTCGAAGCCGGCGCGCACAAGATCGGGTTCCCCGTTTCGGCCAGCCACATGCACAGCGTGTCCAATGTGCGCATGACGCCCGACGAAATGGTCGCCCAGGTGAAAGAATGCTGCGACCTGCGCGCCGCGATGCCGGCAGGCAGGCGTCCCGAAATCGAAGGCGCGGTCGCCACCGCGTTTGGCTGCACGCTGCAGGGGGAAGTGCCGGAAGAAGAAGTGGTGCGCATTGCGAAGCTGCTGGTTGCCGCCGGCGTGGACTGCGTCGCGCTGGCCGACACCGTGGGCTACGCCAACCCCGCCCAGATGCGCCGCATCTTCCGCAAGGTCAAGGACGCGATCGGCGACAAGCTCGATGGCGTGCACCTGCACAACACCCGCGGCCTGGGCCTGGCCAATGCGCTCGCCGCGTACGAGGAAGGCGCGCGCGCCTTCGACTCGTCGATGGGCGGCCTCGGCGGCTGCCCGTTCGCGCCCGGCGCGAGCGGCAACGTGGTGACCGAGGACCTCGTATTCATGTTCGAAAGCATGGGCCTCAGGACGGGAATAGATTTCGACGCGCTGCTCAAGGCGCGCGAGATCCTCGTCAACGGCATTCCGGAGGAACCGGTATATGGCCACTTCGCGGGCGCGGGCCTGCCCAAGGGATTTCGCCGGCCGGCGGGCCTCGGGGCGCCGGCGTAGATGGCCCAGCTGCCGCTCGAGGGCATCCGTGTAGTCGAATTCGCGCACATGGTGATGGGCCCCGCCTGCGGACTCGTGCTGGCCGACCTCGGCGCGGAGGTCATCAAGGTCGAGCCGCTGGAAGGCGATAACACACGCCGCCTGCATGGTGCCGGCGCCGGGTTTTACCCGATCTTCAACCGCAACAAGAAAAGCATCGCCCTGGACCTCAAGCAGCCCGAAGGCATGGAGGTCGTCCTCAAGCTCGTCGATGCTGCCGACGCGGTCACCGAAAACTTCCGCCCTGGTGCGCTCGACAAGCTCGGGCTCGGCTATGGCGACCTTTCCAAACGCAATCCGCGGCTCGTGTATTGCACCCTCAAAGGCTTCCTCAACGGCCCCTACGAGAACCGTCCCGCGCTCGACGAGGTCGTCCAGATGATGGGGGGCCTCGCCTACATGACCGGTCTCCCCGAGCGCCCGCTGCGGGTCGGCTCCTCGGTAAACGACATCATGGGGGGCATGTTCGCCGCCATTGGAATTCTCGCGGCGCTGCGCGAGCGCGAAACTACCGGGCGCGGCAAGCTGGTGAAGAGCGCGCTCTTCGAGAACACCGCGTTCCTGGTGGCGCAGCACATGGCGCAGTACGCGATCACCGGCGAAGCGCCGCCGCCGATGTCCGTCAAAAGGCCTGCGTGGGGTGTGTATGACATCTTCGAAACCAGCGATAGGGGGGAAGGCGATGCTCGCCTCTTCGTCGGCGTGGTGACCGATACCCAGTGGGAAGTGTTCTGCCGCGAGTTCGGGTTGGCCGACCTCGCCGCCAATGCCGAGCTGCGCACCAACGGCCAGCGGGTCAAACACCGCTCCTGGCTGATCCCGCGGATCGGCCAGGTGTTCAAGGGCTGGACCCGCGCGGACCTCGAAGTAAAGCTGGAAGCCATCGGCCTGCCCTACGCGCCGATCAACAAGCCCTGGGACCTGTTCGACGATCCGCACCTCAACGCCTCGGGCGGCCTCATGGAGATGCGCGTCGCGCCGGGCAGGTCGATCAAGGTGCCGACGCTGCCGCTCGAGCTGGACGGCGAAAGGCTGGGCAAGCGCAACGATCCACCTTTGGTGTCCGAAAATGCGCGGGAGATTCTTGCGGCTGCCGGCTATTCAGCCGAGAAGATCGATGGGCTGTTTGCGCGCGGGATTGTCACGGCGCCGCAGTAGGTTGTCATAAACAGAAAACTAATTGGCCTGAATGGCGCTCCAGAAGCCATTCTTACTGGAAAGATGTTTAAGATTTTAGCGGTCCCGCGCCGCCTTAATATTTCCGGTGCGAACAGCCCCGCTAACCTTTCGCCGCCCGCCGCCGCTCACCCCTTTTGCGCCGCTCAGGCCCCCGGTAGGCCGGGTCCTGCCGCTTGCGCCGGTCGGCGCCCCGCTTGGAAGCCGAAGGAAGGGGCGCCGCACCGTCCTGCAGCTTTTGCGTGGCCCGCTCCCGTAGGCCATCGGCCTGCGCAAACATGGTCATCGGCCCCGGGTCTGGCGGCATCGTCCGCTGCGCGATGCTCATGGCCAGCCAATAGGCGCACGCATTGGTCAGCACGAACAGGGCTTCCATGTAGAGCAGCGGGACGAAGATCGAGCGCCGCGACTTGTCGCCGAAAGCGAAATAGAACCCGTCGAACGTTCCCACGGTCACCCGCTGGGCGAATGGGAACGCCTCCATGGGCGGGAACAGCATCGCGACGACAAGGTTGACGATGCCGAAAACGATGACCACGGTCTGGGCATCGACCCGCGGCTCACCGGGCGCGTCCCTGGATCCGGCAAGCAGCAGCCAGGCGAGCGCCGCATTGATGAGGACCGCGAACGAGAAGAGATAGAGGACGTCGCCGTTGATGATCCGGTTGGGCGGCACGGAAAACATCGGGTAGAAGGCGTCGAACATCAGCGTGCCGCGCCCGACGCTCATGAAATCGTAGGGCGGGAACAGGAACAGCAGCAGGATGTCGAGCGCGGTGCCGGCAATGACGATTTTCTGGAAACGGTTCATCGGCCCGGCGCATCCCTTCGCATGTTCTCTTCCTCGCGCTGGCGCAGCACTTTCCTCTGCACCTTGCCGGTCGTGGTCATCGGAAGCTCCGCTATGAATTCGATTTCGCGCGGGTACTCGTAAGGGGCGAGGCGGCCGCGCACGTGCTGCTGGATTTCCTCCTGGAGCGCGGTGGAGGCGTTCCGGCCGGGCTGCAGGACGATGAAAGCCTTCACGATGGCGCCGCGCGTTGCGTCGGGCTTGCCGATCACGGCTGCATTGAGCACGGCGGGATGCTTGACGAGGCAGCTTTCGATTTCTGCCGGGCCGATGCGGTAGCCCGAGCTCTTGATCACATCATCCGAGCGGCCCTGGTACCAGATGTAACCGTCCTCATCCATGCGGCCCTGGTCGCCGGTGCAGCCCCAGTCGCCGATGAACTTGTCCTTGGTGGCCGCTGGATTCTTCCAGTACTCGAGGAAGAACACCGCGTCGCTCATCCCGTTGCAGGTCCGGTTCACGGCGATCTCGCCCAGCTCGCCGCGGGGACGCTCGTTGCCTGCCTCGTCGATGATTGCGACGCGATGGCCCGGATAAGGGCGGCCGATCGATCCGGGCTTCACCGGCCAGGCCGCCTGGCAGTTGCCCACCACGTAGTTGATCTCGGTCTGGCCGAACATTTCGTTGATCGTCACGCCCAGCTGTTCGCGCGCCCACTCGATCACGGTCACGCCGACGGACTCCCCCGCGCTCATGATCGAGCGCAGGTTAAGCTCGAAACGCTTCTTCGGCTCGGGCACCGCTTTCATCATCAGCTTGAGCGCGGTCGGGAACAAGAAGGAATTCCGGACCCCGTATTTCTCCAGCAGGTAGTAGGCCTTCTCCGCGTCGAAGCGTCCCCGGTAGCCGAGGATGGGGGTACCAAAATGCCATGCCGGAAGCAGTCCGTCGAGCAGGCCGCCCGCCCAGGCCCAATCGGCCGGCGTCCAGAACATGTCGCCGGGCTGCGGGTAGAAGTCGTGCGAATGGACGAAGCCCGGCAGGTTGCCGAGGATCGAACGGTGCGGCTCGAGCGCCCCCTTGGGCGCGCCCGTGGTGCCGCTGGTGTAGATGATGAGCGCCGGCTCTTCGGCAGACGTATCGGCAGGCGAGAAGCC
>JBBQNG010000077.1:0-16173 GCA_038329645.1 Burkholderiales bacterium
GCACCGGCTGGTGCTGCGCCCGGTGTTGCGGCTGCGCGAAAGTTCGCTTGCCGCCGGGGCGAATCCCGACGCGGCGGACAGTCATGTCGTCGCTCCCGGACCGCGCGACGAGATCGGCGAGCTGATCGAAGCGCACAACGCGCTGCTCGGGCGGGTCGCGGAATCGAAGCGGCGCGACCGCGCGATTGCGGAAGAGCGCGCGCGGTTCCTGTCGCACCATGAACCGCTTACGGGGATGCCGAATCGCGCAGCGCTGCTGGAGCACTTGCGGCAGTTGCGCCCGGGTACTGGCAATGCGGCCGGCACGGTTTCGCTGTACCTGGTGAACCTGCTTCAGTTCCGGGTGCTCAACGCGAGCCTGGGCAGCGTGCGCTGCGACGGGCTTCTGCGCGGCTTCGCGGCGCGGCTCAAGCAGGCCTGCGGGCCGGGAGATTTCGTCTCGCACTTGGGCGCCGACCGGTTTGCCGTGGCGCGTATGAACGGGGAGTTCGCGCCCGCCAAGGCAGCCGAGTTCGCCGAACGCATCCTTGCAGGTGTCTCGTGGGGCCATGACTTGGGCGATGCGAGCGGGGGCTCGCTGGCGGTGCGGATCGGGATTGCCGCCGGCGTCCGCGGTCTCGACGGAAATACGCTGGTCAACGAAGCCGAACTCGCCCTCGCCCGCACGCGCGCGGACGATGTGGTGCACTACGAATTCTATTCTCCCGCGTTCGGCGAAGAGGCGAAGTCACGCCAGGCGCTCGTCCGGGACCTCGAGCGCGGAATCACCGCCGGCGAACTTTTTATCGTGCTGCAGCCGAAGATTGCATTTCTCGATGAAAGCGGCGTCCGGCTCGCGGGCGCAGAGGTGCTGGTGCGCTGGCGCCATCCTGCGCGCGGCCTGGTCAGCCCGGCCGAGTTCATCCCGCTCGCCGAGTCCACTGGGCTGATCGTTCCGCTCGGCGAACGCGTGCTGGCCGATGCTTGCAGCCTGATTCGGGACTGGCTTGACCGCCATGGATGGGCGCCGCGGCTTGCTGTGAACCTTTCCGCAAGTCAGTTCTCATTGCGCGATCTGGATCTGCGTCTGGAAGCAGCGCTCGCGCTGGCCCGTATCACCCCGGACTACCTCGAGGTGGAGGTCACGGAATCGGCTGCAATGAAAGACGTGCAGCGGACCGCCGCCACGCTTGCGCGCATGCGCTCGCTCGGCATCAAGGTGTCGATCGACGATTTCGGCACGGGGTATTCCTCGCTCGCCTATCTCAAGCGCTTCGCCCCCGACACGATCAAGATCGACAAGTCCTTCATCGACGATATCGGAACCGACCGGAATTCGGAAGCGATCTGCGACGCCATCCTGCGGCTTGGCCAGGCGCTCGGCTGCCGCGTGGTTGCCGAGGGCGTCGAGAACGAAGCTCAGGTCGCTTTCCTGCGCCGCCGCCGCTGCGACGAGGCGCAGGGTTATTTCTTCGGCAGGCCGGTACCGGCCGGCGAGTTCGAGGCCAGCTGGGTCGCCACGCGTGTCGCCGCATAGCCCTCTTTCCGGAACTGAGCGTACGATACGCGGCGAAGCCTAGGAGAAACTCATGAAAAGCGCTCTTTTTATCCTGCTCTGTCTCGCGCTGCCGGCGTTCGCCGCCGACGGGCTCGTTGCCGTCGAGAGCGCGCGCGGCGCGAAGGACACCATGGACCGGCTCGAGTCGGTGGTGAAGGAGAAAGGTCTCAACGTTTTCGCGCGCATCGACCACGCCGCCGGCGCGGCCAGAATCGGCAGGAAGCTGCGCGCCACTGAGCTGCTGATATTCGGCAATCCGCAAGGCGGCACGCCCCTAATGGAATGCGCCCAGAGCGCAGGTATCGATCTGCCGCTAACAGCGCTGGTAGGGCAGGACGAGGCCGGCCGGGTCTGGGTCGGCTACAACGATCCCGTGTACATCGCGGCGCGACACGGTGCCGCTTCGTGCCCGGCGGTGGCGGGCCTTGCGAAGGCGCTTGCCAGTCTGGTCCAAGAAGCGGTCAGGCAATAACCCTACTTCACCAGACGCGTCTTCGGATAAGCGGAATACCAGCCGAACCAGAATGCGCGATGCGCAGGCAGGCGTTTCAACGTTTCACCGCCCGGGCCGCTGATGGCGCGCTCGGTCACCGCCCAGCTGCGGCCGCCGCGGTCGCGCGCCTCGGCCTCGCCGTTCCAATTCGAAAAAGTCACGCCGCGCGACTCGTAGACGCGGTTGGCGCCGCTCGCATCGGTCAGAACCACAAAACCCAGCTTGCCGATGCGGTCGTGGTAGACGCGGTTGGCGGCGAGAAAATCCGCCGCAATGGCCAGTTGCTCGCCGGGCGCTTCGGCAAATCGCAGCGCCAGCACCTCTGCCTTGTTCGCCAGGCGCGAATCCAGTTTCGGCACGCCGAACATCAGCCGGTCGGTGGCGAAATACTCGTGATAGGCGGCGCCCTCGCGGTAGTCGCGCACGTGCCCGGTATCGAGCGACAGCACAGTGGTGCCCGGGTGGCGCTTTTTCCACTCCCCCCAGGTGGTGGTGACGACGTAGAGGGTCTTCAATTCAATGCCCTTGCCGGCCAATGCGCCGACCACCGGCGTGCCGGTGAGCGTCGACCACAAAGATTTGGTCGCATGGTCGTACATCAGCTTGTTGGATCGGTACAGAAATCCGCTTGTACCCAATTCGTGGTGCACGCCGGTCACGGTGGCGTCATACAGGATCATCGACCCGCACAGTGTGCAGTACACGCCGTTCAGTTCGCGCCCGGCAATCCGGTCCTTGACCATTTCGTGCCAGGCGAGGATGCGCTTGGGGTAGGCGCGCACGTCGCCGTCGATGGCGACGCCGAACACGATATTGCCGTCCTCCAGGTAGGCGGCATCCCTCGCCGCAATCATTTTCGGGTTTTTCAGCGGCGGGATGCCGTCGCGGTGGACGCCGCCCCAACGAATCTCGTCCAGCCGGATGAGCGCTTTCGGGCGCTTGTCGAAGTATTCGCGAAAGCGCGGGTCGATCTGTTCGTACAGCGCGGCCTTGAACTCGGCGTACTGCGGATGTTCGCCGGGCTCGATCGACCAAAGCCACTCGTACCAGGGGTTGGGATCCCCGTCGAACGCTCGTCCCGAGGCCCGCTCCAGCAACTGCGTGATGCCGGCGCGGGCGGGGCGGTTGCGCGTGAACCAGAATGCCTCGAGCAGCATGCCCGCATAGGCGTTGCGCCAGCCCTTGACGATGCGTTGCAACGCTGCGGCGGTGGTGGCTTCGTCCGGGTCGAGCAGCGCCTGGAAATCCGCGAGCGGGACATGGGCCGGCGGCGGCAGATGGGCCGCCGCCGGCGCCGCCGCAAACGCGCCCGGAGTCAGCAGCGCGAGCGCCAGAGTGGCCATTCGCAGCGCGCCGTTCATGCCGCCGTTCATGCTCAGGCGCGCAGCGCGCCGGCGACGCTCTCCACCACGGCGGCGTTGGCACCTACGATACCGACGCTGCCTTTCTTCAGCGGGACCACGGTCGCGTACATGCCGTCGAACCTGGCACGGGCGCGCACGGTCGGGCGCGTGTCGGGCATGATCAAGAGCGTCACCTTGTCCTGCGGCACCATCAGCACCACGTGATAGGCGGTCGAGCCCTGGAACGGACAGGGCCCCACGTGCATCACCTTGCCAATCCGATCGAGGCGTTCGAGCGGCAGCGAGGCTGCGAGCGCCGCGCTGGCCTTGTCGCGCGGCATGGCGCCCATCATGATCGACTTGGTCTCCTCCTTCATCACGAACTGGATGCACGCCATGGCCATTGGATCGTCGCGCCCGAACCAGGCGTAGAGGCCGGTGCCGATGCCCACGGCACCGGCACCGATCGCCGCCGCGGCGAGGAACCGGCGTCTGCCGGCATTCCATGCCGGGGCTTCGGTGTCCGGGGCGTGAAGCGAATCGAGAAGCCGACCGGCGAACTCCGGCGGAACCGGAACCTCGAAGCCTCTGCGTAACGCGTCATCGAATGCCGCCTGCTCCCGGAACTGATCGGAGCAGAAAACGCATCCCAGCCGGTGTACACGCATCGCTCCTGTTTCATCCTGCCCAGTCGAAAGGGCGCGGCGGTAGTCGAGGCAGTTCATTTGCGGCCCCCTTCGTGTTCCTTCGCACCATCGGATGTGATCAATCGCTTGAGCGCCTGGCGGGCCCGCGTGAGCCGCCTCATCACCGCACCCTCGCTCGTCTCCAGCATCACCGCAATCTCCGCGCAGGTAAATCCTCCGAGCACCTGAAGCGCGAGCGGCTCGGCATAAGTGACAGGCAGGGCCATGATCGCATCGCGCATTTCCAACCCAAACGGCCCGGGGCGTTCGTCCGCGACTTCGAGCGCGTCGGCGTCAATGCTGTCGTGCTGAGGTCCATTCTTGGCGATCAGCCGGCGATGTTCGTTTCTTACGATGGCAAAGAGCCAGCTCTTCGCGGCCCGCGATTCCCTCAGCCGGGGAAACGCGCGCCAGCCGCGAATCAAGGCTTCCTGCACGACGTCTTCCGCCAGCTGACGGTCGCGCGCAAGCCAATACGCGAAGCGGTACAGGTCCGCCGCGTGTGCGCGCACGAGTTCGTTGAATGAAGGCATCAAGGAAGGGGTACTCGCACACGCATTCTCCGGCACAGCCTCATCCGTAAACTGCGTACCGCTCGACGGCCAGGTGCTCGCGCAAACGCGTCCGCGCCCTGTGAAGGAGCACCGAGCAATTCGTGGTGGTGATCGAAAGCTCCGCGCATACTTCGGCCGTATTGTGTCCCAGAACATCGCGCAGGAAGAACACACGGGCAGACCTCGGGGGCAAATCATCCATGCAGCGCGCTACTTGGTGAACAAAGCCGCTTCGCGACAGCGTCTCCTCCGGGTTTCCCGAACTCGCCACCAGAGAATCCGGATCCAGCTGCTCGTACCGGTCGCGCGCTGATTTGCGCACACAGTCCACGATCTTGTGCTTGAGGATGCCGGTCAGCCAGGTGAGTGTCGAAGAGCCGCCGGCATGACTTTCCACGCCTTCGATCGCCGCGACAAGGGCTTCCTGCACCGCGTCCTCGGCCTGTGCCGGATTGCGCAGGCGGTGAAGGGCGAACCGCATCATCTTGTCGCGATGTTGCCCGATATCATCGGCGCGCAGGCGTGCGCTTTGAGAGACGCTCATCTGGTTCCCGGAAAGTGGTTTCCAAGGATAAGACCCAGGCGCGGTCCGATTCCTTACATGCGCGGAATGACTGGACAAAAAATTGCGTCGGGCCAGGCGCCATGGACCCCGAAGCGGAGACGATTCACGGGCCGCAACAGCAGCGCTGCTCCTGTACCGGTGGGCAGGCTGTGTCGCCATAACTGCAGAACACGCAGCAGTCACCGGGCTTTGGTCTGAGCCGCCGGCCGCAGCCCGCACAGACGTGAAAGAAGATGCAGGCGTCCGTCGGCATTGTTTCGATGCTTGCGTGCGCGCAATGCGGACACGTCAGAGTCGAGCTGAGTATCGTTGCAGGAACTGCGCTCATTGCCCGGCGCCGGGCGCCGAAGGGTAGCCCACTTTCGAAGTCGCCCGCATGAGATCACCCGGAGAAGTCTTCGCATCGTCATACGTGACGACAGCCACTGGCGGTTCGTACGTCACTTTCACGTCGTTCACTCCGGGAATTCTTTTCAGCGCGAGGCGCACCGTGACCGGGCACATCGCGCAGTTCATGCCCTGGACGGACAACTTCACGCTGCGCAGTTCCGCCTGCGCCGGCAGGGCGATGAGCGCGAGGCTAAGCCAGAAGGTGCGGGCCATAGAACGGGAACAGCAGAATGGCTTTTGCCGCGACGAGTGCGATCCAGAAGGCGATGCGCTGCCGCCGCAGGACGGGTGCGGCCGCGCAGGCCTCTTCGGGCGCGCAGTGGCGAGGCGCGACATACAGCCGCCAGAACGCGAAGCCGAACGCGCCTAGCGCGCCCGCGAGGAAAAGCGGATAGAGCGGTTCAAGCGCGCGCAGACTGCTCGCCCACGCACCGCCCAGGCCGAGGGCGACCAGCACGAGCGGCGCGACGCAGCAGGCCGACGCGCCGAGGGCCGCGCCGAATCCAGCGAGGATGGAGGCGGTCGCGGAGCGGACCCTGCTTGCCGCAGCGAAGGCGATTGTCATTGTCCAATGCTACAGTCCGTACCCGGGTACGGAGTCAAGGGGATTCGATGGATGAACTGACGATCGGCGGGCTGGCTAGACAGGCCGGGGTCCATGTCGAAACGATTCGCTACTACCAGCGGCGGGGCCTGGTCGGGGAGCCAGCGCGCCCGGGCGGCGGCGTGCGCCGTTATGGGGCCGAGGCCGTCACGCGCGTTACTTTCATCAAGCGCGCCCAGGACATCGGTTTTTCGCTCGCCGAAGTCAAGGAACTGCTGAAGCTGGAGCGCACGCCGGGTTGCCGCGTCGCGCGCCGCATCGCATCCGGCAAACTCGCCCTGGTGGATGCACGCATCGCCGACCTGAAGCGCGTGCGCCGGTCGCTCGCGACCCTGATCGCGGAGTGCGACGCAGGCCGCAAGCGGAGTTGTCCGATCATCGACAGCCTGGCCGCAAACAATTGAGGCGGCGGCGCGGATCGCCATACTCATACTGGGGGCGTAAGCGAGAGCCGGCGCGATGAACGAGTTGCCAAAGATGATCCTAAAGGGTCCTACTCCCGGAAACTGCTCAACTCCCCCAGCGCCGCATCAGCAGCCACACGGCAGCGCCAGCAACAGCGAGCCCCGCGAACAGCCATTTCTCGTGATGGTGCAGGTTTTCGAGCAGCAGTTCCATCGCGTTGCCGAACAGGTAGCCCAGGATTGAGAATAGCGCCGCCCACAAGGCCGCGCCAAGCAGGTTCAGCGCCACGAACCGGGGCCAGGGCACATTGCTCATCCCGATTGCGATGGGCCCCACAATGCGAAAACCGTACATGAATCGCACCCCGATGATGACCGGTACGTGATGCCGCTCAAGCAGTCCGAGGATGCGATTGGCGTTCTTCTCCATCGACGCAAAGTGCTTGAGCACCCACGCCCCGCGCCGCCTGCCGATCCAGAAATAGAACTGGTCCCAGGCGAAATTGATGACGGTGGCAACCACGATAACAAGCGGAAGGCTGAGGTATCCCCGGTACGCGGCGAATCCGGCCAGCACCACGAAGGTCTCGCCTTCGATGAAGCTGCCCAGCACCAGGCCGAGATAGCCGTGGTCCTCGATCAGGCCGGACAGCTCCATGGAGCCTTTGCGAAACGGGGGCGGTGGAAATTGATTTTAGCAGCCGCTCCCACTAGCCTTGGCGCTCGTGGAGGGGACAATGAATAAGAATCCAGGTTTTATCGCGTTCGTACTCGTGCTTTTCGCATGCGGCGCGCTGGCGCAGGACCCGGCGGCGAATTATCCGAGCCGACCGCTGCGCTTTATCGTGCCTTATCCGCCGGGAGCCCTCACCGACGTGCTCGCGCGTGTGATCGGCGATCGCCTCGCGACCGCGCTCAGGCAGCCGGTGGTGGTGGAGAACCGCGCCGGCGCGGGGACGCTTATCGGCGCCGACCTGGTGGCCAAAGCCCCGCCCGACGGCTACACGCTGCTCATGGCCACCAGCACCACGCTCGGCATCAGCCCGGCGATCTATTCAAAGCCCCAGGTCGACCCGGTCAGGGACTTCGCTGCGGTATCGCTGGTCGGATCGGTCAACTTCTTCCTCGTAACGTCGCCCGCGCTCGGGGTGAAGACTGTCGCCGAGCTGATCGACCTCGTGCGCCGCAATCCCGGTAAGTTCAACTACGCCTCCTCCGGCAGCGGCAGCCCGCACCATCTGTTCATGGAGGTCTTTAAGAAGGACGTGGGCCTTGACGTGCAGCATGTGCCGTACAAGGGCTCTGCCCTTGCGGTGCTCGACCTGATCGCCGGCAAGCCCGAGATGATGTTCCTCGATTTCTCCGTCGCGGTGCCGAATATCCAGGCCGGTAAGATCAATGCGCTCGGGACTTCGGCGGCGGTCCAATCGGTGCTGATGCCCGGCGTTCAGCCCGTCGCGCGCACGGTTCCGGGCTTCGACTGGCAGGCCTGGCAGGGTGTCGTGGCCACTGCGGGAACCCCGAAGGCCATCGTCGCAAAGCTGAACGCCGAGATGCAGCGCTTCCAGGCGACGCCCGAATTCCGCGAACAGCTGGTCAAGTTCGGCATGGAGCCGTGGGCGCCGAATTCACCCGAACAGTTTGCCGACATCATCAGGACCGACGTGGGCCGCTGGGCTGGCGTCGTCAAGGCGGCCGGCCTGAAAGTCGACTGACCGCCGACCGATTCTCACTCCAACCCAGGGCACCCCAATGAGCACCGTAATCGACGTCCACACCCACATGCTCGACAACAAGTGGGTGAAGCTGCTGGAAAAGCACGGCGGCAAGTACACGCTGAAGACCGTATACGGCGGCCTGCGCGCGATCCACCTGGACGGCGCGCCGTTCATGACCCCGGTCCCCGAGATGTTCGACTGGGAGCTGCGTATCCGCAACATGGATCGCGTCGGCATCGACGTGGCGGTGGTGTCGCTGTCCTGCCCGAACGTCTACTGGGGCGGCGAGAAAATCAGCCTGCAGGCCGCGCAGGTCATGAACGACGTCATGGCCAAGGCGCGCAAGACCTGGCCCGAGCGCATCCAGTTTTTCTGCTCGCTGCCCTGGCAGTACCCGGAAGCCGCGCTCAAGGAGCTCAAGCGCTCGCTCAAGGCCGGGGCGTGCGGGGTCATGGTGCTCGCCAACGTTTCGGGCCGGCACCTGACCGATCCGCATTTCGCCAAAATCTGGCAAGCCATCGACGCCGCGCGCCTGCCGGTGCTGATCCATCCTTCCGCACCCCCCGGCGTCAAGGAAATGGATATGTCGCAGTTCCAGCTCACCGCTTCAATCGGCTTCACCACCGACACGACGCTGGCAGTGTCGCGCATGATCTACGACGGCTTCTTCGACCGCTACCAGAAGCTCAAGATCATCGCTTCGCATGGCGGGGGTACGCTGCCCTACCTGATCGGGCGCCTGGATCAGTGCTTCGAGTTCATCCCGGCCTGCCGCACGAAGATCGTCGAGAAGCCCAGCCTGGTCGCGCGGCGGATCTTCTGCGATTCGGTCGTGTTCACCGACGAGGCGCTTGCAATGGCCGTGAACGTGTTCGGCTCCGAAAATGTGCTCTATGGTTCTGACTACCCGCACACCATAGGCGACCCGATCGGCTGTCTCGCCCGGGTCGACCGCCTGCCCCACGGCGTGAGGGAAAGGGTGCGCGGCGGGAACTCCGCGGCCATATTCGACTTCAAATAGGCATTGAAACCCGCATTAAGGAACAGCCATGCACCTCGTATGCCCCGCTTGCGGGACGACCAACCGGGTACCGGAGCCGAAACTGCACGACAACCCGGTGTGCGGCCGCTGCGGCGCGGCCATCATGGCCGCGGCGCCCGTGAACCTGGACGATGCCTCGCTCCCCAAGTTCGTCGCCTCCACCGAGCTGCCCGTACTGGTCGACTTCTGGGCCGATTGGTGCGGCCCCTGCAAGATGATGGCGCCGCACTTTGAGACCGCGGCCCGCCAGACGCCCGGCGTGCGCTTCGTCAAGGTCGACAGCGATGCCTCGCCTCAGGCCAGTGCGCGCTACGGGATCCGCAGCATCCCCACTCTGATCCTTTTCCAAAAGGGCAATGAAGTGGCGCGCCAGTCCGGGGCCCTGCCGGCCGCCGAGCTCAAGCGCTGGATCGGCGAGCATGTCGGGCAGGGCGCCTGATACAGGATTGGTAATACGGCCCTTCCGGTAAGGCGAAGCAAGCGGTAGAGTGGGACTTTCCGGATACGGCAAGAGGGGAGTCGTTCATGTCGGCCCTGCCGATCGCACGCACGGCGCTGCTCGGGTTGCGCGGCATCAGGCTGCTCGAAGGCCTCGACACTGCCGCGCTCGAGGCGCTCGCCGGTTCGCTCGACTGGCGCCATTGCCACGCCGGCCAGCAGGTCATCACGCGCAATGCCGCAGACCGGGATGTCTACCTCGTAATTTCAGGCAAGGTCCAGGTGGTGGCTTTTTCCGCATCGGGCAAGCAGATCACCTATCGCGAAATGGGCGCCGGAGAACATTTCGGCGAGCTGGCCGCGATCGACGGGCGGGCCCGCTCGGCCGACGTGATCGCGCGCGAAGACAGCCTCCTGGCAACCATGCGGCCCGAAACCTTCCGCGCGCTGCTGGTGAGCCACGAGCCCCTGCGCGAAAGGATGCTGTGCGGGCTGGTTTCGTTTGTCAGAGAGATGACGGACCGGGTGTTCGAGCTCAGCACGCTGGGCGTGCGCAACCGTGTCCACGCGGAGTTGCTGCGCCTGGCGCGCAAGTCCGGCGTGGCCGGGAACGTGGCGCGCATCTGTCCGGCGCCGCGGCACGGCGACATCGCCAGCCACGTGAGCACCTACCGCGAGCAGGTGACACGAGAGCTATCTACCCTCGCGGCGCAGAACGTCATTGCCCGCGAAGGTAACTGCCTTGTCGTGCTCGACGTGACGCTGCTCGAGACCATGGTGGCCGACGTGCGCCACTCGGCCTGACGCCAGCAGCACCCCGGCCCGAAGTATCCGGTGGCTTCGGGCGCTCAGACGCCGGAAACGAGAGGGGGCAGCGCCTCGGCCATTGATACAGGCGCCGGGGGCAAATCGAGCTCGTTGGCAAGGATCCCGTAGCGGTAGGCGAAAATAACCGCCTGCAGCCGGTTGGCCGCGCCGAACTCCTTCAGGATCGCCTGTACATGCTGCTTTACCGTGCATGCGGAGATGCCAAGCTTGCGACCGATCGGCTTGTTCGCGAGGCCTTCGCCCAGCAGCATCAGCACTTCCACCTGCCGCGGGCTCAGGTGGATCGCCCTGAGCGGCGACTTGCCTGTCGACGGTATGAATGCACTTTCAAGATAGTGTACGGACATCGGTTAGCTCCCCTTTTCCCCATTCCCGACTTCCAGCCTGTCGCCGATCCGGGCTCTTCCCTGAACGGCCCCTGACGCAAGGAAACTGTAGGCCGATGCCCCTACCGGGTAAGTGCGTTTACGCACCTGAATTTCGATTTAGGCGCAGCCGGGTTCGGACGCGCTAGACTGCAGCGCAGCTCAAATAGCCGGGGTCTCCATGACGATTTACCTGCAAGGCAGCGCGAAAAAGGCCACAGCGCTGCCGATCACCGACGCGGAGTGGCACGCCCGCGTGCAGCTCGCGGCCTGCTACCGGATCTTCGATCACCTCGGCTGGACCGAGATGATCTTCAACCACATCACGCTGCGCGTGCCGGGCGAAGGCACGCATTTCCTCATCAACCCGTTCGGCCTGCACTACCGCGAGGTCACCGCCTCGAACCTGGTGCTCATCGACATCGAGGGCCGTGCCCTGCGCGAGTCCGCATGGCCGGTCAACCTCGCAGGCTTCACCACCCATAGCGCAATCCACGGGGCGATCGACTCGGCGCATTGCGTAATGCACACGCACACGACGACCGGCATGGCGGTGGCGAGCCTGCGCGATGGCCTGTCGCCGACCAACTTCTACGCCGCGCAGCTCCACGGCGGTGTGGCGTACCACGACTTCGAGGGCATCACGGTGGAGCCCGCGGAGAAGGCGCGGTTGGTGCGCGACATCGGCGCCAGGCGAGCGGTGATCCTGCGCAACCACGGGCTGCTTACGTGGGGGCCCAGCGTGCCCGAGGCTTTCATGCTGCTGTGGACGCTGCAGCGCGCCTGCGACATCCAGATCGCTTCGGCGTCCGCCGGCGCCCTGAATCCAATCGCCGACGCGGTGTTCGAGCAGACCGTGCGCGAGTCCGGCCCCGGCGAAAAGCGTGTATGCGAAGACGTTTTCGCAGCGATGCAGCGCGTGATCGAAGCCCGCGACCCGTCCTACAAGCATTGAGGCACGGCCCTACTGCAGCATGAATGTCTCGTACTCGAGCGTCTCCAGTCGCCGGTCGAGCACCTGGAACGCGACGAACACCGTGACGAACACCGCGCCGGCGAAACCGTAACCGAACCAGGCCGCGCCGAGGTCGAGCGTTGCCCACGTGAACAGCCCGTTCAGCGCGGCGAACAGCGCAGTCAGCCCGAGCACCACGTTGCGCTTGTCGAGATAGAAGAACACGTTCATCAGGCCAAGCAGGACCACCTGCAGCCCGGCTGCGACCACGTCAATGTAAAGGAGCGGCAGGTAGAGCGCCGGGATCCCCAGCGCCCGCAGGAGCGCCGGCCCGGCGACGAAGATCACCAGCGTAGCCATGGCCTGGATCTTGATGATTTCGAACAGGCCGCGCCGGATCGTGTAGACCATCTCGTTCCTGAGGTCCTCGAGGCGCGCAAGCGTAGAGCCCAGGCGCACCGCGTCGTAGAACTGCTGGTAATACTCGACGAAATCCGTCTCCATGCGCACGAGGAACACTGCCATGCCAGGCAGGATAGACAGGTAGGCGAGGAACACCGGGAGGTCGTAGATGATCGAAGCGTGGAGCGGCCCGATCACGGCCTGGCCGGTGTGCGGCCCGTACCAGAAGATGATCTTGTCCAGCCACACGCCGAGGTTGTAGAAGAATCCCACCAGCATGAGGCTCACGTACATCGCGCCCGGCCGGGCGAAGTCAAATGCGATGAAGGCACCGGACGGATAGCTTCGCACCACCAGCAGCACCATGCCGAGCAGCATCACCGCATGGCCCAGGACAAAGCCGAGCAGCAATCCCTCCAGGCCCAGGGGGCGAAGGAGGAGGGCGGAGGCGACCGTCACGCCGTACCCGAGTGCGTAAAGCAGCAGGATCTGCTTGTATTGCTTGAGACCGGACAGGAAGATCGTAGCGACCCAGATGTTGGAAAGCAAGACGAACCCGGTGAGCATCAGCGTGAGGTAGATGACGCTCTGGCCCGGGAACAGGAACGCGGCTGCCGCAAGGCCCAGCGAGCCGCTCGCGGCGGTCACCATGAGCGTGATCCCGTTGAAGTTGGGCAGGACGATGGCTTCCTTTTTTTCGTACAGCCGGTCCGCGATGAAGCGCGTGAACGACAGCTGCACGAAGCCCGTGAGGATCAGGCTGGCGCCGATGAGGTAGGTGACGCTTACCTGGAACTGCGTGACCACGAGACCCGGCGCGCTCACGGCGCTCGAAACCAGGCCGATCACCAGAATGCCGATGATCGACAGCACCCACGGCCCCGAACCGATGATGCTGGCATAGAGGTACGCCTGCAGCACCCCGGACAGGCTGTCCCGGGCGAGCAGCTTCCTCAGCTCGAACCCGATGCCGGCCATGTCAGCCCGGTTCCTTCGCGGTCGGCGCGCCCAGGGCCTTCACATAGAGGGCGCGATATTCGGCGAACATCTGGTCTTGCGTGTAGTACCGCTGCACGCGCTTTATGCCAGCGGCCTGCGCCGCGTGCCACGCCTCGCGGTCGCCCAGTAATTCGAGCGCGGCATTGGCAAGGGCCATCGGGTCGGCAATCCCGACCACGCGCCCCGCGGCGCCGAAGGCGGCGTCCTCCCCCGGCAGCCCGTAGACGAGCTGCCGGCACGAGCCTACGTCCGTGGTAACGACTGGGACGCCCGCCGCGTACCCTTCCAGCACCACCAGCGGGAGCGCCTCGCTGATTGAGGACAGCACAAGGAGGCCGACCTGGGGCAACAGCGCATCGATGCGCTGGAAGCCGAGGAACTTCACCGAGCCGGCGAGGCCGAGGCTTTCCACGAGGTCCTTGCATTCGGCCACATAGCCGGGATCCTCATCCTCCGGTCCGGCGATCCAGCCTTGCGCCTCGGGCAGGCGGTTCACCACCGTGCGCATCGCACGAATGAACGTCTTGAGGTCCTTGATCGGCACCACCCGGCCCAGCAGGCACAGGATCGGCGGCGGGTCGGCCGGACGCAGCGGGCGCAGCTTTTCGAGGCGCGGCAGGTCGATGCCATTGGGAATGTTGCGCGTGCGGGTTGCGTCGGCCCCATCGGCCACCTGGCGCAGGCGGTTGGTCTCGTAGAGCGCGACGATGTCGTCCGCGGCGCTGTAGCACATGCGGCCCAACGACTCGAAAAAGCGGATCCAGAGCGCGCGCAGGTAGCCGATCTCGGCGGGATCCTTGCTGAACGCGTCACGGTTGTCCTTGATCCACTGGCTCTGGAACAGGTCGATCTTGCGTTCCTTGGTGTAGATGCCGTGCTCGGACAGGATCACCGGGCGCCCGGTCTTCCACTTGAGGATCGCCGCGAGGAAGCCCGCGTAGCCTGTCGAAATCGTGTGGTAGGCGCGTACCGGGATCAGCGATTCGGCCACTCGCGACAGCAGCCACAGCGGCTGGTGCATGGTGCGGATCGTCCAGAAGTAGTCGATGAACGACGGGTCGCGCGAAAATTTCCGGTACTGGTCCGTGGTGTAGTCCCACGAAGCGCGGCTGTAGAGGAAGCTTTCATCGGAAAGCTTGCCCGAGGAAGACAGCGCCGCCAGAGCTTCGCCGATCACTGGCTCTCCGGCCGGCGTGGGCGCGCGGAAATAGGCGTGCAGGCGCTCGACGAGGGCGTAGGTGCGCGCATCGCCCGCCTGCGCACGCACCGGCGGCTTCTCGGCCGGCGAGTGGATGTAGTGGCGCTCGAGGTGCACGACGTTTTCGGGCAGCTTGTACTTGATGTCGCCGTAGTCGGATTCCTGGCTGCCGATGAACACGAGCGCAAAGCGGTATTCCGGGAATGCGCGGACAATCTGGTTGACCCAGCTCGATACGCCGCCCGAGACGTAGGGGTAGGTGCCCTCCAGCAGCAACGCGATGTCCGCCTCCTTTGCGCGCAGCTCGGCCGGTGCCGGCTCAGGTTGCGGCGCGGCCAAGCTCGTTCCAGTAGCCGATGACCTGCGCCATGCGCTGGGTGTGGCCGGTCTGCGCGATTCGCTCGAGCAGGTCGCGCACTTCGCCAAAGCGCCTCATCCGGTACGCAACCTCCGCGAGGTAAGGAAGCACCCGCGCCTCCGGCAGGCCGAACTGCACCGCCTTGGTGAAGGCTTCCCAGGCGCGCTCGTAGTCGCCGGCGAAGTTTGCCAGGCGCCCGCCCAGCGCCCAGAGCGCGGCGTCTTCGGGCGCAACGCGCAGCGCGGCATTCATATGCGCGCTAGCCTGCGCGGCCGCGTGCGTCTGCAGGTCGCCCTGCACGAGTCCCTGGTAGACGAGCTCCCAGTACAGCTCGGCAAGCTCCTTGTGCGCGATCAGCCGCCCTACAGGGTCCTTGCCTTCGAGTTGCGTGCGCGCGGCCCGGATGCGCCCGTTGATGCGCTTTTCGCGGCCGTCGAGGATCCCGTACGCGACCAGCCGCACGTCATCCGACTTGTCGGAGAGCATGTTGCGGATCACGGGATTGGCCATGCGCGAGGGTAGATCCTGGATCGAAAGCAGGGCGCGCATGCGCGTTTCCACCGGCGCGTAGGGATCGGTGAGCTGCGCGCGCACCGGGCCGTGCGCGTGCGGGCTGACTGCTTGCGGCGAGGCTTCGTCGTGCGGGGCGAATTCCGGCGCGGCGACGGTGGAGAAAACCTCCTTCTCGCCGCGCTTGGGAAAGACGCGCGCAACAAATGCCGACGCGAGCAGGCCGGGCACGCCGAGCACCGGGATGAAGAAGCACAGCGTGAAAAAGAACCCGAACGCCCAGCCCGGCTGCCGGCGCGAGGGGCCCGGGACGCTGCGCACGAGGACAAGCGAGGCCAGCGCGCTTGCCACGGCGTGCGCAGCGAAATAGCCCGCGAGGACGTCGATTCTCCGGCCGAAGCCGAGCAGGAACCAGAACCCGGCCGCTTCGGCCGCAGCGGCAAGCAGGCCGAGGCTATAGGCGTACATCGTAGTTCTCGAGCATCAGCTTGACCGTGACGAAGGGATCCTCGTCGCCGAGCTGTGCGGAGTAAGGGGCGACGCGCGCGGCGTCGAAGCTTAGCTTGTGGCGCTGGTCAAGGGCCGACTCGATGCGGGCAAGGCAGCCTTCCACGCCGGCGGGACCGGCCAGAGGCATCAGAGTGAGGAACACCGGGCCGTGCGGCTGGGCGATTTCCCAGATGATGTCGAGGTCGCGAAACTGGCGCCGGATGAGCGAAGCAAAAGCCGCCGAATCGGGGTGGGTGCCGAACTTCACCATGAGCAGCGAGGAATACACGCGCGC
>JBBQNG010000078.1:0-16068 GCA_038329645.1 Burkholderiales bacterium
TAAAACCACCTGCTTCAACATTATTGCAGGTGTGTTCGCGCCCGATACCGGCCAAATCCTTTTCGACGGCCAGCGCATCGACGGCCGGCGCCCCGACCAAATCTGCATGGCAGGCATCGGCCGCACGTTCCAGATCGTGAAGCCTTTTGCGGGGCTCTCGGTGCTCGACAACGTGATCGTCGGCGCCTTCAACCGCACGTCGAGCCTTGCAGAGGCGCGCCAGACCGCCTCCGGCATTCTCGACAAGCTCGGTCTCGGCCCCAAGCGCGACCTGCCCGCTTCTTCGCTCACGCTGCCGGACAGGAAGCGCCTCGAAGTCGCGCGGGCGTTGGCGACGCGCCCCAGGCTGCTGTTGCTCGACGAGGTGATGGCGGGCCTGCGCCCGACCGAATGCGACCAGATGGTTGAGGTTTTCCGCGAGCTGAACGCGAAGGACGGCCTCACCATCCTGCTCATCGAGCACGTGATGCGCGCGGTGATGGCGCTGGCCCAGAACATCGTGGTGCTCCACCACGGTGAAATCATTGCCCGGGGCACGCCCCAGGAGGTCGTGCGCGACCCGGCGGTGCTGGAGTGCTACCTCGGCGAGGAAACCGAGGTATGAGCGCGCTGCTCGAAATCGACAACCTCGACCTTTACTATGGTGACGCGCAGGCGCTCTCCGAAGTCTCGCTTGCCGTGGACGAAGGCAAGATCGTCGCCATCGTGGGCGCGAACGGCGCGGGGAAATCCTCGCTGATCCGGACCATCGCGGGCATCGAGAAGCCGCGCGGGGGTCGCGTGCGATTCAAAGGTGGCGACATCACGGGGCTCGAGTCCCACAAGACCTGCAACCTGGGCATCGGCCAGGTCGCCGAAGGGCGGCAGATCTTCCCCACGCTGTCGGTGGCGGAGAACCTCGAGATGGGCGGCCTCCTGCCGCGCGCGCGCGCCAAAGCGAAGCAGACGATTGCCGAGGTCTTCGCGATGTTCCCGCGACTTGCCGAACGCAGGAGCCAGCTGGCCGGGACCATGTCCGGCGGCGAGCAGCAGATGCTCGCCATCGGACGATGCCTGATGGGCCAGCCCGAGCTGATCATGTTCGACGAGCCTTCGCTTGGACTGGCTCCGACCGTGGTGCAGGAGGTCTTCCACATCATCCGCGCGTTAAACGCCCGCGGCATGACTATCCTGCTGGTCGAGCAGAACGTGGCGGTGTCGCTCAAGATTTCCGCCCAGGCTTACGTCCTCGAGAACGGGCGCATCGTCATGTCGGGCACGGGCGAGTCGCTGCTGCATGATGACCGGGTGCGGCAGGCGTATATGGGATTGTGACGCGGGGTTGTGACGCCGAAAGCGATTTCGAGCGCCTTCACGCTCCCCAACCAGGGCCAGCTAAGTTTCAATTCGTAGCTATTGTACTGACATTGAACACACACTATACTTTGCGGTATTCAATTCGGAGGTTACATCGTGCCCCTTTCGTCCAAGACCCAACGCGTGGATTTACGGGTTTCTCCGGCCGCCAAAAATATGATCCAGGCAGCCGCCCAAGTTCAAGACAAGACGGTCAGCGAGTTTCTGCTCGACAGTGGCTTGGCGTCGGCCGCGGAGACGTTGGCCGAGCGTCGTTTGTTCATTCTCGACGATACCGGATGGGCCAAGTTTCAGGCGGCATTGGACGCGCCGCCCAGGGTCCGGCCGCGCCTTGCGCGTCTGATGAAATCGGGCCGGTAGGCGCATGTGCCGGCAGGAAATCTCCGCTGGATTGTAAGGAAACTGAATCGTCTCGATAGCGTCGAATCATTCGACTGCGGATACGTAGCGCTCGATCGCTACATTTTGCGCTTTGCGCTTAACAACCAGACAGCCGGAAGCGCGCAAACCTATGTGTCAATCGCCGATGATCGGGTGGTTGGCTACTACAGCCTGGCGGTTGGTGCTGTCGCCCATTCGCAAGCCCCGACCCGCGTAGCGAAAGGGTTGGCCCGGCATCCGGTCCCGGTTATGCTGTTGGCCAGACTTGCCGTAGATAAAACGGTGAAGGGAAAGGGCCTGGGGGCTGCTCTCTTGCACGACGCGCTTGCCCGTACGCTACAGGCGGCCGACATTGCCGGCATTCGTGCAGTCATCACTCACGCCAAGGATGACGATGCCCGCCGCTTCTATGAACATTTCGACTTCGATCCCAGCCCGACCGATCCGTATCACCTCTACCTGTTGATAAAGGATCTTCGGAAGACGGTCCGCTAAGGCGACCGGGCAACCGGCGGTCAGGCCGCGACCCGCACGTTGTCGTGCAAGAATTCGGGCGCAAAGTCCGCGCCGTTCGGCCATGCGAGCGTGTGGAACTCCGGATGAACCATCACTCCAACGGCTGTCGGTCCGGCAAGCGTACAACGGCCTGCTTTACTTGCGTACACTATCGGCAATGAAACAGAAATTACTCTGGCTTGCCCTCGCTTTTTTCCTGGCGACGTCGGCACACGCCGCCACGCCCGAATCGGTCGTCGCGAACCCGCCCGAACTTACGCCGGCCGTCCAGGAGGCCAAAGCGGCAAGCGTGGCGGCGCAGGTGCTGTCGCGCTTCCACTACAAACCGATGCCGCTCGACGAGGCGCTGTCGGCGAAGGTCTTCGACCAGTTCGTGAAGTCGCTCGATTTCGAGAAATTGCTTTTCTTACAGGAGGACCTCGACCGCCTGTCGGTCCATCGCACGAAGCTCGGCGAGGGGATCCTCAAGGAGGACCTCGGCATCCCTTACGCGATCTTCAACCTGTACCGCCAGCGCGCCGCGGAGCGTTTCGCGTACGCCCGCGCGCTGGTGAAGGACGGATTCGATTTCCAGGGCACCGAGACCTACCAGTTCGCGCGGGAGAAGGCGGCCTGGGCGAGAAACGAGGCCGAGCTGCGCGACCTGTGGAGGAAGCGGCTCAAGAACGAGTGGCTCCAGCTCCAGCTGGGCGGCAAGGACAACAAGAGCATCGTCGAGGTTCTCGTCAAGCGCTACGAGAACCTGGCGAGGCAGGTCGTCCGCATGAAGAACGCGGACGCCTTCCAGACGTTCATGAACGCCTACACCATGGCCATCGAGCCGCACACGAGCTACCTGGGCCCGCGGGCGTCGGCCGAGTTCGGCATTTCGATGCAGCTTTCGCTGGTCGGCATAGGCGCCTCGCTCACCGAGCTGAACGACTACATAACCATCCGGGAGCTGGTTCCCGGCGGACCGGCGATCCTTTCTGGGCTGCTCAAAGCCGGCGACCGCATCCTCGGTGTCGGTCAAGGCGAAAGCGGCCCCATGACGGATGTTCTCGGCTGGCGCGTCGATGATGCAGTCGTGCTGATCCGCGGCGCGCCGGACTCGGTAGTGCGGCTCGAGATCCTCCCGGCCGATGCCGCGCCAGACGGCAAACGCAAGGCGATTTCGCTGGTGCGCAAGACCATCAGCCTGGATGCCCGGGCAGCCAAGGCTACGGTCCACACCGCCGCGGACGGCATGGCGACGCGTCGCATCGGCGTGATCTCGCTGCCAACGTTCTATGAGGATTTCACGGCCCGGCGGAAAGGCGTCCAGGACTACAAGAGCGCGACCCGCGACGTGGCGCGCCTGCTCGAGTCGCTCAAGAAGGAGAAGGTCGACGGCGTGTTAATCGACCTGCGCAACAACGGGGGCGGCTCGATGGGCGAGGCGATCGAGCTCACCGGGATGTTCATCGACAAGGGGCCGGTCGTGCAGCAGCGCACCGCGAACGGCCAGATCTCGATCGGGAGCGACACGCGGGCCGGGGTCGCATGGGACGGGCCGCTGGCCATCCTCATCAACCGGCGCTCGGCCTCAAGCTCGGAGATTTTCGCCGCCGCGATCCAGGACTACGGCCGCGGCCTGATCATCGGCGAGCCGAGCTTCGGCAAGGGCACCGTGCAGACGCTGGTCAACCTCGACGAGCTGGCCAAGGTTCCCAAGGGGCAGTTCGGCGAGCTCAAACTCACCATCGCGCAGTTTTTCCGCGTCAACGGAGGCACCACGCAATTGCGCGGAGTAACGCCGGATATCCTTTTCCCCCTGGCCCCGGATGCGGAGAGCGTCGGGGAATCCAGCTTCGACAACGCGCTGCCGTGGGTGCAGATCAAGCCGGTCGAGTATTCACCGGCCGGCGACCTGAAAAGCATCGTGCCGAGCCTCGTGGCCCTGCATGAGATGCGCGTCCGGAAGGACAAGGCGTTTCAGTACCTGCAGGAAGACATCGCAGAATCCCGGCTCCAGCGTGCGAGGAACCAGGTCTCGCTGAACGAAGCGGCACGCCGCAAGGAGATTGCTGCGCGGGAAGCTCGCCTTGCCTCGCGGGAATCGAAACGCGAGGCCGGCAACGACAGCACGATGCGCAACGACGGCCTCCAGCCCGGCGAACGCACGCTCGCCAGCCAGCTCGCGGCGCAGAAGGCGCAGGAAAACGCCAAGGACGTGCTGCTGATCGAAGCGGTCCAGATCCTCGCGGATGCCGCGCGGGTATTGACTCCCGCCGCACAAGCCCGCCGCACAAGCCGCCCGGCGCTAGGGGCGAATGGCAGTATTTCGCCAGAATAGCCAATAAGGGTGCGGCCTTATTGCCAATATTGGCAGTATTAATTGGGTCGCCGGCGGTTAGGTCAATGCCTTTCTTTAAGGCGCGCGGCGTGGAGCGCGACGGCCTGCTGCACGCCCAGCCGCGGGCTGCTCAGCGCGGTGATGCCCAGGCGCGCGAGCGACTGCGCGGCCGGCGCCATCGAGGCCTGCGCAAGGACTACTGTTTTCGAAACCGCACCCGCTGCCGCTACCGCCTTCACGATGGCATCGAGGTACGCCGCGGTATCGCCGGACAGGAAATGCGTCCATGCGTCCGGCACCACCAGAGTTTCGATCGCCGCCGAAGTGCCGAGGCGTTGCGAGGAGGATTCAAGCAGCGCCCTGGTGGGACCCAGGGTGCTTTCGAGCGCCGCGACGAGAAGCACCGGGCGCCCGCTCGCGACCGCCTTGTTCGCCATGGCCCGATCGATGCGCGCGGCGGAAAACCTCCCAGCCGTATCCACGGCCTCGGCCACGCCGCCTATCGTGGAGCAGGTGCAGACCACCACGCCCGCCCCGCCGGCACCGGCCTCCTCCATCGCTTTGCCGATGCGCGCAACCAATTGAGGGTCCTGCGTGCCTTCCCGCTGGGCATCGACCAGCAAATCCTCGCGGACCACATGCGATGCCCGCAATCCGGGGGCGAGCTCGGCCATGAGCTTCTCGAACGTCGGCACATGCGCCGGCGACGTGTGCAGGAACGCTATGTCATCCTTCACGCGCTCATCGCCTGGCGCTTCAAGAAAGGCGCGTCGTTTCATGTTCCTCCGTCCCTGACTTTCGTCCCATTTTCGACGGGGAAACTCCCCTGCTGTGTAGAATAACTCCACGAGGGTCGTGCCGCATACAAGGAGGATGGAATGCACTCGGTATTACGCTTTGCCGCCGGATTTGCAGCGGCGCTGGTCGCGTCGATGGCTGTCGCGCAATCCGATTTTCCATCCCGCCAGGTCCGGCTCATCACGCCTTTCGCCCCGGGGGGTGCCATCGACATCCTCACACGGACGATTGCCGAACGGCTCTCGGTGCGCCTCGGCCAGCCCGTGGTGGTGGACGCGATCCCCGGCGCCAATACGATCATCGGCACCCAGGCCCTGCTCAAGGCTCCGGCAGACGGGCACACTTTCATGATCACCACGATGTCGACCACCGTGAACAATCCGGTGATGTACGCAAAACTTCCTTACGATGTCGCAAGTGACTTCGCGCCCATTACCCAGCTCTCGTTCGGCAGTGTGTTGCTGGTCGCCCCGGCCTCGGCTCCCTACAAGGACGTGAAGGGCTTTATCGAGTGGGCCAAGGCGCAGAACCGCCCGATCAGTTACGGTTCGTGGGGAATCGGCTCGTCCGGGCACCTCTACGGCCAGATCCTCAAACGCGACTACGGCGTGAACCTCAATCATGTGCCGTACAAAGGCGATGTGCAGGCGATCGTCGACGTGAGGAACGGCAACCTCGACGTAACATTCTCGAGCCCCACCAGCGCCAAGCCGCAGGTGGCGGGCGGGCAGATCAAGGCGATAGGCATGACCGGCCCGCGCCGTTCCGAGTCGATGCCGGACCTCCCAACCTTCGGGGAGCAAGGCGTCGCGGGCTTCGAGTTGCCTGTGTGGGTCGGCGTCTACGCACCGGCCGGGACGCCGAAGGCGGCGATCGAGCGGCTGCAGCGCGAACTCAAGGTGGTGATCAGCGAGCCGGACATTACGAAGCGCATGCTCGAGCAGGGCCAGGCGCCCATCGTCAATACGCCCGAGGAATTCAGCGCGAATTACAAGGCCGATTTTCCCAAATGGGAAGCCCTCATCCGGGCTTCCGGCGCAAAGGTCGAATAGCCCGTGCAGACCGACTACGTCCAGCGCTTCCTGTTCGAGGAGCTCGACATCCGCGGCAGGCTGGTGTGCCTCACGGGCGCGTGGCAAAAAATGCTCGAGGGACGCGACTACCCGGCGCAGATCGCAGAGCTGCTTGGGGAGGCCACCTCCCTCGCGATATTGCTCGGCGCGAACCGCAAGGGCTCCGGACGCACCACACTCCAGGTGCGCGGCAACGGCCCGGTGCCGCTGCTGGTTGCCGACTGTGGATCGGAAGGAAAGTCGGCGGACCTGAAAATCCGCGGGATGGCCCACTACGAAACCGGGGCGTCCGGGTCGGTGCGCGAGCTGATCGGCGAAGGCCGCTTCGCGCTCATGCTGGAGGACGGCGCGAGCGGCCAGATCTACCAGAGCGTCGTCCCGCTCGAAGGCGAGAACCTGTCGGAAATTTTCGCCCATTACCTCACACAGTCGGAGCAGCTTCCTTCGTTCGTGCGCCTGTTTTCCGACGGCGAGGCGGCTTGCGGGCTGCTGCTGGAAAAACTGCCCAAGGCCGACGAGCGCGATCCGGACGGATGGAACCGCATGAACCAGCTCGCAGCGACGCTTACGCTGGCCGAGACGCGGGACGTGCAGCCGTACGACCTGCTCACCCGGCTGTTCCCCGAGGAGTTGCTGCGTGTCTACAGGATCGACCCGGTCGAGTACCACTGCCCCTACGATGTCGACAAGGTCAAGGATATGCTGCGCAGCCTCGGACGGGCCGAGGTCGAGGCGATCCTCGCCGAGAAGGGCGAGGTCATGATCAGGAACGAGATGTGCAACCACGAATACCGTTTCGATGCCGGGTCAGTGGCTTCGATGTTTGCCGAATAGCGCGGAAAAACCGGCATGGATACTTTCACGGCCTACGGGCGCAAGGCGCCGACCTGGCGCAAGGAGCTCACCGAAGTCGGCGCCGGTACGCCGATGGGCGAGCTGATGCGGCGCTATTGGCATCCGGTCGGGCTCGCTGCGCACGCCGGCGCAGTGCCGCGCAAAGTGCGCGTCCTCGGTGAGGATTTGATCCTGTTCCGCGATGGCAAGGGGCGCACCGGCCTGGTCTATCCGCACTGCGCGCATCGCGGCGCCTCGCTGTACTACGGCAAGACCGAAGAGCGTGGACTGCGCTGCTGCTATCACGGCTGGCTGTTCGACGTCGAAGGCCACTGCCTCGAGCAACCCTGCGAGGACGGCGGCGGCCCGCGCAAGGACAATATTCGGCAGCCGTGGTATCCGGTCGAAGAGCGCTACGGCCTGGTCTTCGCCTACATGGGCCCGCCGGGGAAGAAACCCGTGCTGCCGCGTTACGAGTGCCTGGAAAAGCTAGACGCCGGCGAATTCATCGAGGCCGACGATACGAGCATAGGCTCCGGCGGGCCACAGATTGCGCCCTGCAACTGGCTGCAACATTACGAAAATGTAGTCGACCCTTTCCACGTGCCGATCCTGCACGGTTCGTTTTCGGGCATGCAGTTCACCTCCCAGATGGCGAGCATGCCCAAGGTCGTGTTCGAGACGACCGCCCTGGGCGTGAAAGTGACTTCGACCCGGCCCATGGAAGGCGGCAAGACCTTCCTGCGCGTGACCGAAGCGACCGTGCCGACCTTGCGCGTGGTTCCCAACCCGCGCGTCGGCAAGTACGGCAGGGTCGAATCGATCGGCTGGGTGCTGCCGATCGACGACACGGCCTACCGCATCTATACCGCGGGACGGGTTGCCGAAAAAGGCGAGCTGTCGAAATTCCGCTCGAAGTACAACGGCAAGACCTGGCCCGAGCTGACCGAGGAGGAGCACCAGCGCTTCCCGGGCGACTACGAAACCCAGACCAGCCAGGGCGCGACCGCCCACCATTCCGAAGAGCACCTCGCGACGAGCGACAAAGGCATTGCCCTGCTGCGCCGGTTCCTCGAGCAGCAGGTAAAAGCAGTAGCCGACGGCAAGGATCCGGCCGGAACCGCGTTCACCGAGAAGGACGCCTATGTGCGCTTCGAGGCCGGCAATTTTCTCCTCTAGCGGCCGCTTCACGGCAATGCTCGCCGCACTCGCGGCGACCGTGTTGCTGGAGGCTTGCGGGAAACCCGCCCCCAGTGGCTATTCCGGCTATATCGAAGGCGAATTCGTCAACCTCGCCTCCCCTTTCGCCGGCCAGCTGCAGAAATTGCACGTCCGGCGCGGGAATTCCGTCGCCGAAGGCCAGCCGGTCTTTGTCCTCGAGCAGGTCAACGAGCAGGCCGCACGCAAGGAAGAGGAAGAACGCCTGAAGAGCGCCGAGGCCAAGCTGTCCAACCTTCAGATCGGCCGGCGCACGCCGGAAGTGGACGCCTTGCGCGCGCAGCTCGCGCAAGCCCAGGCGGCGCGCGAGCTTTCGCGCACCCAGCTCGCCCAGCAGGAGCGCCTTTTCAAGAGCGGATTCATCTCCGCCGAGCGCATGGTCGAGGTGCGCGCCGCTTTCGAGCGCGACACAGGGCGCGTGTCGGAAGCCGAAGCGCAGATCCGCACCGCGTTGCTCCCGCTGGGCCGCAGCGCCGAGCTGACCGGAGCCCTGGGAGACGCCGAGGCCGCTCGCGCCGCGCTCGCGCAGGCGACCTGGAAGCTGCAGCAGAAGAGCGTCGCCGCGCCCGCGGCCGGCTTTGTGCAAGACACGTTCTTCGTCGAAGGCGAATGGGTGCCTGCCGGGCGGCCGGTCGCCGCCCTGCTTCCGCCGGGCAATGTCAAAGCCCGTTTCTTCGTTCCCGAAACCGCGGTCGGCGCACTTTCGCCCGGACAAGGCGTCGAGATTTCATGCGACGGCTGTGGCGCGCCGGTGGCGGCAAAGATCACTTTCATTTCCGCGCAGGCCGAATTCACGCCGCCGATCATCTACAGCAAGGAGTCGCGCGCCAAGCTTGTTTTCCTGATCGAGGCGCGTCCCGACCCGAAGGACGCCGCGCGCCTGCACCCGGGGCAGCCCGTGGACGTGAAGATGGGGGCGAAGTGAATGCCGCACCCGGCGGACTGGCCATCGACGTCCATGGCCTGAACAAGAGCTTCGGCGACAAGCACGTCGTGAAGGACCTCTCCCTGCAGGTGCAGCGCGGGGAGATCTACGGCTTTCTCGGCCCCAACGGCAGCGGCAAGACCACCTCCATCCGCATGCTTTGCGGCCTGCTCACGCCGGATTCGGGCAGCGGAACCTGTCTGGGTTACGACCTCGTTACGCAGACCGCCTCAATCAAGCGGGAAGTCGGCTACATGACCCAGCGCTTCTCGCTCTGGGAAGACCTCACCATCCGCGAGAACCTCGATTTCGTCGGCCGCATGTACGGCATGGCGGGGCGACGCGAAGCCGTAGCCCAGGCCATTGCTCAGCTCGGCCTCGAAGCGCGCGCCGACCAGCTGGCGGGATCGCTTTCCGGGGGATGGAAGCAGCGCCTCGCGCTGGCGGCCTGCATGCTCCACCGGCCAAGGTTGCTCTTGCTCGATGAGCCCACCGCCGGCGTCGATCCCAAGGCAAGGCGCGAGTTCTGGGAGGAGATCCATACGCTGGCGGCCACCGGCATCTCGGTGCTCGTCTCGACGCATTACATGGACGAAGCCGAGCGCTGCCATCGCCTTGCCTACATCGCCTACGGCCGGCTGCTTGCGACGGGGACGGTCGAGGAAGTGATCGCCTCGCAGTCGCTGACCGCCTATTCGGTCACCGGACCGGACCTCGCGCAGTATTCGGAATCCCTGCGGCGCGAGCCCGGCGTCGAACAGGTCACGCAATTCGGCAATACCCTGCATGTCACCTCGCACGACGCAGATGCGCTGGCAAACGTGGCCGTTCGCGTTGGAGGGGCCACCGAGCACCGGTGGGAGAAGATTGCGCCGGGACTCGAGGATGTCTTCGTGAGCCTGATGGACAAGGGCGAGGACAACTTCAAGTGAACGCCGGGTCGAACGGCCTGTCCTGGTCGCGCTGGGTGGGAATCATCCTCAAGGAATTCATCCAGCTCAAGCGCGACCGGCTGACCTTCGGGATGATCATCGGTATCCCGATATTGCAGCTGCTCCTGTTCGGCTACGCGATCAACGCCGATCCGAAGAACCTGCCGACCGCAATTGTGTCCGCCGACACGAGCCCGTACGGCCGCAGCCTCATCGCAGCAATGCAAAACAGCGGCTATTTCGGGTTCGATCGCATCCTCGCCTCGCAGGCCGAAGCCGAGGCCTTGCTGGCGCACGGCACGGTGCAGTTCGTGGTCACCATCCCGGAGGGATTCGGCCGGCGCCTCGTGCGCGGAGAGAAGCCGGTCCTGCTCGTCGAGGCCGACGCGACCGACCCCAGCGCCACGGGCAACGCGATCGGCGCCCTGCTGCAGATCGGATCGGTGGCGCTCGCGCGCGACCTGCAGGGCCCCCTCGCAGAGCTGCAGGTCACGCCCCAGCCTTTCGAGCTGCGCATCCACAGGCGCTACAACCCGGAAGGCATCACCGCCTACAACATCGTGCCCGGGCTGCTCGGGGTGATCCTCACGATGACCATGGTCCTCATGACGGGGCTCGCGATGACCCGCGAGCGCGAGCGCGGCACTTTCGAGAATCTCCTCTCGACACCGGCGCGGCCCATCGAAGTCATGACCGGCAAGATCGTCCCCTACATCATGATCGGCCTGATCCAGGTGACCATCGTGCTGATTGCGGCGCTCACGCTGTTCAAGGTCCCGATGCTCGGCAGCCTGGCGCTCCTCTACGCGGTGGTAGTCCTGTTCATCGCGGCCAACCTCACGCTCGGCATCACCCTGTCCTCGATCGCGCAAAACCAGCTCCAGGCGATGCAGATGACTTTCTTCTTCTTCCTGCCCTCGATCATCCTGTCGGGCTTCATGTTCCCGTTCCGCGGCATGCCGGACTGGGCGCAGGCGCTCGGGTCCCTGCTGCCGATCACGCACTTCCTCGTTTTGGTGCGCGGAATCATGCTCAAGGGCAACTCCTTCACCGATTTGGTGCCGCAGATCTGGCCGATCCTCGCCTTCATCGTGGTCGTCGTCCTGGTCGGGCTGCGGTTCTACAAGCGCACGCTGGACTAACCGCTATAGAATCCGCGGGGTGTTGACCGCGGGGTTGACCGCGGGGACGGCTGCGGCTGAGTACAAAAGGGGAGAACGCAGGGTGGCAGACAAAGAAGACTTTTCACCGGCCTATTACAGGATCATCAAGGTGATCGATACGTTCACCGACTGGACCGGCAGGACGGTCTCCTGGGTCTGCGTGCCGCTGGCGATCGTCGTGTTCTGGGAGGTCGTGGCGCGCTTTTTCTTCGGCGCTCCGACGATCTGGGCGTATGACCTGTCCTACATGTTCTACAGCGTGCTTTTCATGCTCGGCGCCCACTATGCGCTGAAACGCGGCGCCCACATCCGTACCGACATGCTGTGGGAAAAGTTTTCGGACCGCACCAAGGGAAAGATCGATTTCTACGCGTTCATCTTCCTGTTCTTTCCCGGCATGATCCTGCTGTTCGGCGCGAGCGTCGATGACGCGGTGAGGGCCTTCACCATGGGCGAGCGCGGCGAGCAGACCGCATGGCGCCCCTATCTCTGGCCGCTCAAGGGCATCGTGCCGCTGACGGCGCTCCTGCTCCTCACCCAGGGCACGGCCGAGATCATGAAGAGCTGGTTCGCGATGCGCACCGGCCGGGCGTTCGAGCACAAGGAAGGCGGCGAGATATGACCGGCCAGATCGCGCTCGGGCTGGTGATGCTGGTCGCGATGATCAGCGTCATCTTCGTCGGCTTCCCGATATCGTTCACGCTCATTATCATCGCCCTGGGTTTCGGCTGGGCCGGGCTTGGCGACAGCGTGTTCGACCTCGCCTACCTGCAGACGCTCGGGATGATGAAATCCGAGGAACTGGTGGCGATCCCCCTGTTCATCTTCATGGGCTTTCTCACCGAGCAGGCCGGCCTGATGGAACGCCTGTTCCGCGCCTTCCGCGACCTGCTCGCGCCGGTGCGCGGTTCGCTATACCTGGGCGTGATACTTACCGCGACCGTGTTCGCGATGGCGACGGGCATCGTCGGCGCCGCGGTGACTGTGCTCGGGATCATGGCCGCCCCGATCATGATCAAGGCCGGCTACGACTCGCGCATGGCTTCCGGAGCGATCGCGGCCGGCGGCACGCTCGGCATCCTGATCCCGCCGTCGGTCATGCTGATCGTGATGGGGCCGGTGCTCGGCGTCTCGGTGACCGATCTCTATGCCGCGGCCTTCGGGCCCGGATTCCTGCTCGCCGGCATGTACATCGTCTATACGCTGGTGCGCAGCTTCCTCAATCCCAAGCTGGGTCCTGCGGTGCCGCTGGACGAGCGCGCGGAATCCTTCGCTGTCGTGGTGAAGGAGGTCCTGGTCGGGATGGTGCCGCTGGGCCTGCTGATTTCGTCGACGCTGGGCTCGATCCTGATGGGCATAGCCACGCCGACCGAAGCGGCTTCGGTCGGCGTCATGGGCGCCTTCGTGCTCTCGGTGGCCTACCGCAGATTCACGTTTTCCGGATTGAGGGCCGCATGCATCAGCACCATGAACACCTCCAGCATGGTGCTCTTTCTCGCCGTGGCCTCGAACATCTTCGGGGCGGTGTTCGCGCGTCTCGGGACCGCGCAGTGGATTACCGACAGCCTGCTCTCGCTCCCGCTGCCGCCTACGCTGATGCTGCTGCTGGTGCTGTTCCTGATTTTCCTGCTCGGCTGGCCGTTCGAATGGCCGGCGATCATCCTCGTCTTCCTGCCGATCTTTTACCCGGTGGTCGTTGGGCTCAAATTCGACCTGGTCTGGTTCGGGGCGCTGGTGGCCGTGGTCATGCAGACCGCCTACCTCTCCCCGCCGGTGGCGATGTCCGCGTATTACCTCAAGCAGGTGGTGCCGTCGTGGAGCCTGGGCACGATCTACAAGGGCATGTTCGATTTCATGGGCATCCAGGTCATCGCGATCCTGGTGGTGTTCTTCGTGCCGCAGGTCGCGATGTGGCTTCCCACCACGCTGGCCGAAAGGACGCGCGCGGAACGGATGGCGCCGCCGTCGCTCGAGGAGCAGGACGACGCGAAGAACATGATGAAAGGCGGCTCACTCGAGGAGGACTACAAGGGCTCCGCGACCGAGGAAGCGACGCCGGAGGCCGGCAAGAAGGAAGAGGAGAAAAAGCCCTGAGCGCCTTGCGCCGCACTGACATCGAGTATTAACCTGACATTTGTCCAACCGGAGGGAGTCCCTATGAAATCAGCAAAGCAGTCCCTGGTCCTCGCGGCCGTCGCGCTTGCGTTCGCACTGCCCGCGACAGGCCAACAACCCGCCCCCGCCGCGGGACCGCGCACACTCAAGATGCAGTCGAGCTGGCCGGCCAGCTCGACCGCGCAGGACCACTTCAAGCTGTTCGCCGAGCGCGTCGAGAAGCTCTCGGGCGGGCAGCTCAAGATCGAAGCGATGGCCGCCGGGCAGGTGGTGCCGGCCTTCGAGGTCCTCGACGCCACGTCCAAGAAGGTCATCGACGGCATGCATTCGATTTCCTACTACTGGGTCGGCAAGAACAACGCGACCGTGCTGTTTGCCGGCCCGCCCGGCGGCCCGTTCGGAATGGATCACTCGGACTACCTCAGCTGGATGTGGAACGGCGGCGGCACTGAGATGTGGAACGATCTCTACCAGAACACGCTCAAGCTGAACGTGGTGGCCATGCCCGGGCACCCGACCAGCCCGCAGGCGTTCGGCTGGTTCAAGCGGCCGATCAAGAGCCTGGCGGACTTCAAGACCATGAAATGCCGCCAGACCGGCATCAACGCGCAGATCTTCACGCGAATGGGCATGACCACCATCAACCTGCCCGGCGGCGAGATCCTGCCGGCCGCGCAGCGCGGCGTGATCGACTGCGCCGAATGGGTCGGCGGCGTAGAGGACCTGCGCCTGGGCCTGCATACCGTCTACAAATTCCACTACACACCCGGCATGCACGAGAACAACACTATGGGCGAGATCGTCTTCAACGGCGATGTCTGGAAGAGCTTCACGCCGGTGCAGCACGAGATCATCCGCTCGGCGAGCCGTGACGCCAGCATCTCCTGGTACGCCGCGTGGCAGAAGCAGAACGCCGACGCGCTCAAGGAACTCCAGGAAAAGCACGGCGTCAAGGTGCTGCGCACGCCGCCTGAGATCCTGATCGCCTACCTCAAGGCCTGGGATGGGTTCGTCGAGGAGGAGTCGGGCAAGAACCCGGTGTTCAAGAAAGTCCTCGACTCGCAGAAAGCCTGGGCGGCAATCGTCGTGCCGGCCAAGCGCTTCATGCACCCGCCCTACTCGTTCGCGGCCAACTACTACTGGCCCGAAGGCAAGGGCGCCGCAGCCGCCCCGGCTACCGAGAAGAAGAAGTAGGCGTGAGCGGCAAGCAAGGCAGGCGCCGGGAGTTCCTGCTCCCGGCGCTGGCGGCGCCGATCAGCCACTACTGCGATGCGGTCCGTTTCGACGACACGCTCTACATTTCCGGCATCCCGCCGCTCGATTCGAAAGGCCGCGTAGTCAGCGAAGACCCTGCCGCGCAAACGCGGCAGGTTTTCGAGAACATGAAGGTCGTCCTCGACGCGGCCGGCGCGACCTTTGCCGACGTGCTCAAGGTCACCGTGTATCTCACCGACGTGAACGACCGGTCGAAGATCAACCCGGTGCGCCAGGAATACTTTGGCGCCGCGCGGCCGGCGAGCACGCTCATAGGCGTAAAGGAGCTGGCGATCCCGGGCATGAAGGTCGAGATCGAAGCCATCGTGGGTATACCGGGCAATTAGCGGGTTCGCAGATCCGTCGCGTTGATATACTTCTGATATATCAGCGACGACGGGAGGCGGCGTGGCACAAGCACCGGCGGGAGCAGCACCAGCAGCAGAGCGCAAGAAGCGCACCATCCAGGAGATCCGCGACTCCAAGAAGAGCGGCGAGAAGATGGTGTACATGTCGGTCCCCGACTACACCGCCGCAAAGTGGGCGGAGACTGCGGGCGTCGACGTGGCAGTTGTCGGCGACAGCCTCGCGATGATCGCGCACGGGCACCCGAACACGATTCCCGCCACCATGGACATGATGGCGATGCACGCCGCCGCGATCCGCCGCGGCGCGCCGAACACCTTCGTGCTCGGCTGCATGCCCTACCAGAGCTACAACACCGTCGAGCGCGCCCTTACCAATGCGACGCGCGTCATGCAGGAATGCGCCTGCGACGCGGTCAAGCCGCAGGGCGGCAAGTCGCAGGCGCACATCCTCAAGGCTTTGGTCGATGCCGGCATTCCTACCGCTTCGCACATAGGCCTCACGCCGCACACGGTGGCGATGTTCGGCGGGTTCCGCATTCAGGGGCGTACGGCCGACGCGGCGATGAAGATCCTGGAGGATGCGCTGGCGATCCAGGACGCCGGCTGCTTCATGCTCGAATTCGAAGCCGTGCCGGCGAAGATCGCTGCGGTGATTTCCAGGCAACTCGAAATCCCGACCATAGGCATCGGCGCGGGCGTCGGCACCGACGGCCAGATCCTGCTCTGCCACGACCTGCTCGGGGTATTCACCGATTTCAAGCCGAAGTTCACGAAGCGATACGCCAACCTGACCGAAGTCGCCGTCGCCGGACTGACCAAGT
>JBBQNG010000079.1:0-16035 GCA_038329645.1 Burkholderiales bacterium
ATTACGACGGCCAGGGTTTCATGGTGCCGGTCAAGACCAAGCTCAAGAGCGCAAAGCTGCTGAAGGGACAGACCGTCTGCGTCCAATCCGGGACGACCACCGAGAAGAACCTCGCCGATTTCTCCAAGACCAACAACCTGAGCATCAAGCCCGTGGTGTTCGACAAGCTGGAAGCGGCCAACGCGGCCTATTTTTCCGGGCGTTGCGTCGCCTACACCACCGACGCCTCTGGGCTGGCCTCAATCCGGGCAAAGGAAGCCAAGGATCCCAAGGACCACATGATCCTTCCCGAACTGATCTCCAAGGAGCCCCTCGGGCCCATGGTCCGGCGCGGCGACGACGAGTGGTTTGCCATCGTGAAGTGGGTGTTGTACGGGATGCTGGAAGCCGAGGAGTACGGGGTGACGCAGGCCAATGTCGACCAGATGAAGACCGGCAGCCCCGACCCCGTGGTCATGCGCCTGCTTGGCGGCGGCAACGAAGACACCGGCAAGTTGCTGGGCCTGGACAAGGACTGGATGGCGCGCGCGATCAAGGCGGTCGGCAACTACGGCGAGAGTTTCGAGCGCAATGTCGGCTCCAAGTCGGCGCTCAACCTGCCGCGCGGCCTGAACAACCTCTGGAACAAGGGCGGCCTCATGTACGCCTACCCGGTCCGCTAGGGGACCGGAAAGCGTTCGTGAAAGGCACGATCGCCGGAGTACCTTGCGTATTCCCGGGGTTTTTCTGCTGATCGTTGCCGCCGCGCCCGGCGAGTGCGTTCTTCGATGAACCGGAAGGCGCCACCGAAGAAGAAGCACTGGACGTGGCGCAGCCGGGCGCTGCGGGGCCTCGTCTACCAGTTCATTGCGATCCTGGCCGTGGGGCTGGGGGTCTGGTGGCTGGCCGGCAACACCATGCACAACTTGCAGGTGCGCGGCATCCAGAGCGGGTTCGACTTTCTCGGCCGGCCGGCGGGATTCGACATCGGCGAGAGCCTGTACGCGTTCGACTCCAGCCACACCTATTTGCAGGCCTTCCTGGTCGGCCTGACCAATACGTTGCGGGTGGCGGTGATCGGTATTCTCCTCTCCACCCTCCTGGGAACCCTGCTGGGCGTGGGCCGGTTTTCGCGCAATGCGCTGGTGCGCGGCTTGTGCTACGCCTACGTGGAATTCTTCCGCAACGTGCCGGTGCTGCTGCAGTTGCTGATGTGGTACGTCTTTTTTGCCGAAGTGCTGCCCACCGCGGCAGACGCCTGGACGCTCGGGCCGCTGTTCCTGAGCAAGGGCGGCCTGAGTTTCCCGATCCCGGTATGGGAAACCGGCCACGGTTGGGGCGTGCTCGGCCTCTTTGCCGGCGCGGTGCTGGCCTTCGCCTGGCGGCGCCGGACTTTCCGCAGGTTCGAGGCGACCGGCCGGGTCGGCAGCCTGTTCTGGGCGCCCATGGCGATTTTTCTGCTGATGGGGGTGCTCGGTTGGGTCGCCGGAGGTGCGCCGGCGCAGTTCAACGCCCCCGTGAAGGGCGACTTTTCGATCGAGCAAGGCGGGTCGCTTACGCCCGAGTTTCTTGCCGTGCTGCTTGGCCTGACGATCTACACCGCGGCATTTATCGCCGAAGTCGTGCGCGCCGGCATCCAGTCGGTCGTGCGCGGCCAGGGCGAAGCGGCGGCCGCGCTCGGGCTCAGCCCGGGCCACTCGATGCGGCTGGTGCAACTGCCCCAGGCCCTGCGCGTGATCATCCCGCCGCTGACCAACCAGTACCTGAACTTGACCAAGAATTCGTCGCTGGCGGTGGCCATCGGCTACCCGGATGTGGTTTCGATCGCGACCACCTCGCTCAACCAGACCGGACGGGCGGTCGAATGCATTGCGATCATCATGCTGGTGTACCTCACCACGTCGTTGACGACGTCGCTCTTCATGAGCTGGTACAACCGCCGCGCGGCGATCAAAGAACGATGAGCCGGGCGCCCCACGCATGAATGCAAAGACATTCGACCCCATCGCCGCGCGCCCGGCTCCGGCGCGATCGGCAGGCGTCTCGGCGTGGATCCGAGCCAACCTGTTCGGCGACTGGATGACCGGGCTGATGACCCTTGCAATCGGCGGTGCGCTTCTCTATGCGTTGCCGCAGGTCTTCGGCTGGGCGGTTTTTCGCGCCGTGTGGGCGCCGGACTACAACGCCTGCCGCGTCGAGGGTGCGGGCGCCTGCTGGGGCGTGGTGGCGGAGAAGTATCGCTTCATCCTTTTCGGGCGCTACCCCTACGAAGAGCAGTGGCGCCCCCTGATCGCCACCGTGCTCATGGTGAGCCTGCTCCTGCTGAGCTGCACCCGCAGGTTCTGGAAAGCCTGGCTCGTGCCGGTCTGGGCGGTCGTCCTGGCGGTCTTTTTTGCGTTGATGTACGGCAACGTCATGGGCCTGGCCAAAGTCGAGACCGACCGCTGGGGCGGATTGCCGCTGACGATCCTGCTGGCCTCCCTGTCGATCACGATGGCCTTTCCGCTCGCGCTTGCCGTGGCTCTCGGACGGCGCTCCAACCTTCCGGCGATCCGCGCCTGCTGCACCGTCTATGTGGAACTGATCCGCGGCGTTCCGCTGATCTCCGTGCTGTTCATGGCCTCGTTCATGTTCCCGCTGTTCATGCCGGAGGGGTTTTCGATCGACGTGCTGATCCGGGTGCTGGCCGGGATCACGCTTTTCGCCGCCGCCTACCTGGCCGAGGTGATCCGCGGCGGCCTGCAGGCGATCCCGAAAGGGCAGCTCGAAGCCGCGGCCACGTTGGGCCTCGCCTATTGGCCGACCCAGGCGAAGATCGTGTTGCCGCAGGCGCTGGCCATCGTGGTGCCGGGCATCGTGAACAATTTCATCGGCCTGTTCAAGGACACTTCGCTGGTGACCATCGTCAGCCTGTACGAGCTGACGGGCGCCTTGTCGCTGGCGATCAACTCGGACGCCAACTGGCGGCCGTTCAAGATCGAAGGCTACCTCTTCATCGCGGCGATCTATTTCACGTTCTGCTTTTCGATGTCGCGCTACAGCCTCTGGGTCGAAAAGCAGGTCAACAAGGGCAAGGCGCGTTAGGCTTCTGCATGTCGGGATCCATCATCCGGTTCGACAAGGTCAACATGTGGTTCGGCAACGATTTCCACGTGTTGCGCGATATCGACCTCGACGTCGCCCCCGGCGAGCGGATCGTCATCTGCGGGCCGTCGGGCTCCGGCAAGTCGACGCTGCTTCGATGCATCAACCGGCTCGAGGAACACCAGGAGGGACGCCTGTTCGTCGACGGGGTCGAGCTGACCGACGACGTCAGGGTGATCGACGAGGTGCGCAGGAAAGTCGGCATGGTATTTCAGCAGTTCAACCTGTTTCCGCACCTGACCGTGCTCGAGAACCTCACGCTGTCGCCGATGTGGGTCGGGAAGATGCCGAAAAGGCAGGCCGAAGAGCGGGCCATGGCGCAGCT
This sequence comes from Burkholderiales bacterium, assembly GCA_038329645.1. Taxonomy (GTDB): domain Bacteria; phylum Pseudomonadota; class Gammaproteobacteria; order Burkholderiales; family SG8-39; genus SZAS-79. The sequence goes on from JBBQNG010000079.1 coordinate 3,449, forward strand.
CGAGCGGGTCCGGATCGCCGAGCAGGCGGGCAAGTATCCGCTGCAACTCTCGGGCGGCCAGCAGCAGCGGGTCGCCATCGCCCGCGCGCTGTGTCTTACGCCCAAGATCATGCTGTTCGACGAGCCCACCTCCGCGCTCGACCCCGAGATGATCAAGGAAGTGCTCGATGTCATGGTCGAGCTCGCTAACCAGGGCATGACCATGTTGTGCGTCACGCACGAAATGGGTTTTGCGCGGGCCGTCGCCGACCAGGTGATCTTCATGGACGAGGGCCAGATCGTCGAGCAGAACAACCCGGCCGACTTCTTCAGCCATCCGCAAAGCGAGCGCAGCAAGGACTTCCTGTCCAAGATCCTGGGACACTAAGCTCTTGTGCGCCGCAAATTGACGCGGCCAACGACCCAACGCAGACTCCTCGACTAATGTAACCGGTTACATTGCGGCGGCCTTCCGACGCCCGTGCCGGCCCACCAAGGGAGCCTACCGTGAAGACCTACATCAAGCAGGCGCCGCCGCCCAAGCCGCAGGACAAGACCCGGCTCGAAGCCTCGGTGCGCGCGATGCTGGCCGACATCGCCGAGAACCGCGACGCGGCGGTGAAGCGCTACGCCCGCGACCTCGACAAATGGGACCGCGCCGATTTTCGCGTGTCCATGGACCAGATTCGCAAGGTCGAGAGGAGCCTGCCCGGCTCGTTCAAGGAGGATCTGGACTATTCGATCAGGCAGGTGACGGGCTTTGCAAAGAAACAGCTCGAAACCCTGCAAGACTTCGAGACCGAAATCGAGCCGGGCATCGTCCTTGGCCAGAAGATGATCCCGGTGCAACGCGTCGGATGCTACGTGCCCGGGGGCAAGTTCCCCCTGGTGGCCTCCGCCATCATGAGCGTGGGCACGGCCAAGACCGCAGGGGTCGCCCATGTCACCGCCTGCGCGCCCCCGCGCGACGCCGAAGGCATGTACCCCTACACCCTGTATGCACTGCACGCCGCTGGCGCCGATGAAATCTACAATCTCGGCGGCGTGCAGGCGATGGCCTCGATGGTGCACGGCTGTATCGGCATGAGCCCGGTCGACATGATTACCGGGGCGGGCAACCCCTACGTCGCCGAATCCAAGCGCCAGCTGTTCGGCGAGGTGGGAATCGATCTGCTCGCCGGGCCCACCGAGATTCTCATCATTGCCGATGACAGCGCCGACCCGGCGCTGGTGGCGACCGACCTCCTCGGCCAGGCCGAGCACGGCCCGGACAGCCCGGCCTGGCTTGTCACGACCTCGCGTAAGCTCGGCGAGGCGGTTCTGCAAGAGCTCGAGCGCCAGCTCGCCGTGCTGCCCACGCGCAATACCGCCGAACCGGCGTGGCGCGACCACGGCGAAATCGTGGTGGTGGAATCCGATGACGAGGCGATCGCGGTCGCGGACGCGTACGCCCCGGAACACCTCGAAGTGATGAGCGCGCGCAACGACTACTTCCTGCGCAATCTCAGGAACTACGGCAGCCTGTTCCTCGGCGAGGAAAGCACCGTGGCCTACGGCGACAAAGGGGTGGGCACCAACCACACTCTGCCCACCTCGCGTGCGGCGCGCTACACCGGCGGGCTATGGGTCGGGAAATTCATCAAGACCGTCACCTACCAGCGGCTGACCCCGCAGGCGAGCCGGCGCATCGCCCCGATCATGAGCCGCATCTGCGGCGTCGAAGGCATGCTCGCTCACCAGATCACCGCCGACGTGCGCGAGAAACGCTACGCCGGGCGTTAGCAGGCGATGCAACCAAAAGGGGAGCCCATGAAGAGCAAGCAGGCAGTCACACGAAGGAAATTCCTGGCCGGTACGGCGGCGCTTGGCGCAGGCGCAAGCCTCTCGCTGCCCGCCTGGGCGCAAAAGAAATCCGACAAGACCGGCGTCGTGCGCGTCTGGGGAGAGCCCGGTCCCTACGGCGGCGTCGCCGTCGACGCGATGAACGAATGGGCGAAGAAATTTGCTCCGGGCCTCACCTTCAAGCTGGAAACGCTCTCCTGGGACGGTGTGTATGTCAAGCTGATGACCGACCTCGCGGCGAAGAATCCGGCGCACTGCATCAGCGTGGAGTCGCCGATCGCCTACCAGCTCATGGCCGACCTGCTTCTCGAGCCGCTGGATGACGTGGTGCAGAAAGTGGGCAGGAACCGCCTCGTCGACGGCGTCAAATGGGAATACTGGGGCGCTTGGAAAGGTAAGCAATACGTGCTCCCGGCGCACCACCAGGCCACGCAGATGGTCGTGCGCATGGATGTGGTCAAGGAGCTGGGGCTGGGCGACCCGGACAAGTGGTCCTGGGACGACATGCGCAATGCGGCAAAGACCATCAGCGAAAAAAAGAAGGACATGGCCGGCATCTCCCTCGCGCTTGGCCGCAACCTGTGCACCGACTACCACTTCGCCTCGCTCCTGCATTCGGCCGGCGGGCGCATGTTCGACGCGGCCAACAAGTTCCAGGTGGTGTTCGATTCGCCCGAAACGGTCGAGGCGCTCGATTACGTAAAATCGCTGCAGCCCTACATGCCCAAGGGGGCGGTGGGCTATAGCTTTCTCGAGGTGGTCGATTCCATCGTCACGGGACGTGCCGGCCTGTCGTTTTACTGGGGCCGCCCCTACGGCCGCGCCGCCGAGGAAAACAAGCCCGTGTTCGAGGCGCTGCAGTCGTTCAACCACCCGCGCCATCCGAAGACCGGTCGGCGCACGAACTGGAACGACTTCCAGGGCTGGTGCATCCCGCGGCCCAACAACCAGTATGTGGACGAGGTCAAGGCAGCGCTGGTGTACTACCAGACCAGCCCCGAATGGCTGGTGCGCTATTGCCAGTCGCTGATGCCCAACGTGTCCCCGGTCTACAAGGACGTGCTGAACAACCCCAAGCTCTACACGCACCCGTTCTTCCAGACCAAGCGCGACACGATCATGAATTACTACGTCAATTCGCTGCCTCATTCGTCCTCCACCGGCAACGAGCTGCTGAAGGGCGTCAATCCGCTTGCCGGTATCGTGCACGGCCGCTCGATCCTCGCCCAGACGGTGCAGAAGGTGGTGGTGGATGGATGGAAATCGGCCGATGCGGCCAAGTGGGGCGCCAAGGAACTGGAGCAGGTCAGGAAAGACAACCTGCGCCTGCTCGGCGGCGTGGCCTGAGCCGCCCGGCGATGCTGACAGGACAGGGCGGTCCCGGCCGCCCTGCTTTTTTCGCGCCCGGCCGATAGCCCCATGCCCGCAGGCACCGACTGGAAGCGCGCCGACAACCGCATCGGCATCCTGTTCATCGTCCCGTTCGCGCTGGCGGCGCTGGCGTTCATGGTCTTTCCGGTGCTCGAGGCGGTGCGGCTGGCGTTCTTCGAGCACAATCCGCTGCATCCCGAATCCAGCCACTTCGTGGGGCTGGAGAATTTCCGTACGATCTACGAAGACCCCCTCGTCTGGCAGTCGTTTCGCCAGGCGGCGATCTGGACCGCGTGGTCGATCCTGCTGCAGACGGTGCTGGGCGTGGCGCTGGCGCTTCTGCTGCACCTGCCGCTCCCCGGCATTTCGGTGTTCCGCGGACTGCTCCTGTTTCCGTACATCGTGCCCACGGTGGTGATCGCACTGGTACTCCAATGGACGCTCAATCCGGAGATCGGCGTGGTCAACTGGTCGTTGAAGGGCGCCGGACTCATCGACGAAAACATCTACTGGCTCGCCACGCCGGGCATGGCGATGGTCTCGACCATCGCGCTCAACGTCTGGAAATACACGCCCTTCGTCACCATCTGCGTGCTCGCGCGCCTGCAGACCATCCCGCTCGAGCTGTACGACGCGGCCCGCGTGGACGGCGCGGGAGCGTTGCGGCGCTTTTGCGACGTCACCCTGCCGCAACTGGCCGAGGTGCTCACCGTGGTGGTGATCTTCCGCACCATCTGGACGTTCAACAAGTTCGAGGAGATCTACCTGCTCACCAAGGGCGGGCCGGGCACCTCGACCTTCAACCTCGCCATCTACTCGTTCGAGCAGTCGGTGGCCAACCTGAAAATGGGCGTGGGGGCGGCCACCGGCGTGGTGATGATGTTCCTGCTGTTCGCCGGCAGCCTCGTCTACATGCGGGTGTTCAAGTTCGCCGAGGAAGATGCCCCTTGAGCCCGTTTGCGACGGCACGCACGGTGCTTGCCTACCTGGTGCTGCTGGTGGTGACCTTCTTCATCTGCTTTCCGCTGATCTGGGCGTTGTCGACCTCGCTCAAGCCCGCCCGGGATGTGATGGCGACCCCGCCACGCTTGATACCACGCGAAGCGACCCTGGCGAACTACCGCAACCTGATCACCGGCAAGGAGCAGTACTTCCGCGCCGAGCAATCCTACGTCCCGACGACGGCGGCGCCGCAGCACTTCATGTCCTGGTTCGCCAACAGCGTCGTCGTCAGCCTGGGCAGCACCCTGATCAGCATTGTGATCAGCACGCTCGCCGCCTACAGCATTACGCGCTTTCGCTATTGGGGCCGCAGCATCATTCCCTACTTCAGCCTGCTGGGCTACATGATCCCGTCGATCATCCTGGTGTTTCCCCTGTTCCTGGTGATGGCGGAATTGCGTCTCACCGACAGCCTGTGGAGCCTGACTTTCGGATACGTGTCGATCACGCTGCCCTTCTGCATGTGGCTGCTGTGGGCGTTCTTCCGCAGCATCCCGATCGAGCTCGAGGAAGCCGCAATGATGGACGGCGCCGGACGGCTGCGCGTGTTCGTCGACATCGTGCTGCCCTCGGCCCTGCCCGGCATCATCGCCGCGGCGATCTTCTCCCTGATCGTGTCCTGGAACGACTACTTGTTCGCGCGCGTGGTCATCAATTCGATCGAAAACCTGCCGCTCACCGTGGGCGTGATGCATTTCTTCGAGGGCGTGCATGTCGACTGGGGCCTGATGATGGCCTCGGCAGTGCTGATGACCGCGCCGATGGCGGTCCTGTTCATGCTCATGCAAAAGCACCTCGTCGCCGGGTTTGGCGCGGGCGCGGTCAAGGGCTAGGGCCGGCCATGTCGATCCGGGTCGAGCACATCTTCAAGTCCTTCGGCGCGGTGGACGTGTTGAAGGACGTCGATCTCGAGTTCCAGGAACGCGAATTCATCACTTTGGTCGGGCCTTCGGGGTGCGGCAAGACGACGCTATTGCGCATCATTGCGGGCCTCGAGACCGCCACGAGCGGTGCGATCTACCACGGCGAGAAGTGCGTGAGCGACCTCGCGCCCGGCAAGCGCGACATCGCGATGGTGTTCCAGAGCTACGCTCTCTATCCTCACATGACCGTGTACCGCAACATCGCGTATGGCCTGAAGGTGCGCGGCACGCCGACGGAGGAAACCCGGCGTCGCGTGCTCGATGTGGCGAAAGTGCTCGAGATCGAGCACTTGCTGGAGCGTAAACCCAAGGCGCTCTCCGGCGGGCAGCGCCAGCGCGTGGCGCTGGGCCGCGCGATGGTGAGAAAACCGTGGCTCTTCCTCATGGACGAACCCCTGTCGAATCTGGACGCCAAGCTGCGCGTGACCATGCGCGCCGAGTTGAAACGCTTTCACCTGCGGCTGGAGACCACCACCGTCTACGTGACCCACGACCAGCTCGAAGCCATGACCCTGTCGGACAAGATCGCCGTGATGGAAGGCGGCGTGGTGCAGCAATACGCCACGCCCGAGGAAGTCTACAACCGGCCGGCCAACCTCTTCGTGGCCGGCTTCATCGGCAGCCCGCCGATGAATTTCCTCGCCGGCGCCGTCATCGCCGACGGCCTGGTCAGCCTCGACTGCGACGGAACGCGCCATCCCATCGCCCCATCGCCCCTCCCCGCAGCCGTCTCGCGCGAGGTTGTTCTCGGTGTGCGTCCCCAGGACCTCGCGGTGTTCGACTCGGCCCGCGCCCACAGCCTTGCGGCCGAAGTCTCGCTCGTGCAGCTCGTGGGGTCGGAGAAACTGGTCGACCTCAACTACACCCCCAGCGCCCGCATCTGCGCCCAGGTCAAGGCCGACACGCGGCTTGCGGCAGGACAGAAAGTGTGGGTCGGTTTCGACCCGGCCCGGCTTCACCTTTTCGATCCGGCATCGGGCCGCAACCTCGCCCTCGCCGAACGCGCATGACCCGCAGCGAGCGCGCGAATGCCACAGCGCGCGATGTGGCGCGTCTGGCGCGCGTTTCCACGGCCACGGTTTCGCGCGCCTTGTCGCAGCCGGGCATCGTGCGGCCGCAGACCCGCGCGCGCATCGAGCGCGCCGTGGCGCGCCTGAACTACGTGTCCGACGGCGTCGCGCGGGCGCTCTCGACCCGTCGCACACGCACCGTGGGCGCGGTGATCCCCACTTTGGACAACGCCATCTACGCGGTCAGTACCCACAATCTTCAGAAGGCGCTTGAAGCCGCCGGCTACACGCTGCTGCTCGCCTGCCACGAATTCGACCTCGCCGCCGAAGCGCGCATGGTGCGCGCCCTCGCCGGTCGCGGCGTGGACGCCCTGGTGCTGGTGGGCATCACCCACCACGCGTCGACGCGCAAGCTGCTGGCGGCCTTAGGCATCCCCTGCGTGCTCACGTGGGCGCTCGAGCATCCTCGGCGTCACGCGAGCGTTGGCTTCGACAACCGCGCCGCCGGCGGCATGATCGCCGCGCACCTCTTGCAGCTGGGCCACCGGCGGATCGGCGTCATCTCCGGCATCGTCGAGGGGAACGACCGAGCGCGCGACCGCGTAAAAGGCATAGGCGCGGCACTGGCGCGGGCCGGCCTCGCCCTGCATCGCGAGCACGTGGTTCCGGCTGCCTATTCTCTGAGCGCGGGCCGCGAAGCCTTTGCCGAGCTCATGCGCCGCGGCCGCTTCACGGCGGTGGCCTGCGGCAACGACATCCTCGCCATCGGCGCAATCCAGGAAGCCCGCCGGATCGGCCTCGCGGTGCCGGGGGACATCTCCATTACCGGCTTCGATGACATGGAGCTCGCCAGCGTGGTTACGCCGGCACTTACGACGGTTCGCTTTCCCATCGCCGAAGTGGGCCTGGAGGCGGCTCGTCACCTCATCGAACGCATGGAAGGAAACGTCGAACCGCGCCGCATCGAACTGCCCCTGAAGCTCGAGGTGCGCCAGTCCACCGGGCATCCCCCGCCTTCCCGGACGCTGCCTGCCTGACGACCCCGCCGACCCCTTCATCGCCGCGACTGCGTTGGTGCATGGCGCGGCGGTGATGACTGCAGACGCTAAAATCCTGGACTGGCGCCATGCGCTGGAGCGGCACGACGCGCGGGTGTAGTGCATCCACGGGTTTTCCGCATGAAGTCTCGTTAGAATTGGTTTCGCAAAGCGTAACGCAATGATCCACGATTTGAAGGTTGCCAGATGAACTCTCCCCTTCGCTACTCGGTGTTCTCGGTCAACGACCATCACCCGCACCTTCCACGCACCGTCCCGCAGCTCTACGAGCAGGTCATGAAGCAGTGCGAGCTTGCCGAGCGGCTGGGCTACGACACGTTCTTCTGCGCCGAGCACCATTTCCACGAGTACGGCGTGGTGCCGGATCCCGCGTTGCTGCTCTCGGCGGTTGCGCAGCGCACGAAGAAGATCCGCCTCGGCACCGCGATTTCGATCCTGACCTTCCACGACCCGCGGCGGATTGCCGAGACCTATTCGATGCTCGACATGATGAGCGGCGGGCGCCTGGTGTTCGGCGTGGGCTCGGGCTACCTCGCGCATGAGTTCGTGGGGTATGACAGCGATCCCAAGGAGAAGCGCGACCGCTTCAACGAGAACCTCGACATCGTCAGGCGGCTGATGGCGGGCGAGACGCTCAGCTACAAGGGGCAGTTTTCCAAAAGCGAGAAGGCGGTGCTCAACGTGCTGCCGCACAACGGGCGCGTGCCGCCGATGTATGTCGCGGTACTGGCGCGCGAAGCGGCGTACCACGTCGGCAGGCAGAAGAACCGCATCTTCACAGTGCCGTATGCGTCCTGCAAGAATTTCGAGGACATCGGCACCATGCTGGCCGAGTACCGCAAGGGCCGCGCCGAGGCCGCGATGCCGGCCGACGATGACGACCATGCCTTTACGTTGCACACCTACGTTGCGCGCACGGACGAGGAAGCCAGGGCGCAGTGCAAGGCCGCCTACGATTTGTACGTGGCTACGCGGCTGTACGCCAAGCGGCACGAGTACGAGGACATCCTCGCCAACGGCATCTGTCTGTTCGGCTCGGTGGAGACGGTGGCGAAGAAAGTCACCCGGCTCCACGAGATGGGGATCCGGCACGTGGCGACGATGCACAATTTCGGCGGCCAGGCGCCGGAGCTGGTGGAGCGGTCGATGACGCTGTTTGCGCAGGAAGTGATGCCAGCGGTCGAGGCGCGGGTCGGCACAGCGGCGGTGGCTTCATGAAGCAGCGTACTGGAGCCGGAGGAAAGGCTTGCTGGCGTAATTCTCGCCTGGAATGTACCGATACCGGTACACAAATCGGCCGGAGATCCAGGCAGGACGCGGTTGTCCGAAAGTAAAAGTCTAACTTTACCGCTTGGCCGTGAGCCGCTGCCGGTTCGCGATGTACAAGCCCGAAGCCACGATGACGGCCATCCCCACCATCGACCACCCGTCCGGAAAATCGCCGAACACCAGCCAGCCGAACAGCATCACCCAGAAGAGCTGCGAGTAGACGAAAGGCGCGAGCAGGGTGGCCGGCGCGTAGTCGAAAGCGCGGATCAGGATGAAGTGCCCGATTGTGGCAAGCACGCCCAGGGTGAGGAACAGGGTCCAGTGGAACCAGCCCTGCGGCATCGCCACGCCGGCCGACAGCAGCAAGGTGGACATGACCGTGCCGATCAGGGAACCGTAGAAGAGCGAGGTGAGCGGGTGCTCCAGCCCGGCGATCTTGCGCGTCAGGATCTGGTAGAACGCGTTGCACAGCGCCATCGCCACCGGCAGCAGGGCATAGATGGTGAACAGAGCCGTTCCCGGGCGCACCACGATTAGCGCGCCCGAAAGCCCAACCACGATCGCGATGACCCGGGGCATGTCGATACGTTCGTTGAGCATCGGCACCGCGAGGATGGCGACGAACACCGGCAGCACGAACCCTATCGAGGCCGCCTCGGCCAGCGGCAACCGGGTGAGCGACGTGAAGTAGAGCAGGGTGGAGGCCCCGAGCATGAGGCCGCGCACGACCTGAGTGCCTGGCCGGGCGGTCTTTATCCGCCGCACCTCGCCGCGCGCGACCATGAAAACAGAAAGCACGATGAGGTTGATCGCGTAGCGGGCCCAGACGACGCTGCCCACCGGGTAACTCTGCGAGAGGTACTTGGCGATCGTGTCCATTGCCGAGAAGGTCGCGATCGCGATCGCGATCAGCAGGATGCCGCGCAACGGCTTGTGCGAGAGCGCCATGGGCCATTGTCTCGCGGGACGCCGCGGCAGGCTACACTGCGCCAAAAAAGCCGACCCCGCGATGGACCTTCCGTCGATGCAGATCTCGCTCCCCGTTACCCTCGCCGTGCTCGCGGGCGCGCTGCTGCATGCCGGCTGGAACATCATGCTCAAGTCGAGCGCGGACAAGCAGCTCGACACGGTGGCGATCGCGGCCGGCGCCGGGATCGCGGGTCTCGCGGTTGCGCCGTTTCTCCCGCTTCCGGCAGCCGAATCGCTGCCCTGGCTGGCGGCCTCGGCGTTGGTACACATCCTCTACTTCGCCCTGCTGGCGGGAGCTTACCGCTGGGGCGACATATCGTTCACTTATCCGGTCATGCGCGGCGGCGGCCCCGTGATCGTGGCGATATCCAGTGCGGCTGTGTTCGGGGAAGTGCTGAGTTGGGCGCAGACCGCCGGCGTAGTGTTCATCTGCGCCGGCATCCTCAGCTTCGCGATCGTGCATGCATCCGAACCGCGCGCCTTCAGGAAGGCCCTTGCCTTTGCGTTCGGCAATGCCGCGGTGATCGCCGCCTACACGCTGATCGACGCCAAAGGCGCGCGCGTCTCCGGCAGCCCGGTGGGTTATGCGATGTGGTTCTTTGCCGCCAGCGGCGTGGTGATCTACCTGTACGGCGGGTTGCGGCGCGGAGCAGAGGTACCGCGCTACCTCATGGCCAATCGCAAGCGCATGGTGGTGGGCGCTCTGTGCACCACCGGATCGTATTCGATCGCCCTATGGGCGATGACGAAGGCGCCGGTGGCGCTGGTGGCCTGCCTGCGCGAGACCTCGGTGATCTTTGTCGCCCTGATAGGCGCGTTCTTTCTCGGCGAGCGCTTCACGCGGCGGCGGCTTTTTGCCACCGCCTGCGTGCTTGCGGGCCTCGTCGCCCTGCGCTTCTGACGCCCCATCCGGGGGATTTTTGCCGCGCCTTGCACCGCAACGGCGCGCGCTTGACAGCGCCCGGTTGCGGGCTACACTGAGCAAATTACGGGGTACACTGAGCAATATTCCGGAGGACGGCAAAGATGGGCTGGCACGCGGTTGCGGACGACGCAGCGCTCGGTGACGACGAGGCACTGGGCGTCAGGGTGGGGGACACCCCCGTGGCGATCGTTCGCGCCGGCGGCGCGCTGCACGCCGTGCACAACGTCTGCACCCACCAGTACGCGCTGCTGTCCGACGGATACGTCGAGGACGGCTGCATCGAGTGCCCGCTTCACCAAGGAAAATTTGAGCTCACCACCGGCAACGCGATGTGCGCCCCCGTGACCGAGCCGATCCGGGTTTACCCAGTCAAGGTGGAAGACGGAAAAATTCTCGTCGACGTCGGCGGCCAGGCCTGATGGCCGCATCGGATCGCATCCTTATCATCGGCGCCGGTCAGGCCGGAGCGCGCGCGGCCGAGGCGCTGCGCGGCGCGGGCTACGCGGGGCCGGTGACGCTGGTGGGCGACGAGCCGGATCCGCCGTACGAGCGTCCGGCCTTGTCCAAGGGCGTGCTGCTGGGCGACGAAACCCCCGAATCGACGCACATCCATCCGCGCGACCACTGGCGCGCAAAAGGCGTCGAGCTGGTCTGCGGCCTGCGCGCCGAAGCCATTGCGCCGGCCAGCCGGAGCGTCATGTTCTCCGACGGCACGCGCCTCGATTACGCGCAGCTGATCCTCGCAACCGGCAGTCGCGTGCGACCGCTGATCGGCGTGGACGATACGCTCGGCGGCGTGCATTACCTGCGCACGATCGCCGACTGCAAGCGGCTGTCGAAAGACCTCGTCCCAGGACGCAAGCTGGTGGTGATCGGCGGCGGTTTCATCGGGCTCGAAGTTGCCGCGTCGGCCGCCAAGCGCGGGCTCGCGGTCACCGTTGTCGAGCGCCAGGCGTCGCTCCTCGAGCGCGCGCTGCCTGCGGACATCGCCGCGGCGGTTGAACGCATGCATGTCGCGCGCGGCGTCGCGATGCGCCTGGGCGCGACGGTCTCGGCGCTGCGGGGCGCGGGCAACGTTACCTCGGTCGTGCTCGACGACGGCATCGAGCTGCCCGCCGACGTCGTGGTGATCGGCATCGGCATCATTCCCAATACGGAGCTTGCCGAAAGCGCCGGAGCGGTCTCGGCCGACGGCGTAGTGACGGACGAATTCGGCCGCACGAGTGTCGAAGGAATCTGGGCCGCGGGCGACGTGACCAGCCACTACAACCCGGTCCTCGGGCGGCGCATCCGCCTCGAGTCGTGGCAGAACGCCCAGAACCAGGCGATCGCGGTCGCCAGGAACGCCATGGGTACGCTGGCGGCGTACGCGGAAGTGCCGTGGTTCTGGTCCGACCAGCACGGCGTCAATATCCAGATGGTCGGGATGGCCTCGCCGGGCGCGCAGACCGTCTGGCGGGGCGATCCCGCGGCGGGACGCGCGATTGCGTTTTCGCTGCTCGAAGAGCGTATTGTTTGCGCTACCGCGTTCAACGCGGGCGGCGAGATCCGCTTCGCCCGCAAGCTGATCGAGGCGCGCCAGCCGGTAAGCGCAGCCGCCCTCGAGGATGGCAGCATCAAACTCATGGACCTCGCCGCGCGCCCCGTGCACGCGGGCGCGGCCGCATAGGAGGCACCATGTTCAGCGCAAATACAGTCATCGGACAGACCGGCAGCTTTGCCAAGGAGAAGGCGCAGGTGCCCGGCTTCGAGTTCAAGTGGCCGCCGGAAGGCCTATCCTCGGTGCCTGACTGGATCTACACCAGCCCGGAGATCTACGAACGCGAGGTCGAGCGCATCTTCCATGGCCGCACCTGGAATTTCGTGGCGCTGGAGGCCGAGATCCCGAACCCGGGCGACTACAAGCGGTCCTTCGTCGGCCCCACGCCCGTCGTGGTCTCGCGCAACACCGACGGGACGGTGCACGTGTTCGAGAATCGCTGCGCGCACCGCGGCGTGGAATTCTGCCGCCAGCACCTGGGTAATACCAAGGAATTCGTGTGCCCGTACCACAGCTGGTCGTACGACCTCGTGGGCAACCTGCAGGGCATCCCGTTCAAGCGGGGGGTGAAGGGCGAGGGCGGCGGCATGCCCAAGGACTTCAAGAACTCCGACCACGGCCTCAGGAAGCTCAGCGTGACCACGCTCAACGGCGTGGTGTTTGCGTCGTATGCCGCCGACATGGAGCCGATCGAGGCGT
>JBBQNG010000080.1:0-15917 GCA_038329645.1 Burkholderiales bacterium
GAGCCGCGGCGGCACGCGCGGACGCCGCCGACATCGCGCCCGACGCGATCGGCCGCGGGCTGTCCGCGTTCCAGCCCTCCACGGGCAGGGTGCAGGTGACGAAGGCGCTTGACGGCATGACAGTCATCGACGACAGCTACAACGCCAATCCCGATTCGGTTCGCGCGGCAATCGACGTGCTGGCCGCGGCGCCCGGGCGCACCGTCCTCGTACTCGGTGACATGGGCGAAGTCGGCGACGAGGGCCCCGATTTCCACAGCGAGATCGGGCGCTACGCAAAGGAACGCGGCATCGCGAGCGTGCTGGCGTTGGGCGAGTTGACCGCGCACACGGTCGCCGCTTTCGGGCAGGGGGCGCGCCACTTTGCCACGATCGAAGACCTCGCCGCAGCACTCAAGCGCATCCGCGACGCGGGCGCCACGGTGCTCGTCAAGGGGTCGCGCTTCATGCGCATGGAGCGCGCGGTGGCGGCCCTGACCGGCAGCGGCGGCGCCCCCGCCGGCGCGCGCACTGCAGGAGTCCACTGATGCTGCTCGAACTGGCCCAATGGCTCGCGAAGGACGTGCGCCTGTTCAACGTGTTCAACTACATCACGCTGCGCGCGGTGCTCTCTTGCCTTACGGCGCTCGCGATCAGCCTGATCCTCGGGCCGCTCGTGATCCGCAAGCTCACCGCGTACAAGATCGGCCAGTCGGTCCGGGACGACGGTCCGAAGTCGCACCTCACCAAGGCGGGCACCCCGACCATGGGCGGGGCGCTGATCCTGCTTTCGATCTGCATCACGACGCTGCTCTGGGGCGACCTGACGAACCGCTTCCTGTGGGTCGTATTGCTCGTAACGGTAGCGTTCGGGGGCATCGGCTGGGTCGACGACTACCGCAAGGTGGTCTACCGCAATCCCAAGGGGCTTTCGGCGAAGGTCAAGCTTTTCTGGCAATCCCTCTTCGGCCTGGCGGCGGCATGCTATCTCGCCCTCAATGCGAGCACCATGCCGGCTCTGAACGAGCTGATCGTCCCGTTCTTCAAGCATGTCGCCTATCCGCTGGGGACCATCGGGTTCATCGCGCTCACCTTTTGCGTGATCGTGGGCACGTCCAATGCCGTAAACCTGACCGACGGGCTCGACGGCCTCGCGATCATGCCCACCGTAATGGTCGGCAGCGGCCTGGGCATCTTCGCTTACGTGGCCGGCCACGCGGTGTTCTCGAAATACCTGGGCCTGCCCTACATTCCCGGCGCGGGCGAGCTGATCGTGATCTGCGGGGCGATCGCCGGGGCCGGACTCGGTTTCCTCTGGTTCAACGCCTATCCGGCGGAAGTATTCATGGGCGACGTCGGCGCGCTCGCACTCGGCGCTGCGCTGGGGACCATCGCGGTCATCGTGCGCCAGGAGATCGTGCTGTTCATCATGGGGGGCGTATTCGTCGCCGAGACGCTGTCGGTGATGATCCAGGTGATCTACTTCAAGTTCTCCGGCGGCAAGCGCATTTTCCGCATGGCGCCGCTGCATCATCACTACGAACTCGAAGGCTGGAAGGAATCGCAGGTGGTGGTGCGGTTCTGGATCATCACCATGATGCTCGTGCTGTTCGGGCTGTCCACGCTCAAGCTGCGGTGACGATGGCCCAAGCCACATCGCAATCGCCCGGGCGCAACGCCATCGCGCTCACCCGCCCATCGCGCATGTCGCTTGCCGGCAAGCGCGTGCTGGTCCTCGGGTTGGGCGACACGGGACTGTCAGTTGCGAAGTGGGTCACCCGGCACGGCGGGCAGGTGCGGGTTGCCGATACGCGCGCCGAACCGCCGCAGCTCGGGCCGCTGCGCAAGCTCTTCCCCGCGGCCGAGGCGCGCTGCGGCGAATTTTCGCCGCGGCTGCTCGAGAGCGTGGACCTCCTGTGCATGAGCCCCGGTTTGTCGCTGCAGGAAACGGTGGTGCAGGAAGCGATCGCTGCCGGCCTGCCCGTGTGCGGCGATATCGAGCTGTTCGCCTGGGGCCTCGAAGTGCACGGCCGCGGCAAGGTACTCGCCGTCACTGGCACCAACGGCAAGACGACCGTGACGTCGCTTGCCGGGCACCTCCTGCGCGGCGCCGGGCTCGATACCGAAGTCGCAGGCAACATCGCGCCGCCGGCGCTTGACGCTTTTTGCGACCGGCTCGACGCTGGCAAGCTCCCCGGAGCCTGGGTGCTGGAGCTCTCCAGCTACCAGCTCGAGACCACCTGGTCGCTCGCGCCGGACGTGGCGACCATGCTCAACCTCAGCGAGGACCACCTCGATCGCTATCCCGGCCTTGCCGCGTACGCTGTCGCAAAGGCGCGCGTGTTCCAGGGCAGTGGAGTGCAGGTGCTCAATCGCGACGATCCTGTCTCGCTCTCGATGGCGGTCGCAGGCCGCAAGCGGATCGATTTCGGCCTGGGTGCCCCGGTCGACGACAGGGATTTCGGCTGCATTGCGGTCAACGGGAAGAAATGGATCGCGCAGGGCCACAACGCGCTCGCCGCGATCGACACGCTGCCCATTCACGGCTGGCACAACGCAGCCAATGCGATGGCGGCAATGGCGATGGCGCGCGCGGTCTGCGTCCCCTACGAACCCCTTGTCAGGTCGGTCGCCACGTTCCGCGGCCTGCCCCACCGGCTCGAGCAGGTCGCAACGATCAACGGCGTCGATTTTTACGACGACTCGAAGGGCACCAACGTCGGCGCGACGATCGCGGCGCTCAAAGGCATCGCGACGCAGGGATCGCGCGCAGGCCTGGACCGGCCGGTGATCCTGATTGCCGGCGGCGTGGGCAAGGGCCAGGACTTTGGTCCGCTGGCGCAGCCGGTGGCCGAGCATGCGCGCAAGGTGTTCCTGATCGGCGAGGACGCCGGGCGCATCGAGGCGGCGATTGCCCCGACCCGCGTACCGGTGGAGCGCTGCCGGACGCTGGAGGGCGCAGTCGGGCGCGCCGCCCAGGAAGCGCAAGCGGGCGAAGTGGTGCTGCTGTCGCCCGCCTGCGCAAGCTTCGACATGTTCCGCAACTACAAGCACCGCGGCGAAGCGTTTGCCGCAGCGGTGCGCAGTCTGGTGCCGACTCGTGGCTAGCCCCCTTGTTGCGCAACGCGCTGCCGCCTCCGAATATGACCGCTCGCTCGCATGGGCGGCGCTGCTGCTCGTCGCAACTGGCCTCGTGATGGTGTATTCGGCATCCATCTCGACCGCCGAATCGAGCCGGTTTACAGGGGGGAACTCCGCCTACTTCCTCGCCCGCCAAAGCGTGTTTCTCGCAGTCGCCCTACTTGGGGCAACGCTTACCTTCATGGCGCCGGTCAGCTTCTGGCAAAAGAGCGCGCCGTGGCTCTTTCTCGGTGCGCTCCTCCTGCTCGTGATGGTGTTGATCCCGGGCCTCGGGCGGGAGGTCAACGGCGCGCGCCGCTGGCTCAACTTTATCGTCTTCAACCTGCAGCCCTCCGAGCTGATGAAGCTCGCGGCGGTCCTCTACGCCGCCGACTACACGGTGCGCAAGCACGCGGTCATGAAGAGCTTCAAGAAGGGCCTCCTGCCGATGCTCGGCGTCATGCTCGCGGTGTCCTGGCTGCTCCTGCGGGAGCCCGATTTCGGGGCGCTGGTGGTAGTCGCGATCACGACTTTCGGGATCCTGTTCCTCGGTGGCATGAACGGGCGCCACTTCCTCGCGCTCATCGGCATGCTGGCAGTGGGGTTCGCGGCGCTGGTCCTGTCGTCGCCGTACCGCATGCAGCGCATCTTCGGCTTCATGGACCCGTGGTCCGACGCCTACGGGAAAGGCTACCAGCTGTCGCACGCGCTGATTGCGTTCGGCCGCGGCGAATGGTTCGGCGTCGGCCTTGGTGCGAGCGTCGAGAAGCTGCACTACCTGCCCGAAGCGCACACGGATTTCCTCCTCGCCGTAATCGCCGAGGAGCTGGGGCTCGTGGGCGTCGCACTCGTGATCGCATTGTTCGTGTGGCTGGTGTTGCGTACTTTCGCGATCGGCCGGCAGGCGGCGCTCCAGGAGCGCCACTTCGCGGCGCTGGCCGCGCAGGGCATCGGCATCTGGCTCGGATTCCAGACGCTCATCAATATGGGGGTCAACACGGGCATGCTGCCGACCAAGGGCCTTACGCTGCCGCTGATGAGCTTCGGCGGGTCCGGGCTCCTGGTCAACAGCCTCGCGCTGGCGATCCTGCTGCGCATCGACTGGGAAAGCCGCCAGCTCGCCAAGGGACTGTCCGGATGACCGCCCCCAGGACGATCATGATCATGGCCGGGGGGACGGGCGGGCACGTCTTCCCGGGCCTTGCGGTCGCGGACTTCATGCGCGCGCTCGGCTGGCGCGTGGTGTGGATGGGATCGCGCACGGGTATGGAGTCGCGCCTCGTGCCGGCGCATGGCTACGAAATGGCATGGGTGCGCGCGAGCGCGCTGCGCGGCAAGGGCCTGGCGGCGAAACTGCTGCTGCCAGCCAACCTGCTGTTCGCCTTCTGGCAAAGCGCGCGGGCGATTTTTGCCGTGCGGCCCAATGTCGTCCTGGGGATGGGCGGGTACGTCGCTTTCCCCGGCGGCATGATGGCGTCGCTCTTCAACCTCCCGCTCGCTGTTCACGAGCAGAACGCTGTCGCTGGGCTTACCAACCGGATGCTGGCCAGGGTGGCGGACAAGGCCATGGTCGCTTTCCCGGGCGCACTCGAGAAAGCCCAGTGGACGGGCAACCCGGTGCGCGCGGAAATCGCGGGAGTCGCCGCGCCGCGCGAGCGATTCGCCGGGCGCAGCGGTCCGCTGCGATTGCTCGTCGTGGGTGGAAGCCTTGGTGCCCAGGCGCTGAACGACGCGGTCCCGAAGGCACTGGCGCTGATCCCGGCCACCGAACGGCCGCGCGTAGTGCACCAGTCGGGAGAAAAGAATCTCGCCGCGCTGCGCGACTCGTATGCCGCTGCCGGTGTGGAAGGCGAGCTGGTCGCGTTCATCGGCGACATGGCGGCGCGCTATGCCGAAGCGGACCTGGTGATCTGCCGCGCAGGCGCGCTGACCGTATCGGAGCTTTCGGCGGCGGGGATGGCAAGCGTGCTGGTGCCGTTCCCCCACGCGGTCGACGATCACCAGACTGCAAACGCGAAATTCCTCGCCAACAGCGGTGCCGCGATGCTGATCCGGCAGGCGGACATGAATCCTTCCCAGCTCGCCGCGCTTATCGGCACGCTCGACCGCACGAAGCTGGCGGCAATGGCGGAGAAGGCGCGCGCGCTCGGCAAGCCCGAGGCCACGCGCCTGGTCGCCGAGGCGTGCATGGCGCTTGCAGGAGCGCGGGCATGAAGCACAAGGTCCGGCGCATCCATTTCGTCGGCATCGGCGGCTCCGGCATGAGCGGGATCGCCGAAGTGCTGCTCAACCTGGGCTACCAGGTCAGCGGGTCCGATCTCGCGGCCAACGCCGCAACGCGCCGGCTGGAGCAGCTCGGCGTCTCGCTGAAGCTTTCGCATGCGGCGGAAAACGTCGACGGCGCCGATGCGGTCGTCGTCTCGACCGCGGTCAAGAGCGACAATCCCGAGGTGCTCGCCGCGCGCGCGAAACGCATCCCGGTGGTCCCCCGCGCGCTGATGCTTGCCGAACTGATGCGGCTCAAGCAGGGCGTCGCCATCGCCGGCACACACGGCAAGACCACCACCACCAGCCTGATCGCGAGCGTCCTGGCCGAGGGCGGCCTGGATCCGACCTATGTGATCGGCGGCCGCCTGACCAGCTCGGCTTCCAACGCGCGCCTGGGGGCCGGCGATTTCATCGTGGTCGAAGCCGACGAGTCAGACGCGTCTTTCCTCCACCTGCAGCCGGTGATGGCGGTCGTCACGAACATCGACGCCGACCACATGGACACCTACCAGCACGACTTCGCACGTCTGAAGCAGGCTTTCGTCCAGTTCCTTCAGAACCTGCCGTTTTACGGCAGCGCCATCCTCTGCACCGACGACCGCAACGTGCGCGAAATAATGCCGTTCGTATCCAAGCCGATCATTTCCTACGGATTGGGCGAGGACGCAATGGTGCGCGCGACCGGCGTCGAGCACGCGGAAGGCGCGATGCGGTTCCACGTCGTTCGCGAGAACGGCAGGGCGCTCGACGTGACCCTCAACCTGCCCGGGCAGCACAACGTGCTGAATGCGCTGGCCGCAATCGCCGTCGCGAGCGAGCTGGGTGTGGCGGACGCCGCCATATGCAAGGCTCTCGCCGATTTCCGCGGCGTCGGGCGGCGCTTCCAGCGCTACGGCGAAGTGGCTGCGCAGGACGGCGGCAAGTTCACGCTGGTCGACGACTACGGGCATCACCCGGCCGAGATGGCCGCCACGCTCGCGGCGGCGCGCGGCGCGTTTCCCGGCCGCCGGCTCGTGCTGGCCTTCCAGCCGCACCGCTACACGCCCACGCGCGACCAGTTCGAGGATTTCGTGCGGGTCCTGTCCACCGTCGATGCGGTCGTGCTTGCGGAGGTGTACGCCGCCGGGGAAGCGCCCATCGTGGCCGCCGACGGCCGTTCGCTGGTGCGGGCGGTGCGCGTCGCGGGGACGGTCGAGCCGGTATTCGTGGAAGACATCGCGCAGATGCCCGATGCGATCCGTCGCGTGGCCAAAGACGGCGACGTGGTCGTGACCATGGGCGCCGGCTCGATCGGCAACGTGCCCTCGCAGCTCGCTGCGGGAGCCGCGTGAGAGACATGGACATGTCCGAAACAAGCCACTTCAGCGGATTGAAAGGCGAGCTCAAAGCCGATGAGCCGATGGGCCGGCACGTCAGCTGGCGCACCGGGGGCGCCGCCGCGCGCGTTTATACGCCGGCAGATCGCGATGACCTCGCAGCTTTCCTGCGCCAACTGCCTCGCTCCGAAAGCGTCATGTTCCTCGGCCTGGGCAGCAACTCGCTGGTCCGCGACGGCGGTTTCGGCGGCACCATCATCCTCACCCATGCGGCCGCAAAGCGACCTTTGATGGTGGACGGCCTCGTGTTTGCCGAAGTGGGCGTGGCGAGCCCGAAGGTGGCGCGGTTCGCGGCGACGCACGACCTCGAAGGCGCCGAGTTCCTCGCCGGGATCCCCGGCAGCATCGGCGGGGCGCTGGCCATGAACGCCGGATGCTACGGATCGGAGACTTGGGAGATCGTCGAGCGGGCCGAAACGATCGATCGCGGCGGCGTTGTCAGGGTAAGGGCAAAAGCGGACTTCGAACTTGGTTACCGGCACTGCGAGCTCAAGGAAGGCGGCCGAATAGGCGCAGACGAGTGGTTTTCCGGCGCGTATTTCAAGCTGGCCGCCGGAGACGGTGAGGCGTCGCGCGCCCGGATCAAGGAATTCCTAACCAAGCGTATCGCATCGCAACCGCTGTCATTGCCCAATGCGGGCAGCGTGTTCCGCAATCCGCCGGGCGATCACGCCGCGCGCCTCATCGAGTCATGCGGACTCAAGGGCCGCTCCCGCGGCGGCGCGCGTGTTTCCGAAAAGCACGCCAACTTCATCGTCAATCCGAAAGGCGTCGCGCGGGCGTCGGACATCGAGGGGCTCATAGAAGAGGTGCGCCAGGCCGTGAAGGCGCAAACCGGCATCGACCTGCACCCTGAAGTGCGCATCTTCGGGGAAACCGCATGATCGCGTTTGGAAAAGTTGCCGTTCTGATGGGCGGCCGCTCTTCAGAGCGGGAAATCTCGCTGATGAGCGGGGGCGGCGTGCTCAAGGCCTTGCGCGCAAAGGGCGTGGACGCGCATGCGTTCGACCCTTCGGAGCGCGATCTCGCCGAACTGCGGTCCGACGGATTCGCACGCTGCTTCATCGCGCTGCACGGACGCGGCGGCGAGGACGGCACGCTGCAGGGTGCGCTCGAAGTGCTGGGCATTCCTTATACGGGCAGCGGCGTTCTCGGCTCGTCCATTGCGATGGACAAGTGGCGCACGAAGATGATCTGGATTGCCAACGGCCTGCCGACGCCGCGCTTCCGGATGCTGTCTGGCGGTGAGGACTGGGACGCGGTTGCAAAGGACCTCGGCCTTCCGCTGATCGTGAAGCCGGCGAACGAGGGCTCCACGCTTGGCCTGACCAAGGTCGCCGATCCGGCGCAACTTCCCGCGGCGTACGAACTGGCCGCGAAGAAGTTCCACGACATGGCGCTTGCCGAACAGTTCATCGACGGTCCCGAATACACCGCCAGCATCCTCGGCGATGCATCGCTGCCGCTCATTCGCATCGAGGCGCCGCAAGGCAACTACGATTACCAGAACAAGTACTTCACGGACGACACGAAGTACCACTGCCCGAGCGGCCTGCCGGAGGTGCAGGAACAGGCGCTGCAGGCGCTCGCGTTGCGCGCGTTCGGTCTCCTTGGCTGCGCCGGCTGGGGCCGCGTCGATCTGATGCTGGACGCCGCGGGTAACCCGTACCTGCTGGAAGTGAATACTTCGCCGGGGATGACCGGGCATTCGCTCGTGCCGATGGCGGCGCGCCAGGTCGGGGTCGGCTACGAGGACCTCTGCGTTCGGATCCTGGAGGGCGCCCATGTGGGATAACCCGCGGCTGCTCAACATGGCCGCGAACAGCCTCATTGCCATTGCGATCGTGCTCCTTGGATTTGCCTGCGCCCAGTTCGTACTCAATTCCCCGCTGTTCCCCCTGCGTGAAGTCACGGTAAGCGGCGATCTCGCGCATACCGGCCGGCAAGACCTGGAGGCGGCAACCCGCGGCCGCGTCACGGGCAACTTCTTCGCCGTCGACCTGGCCGCGATCCGCGCCGGGCTCGAGCAGATCGCGTGGGTGCGCCGGGCGGACGTACGCCGCGTCTGGCCGGACCGGATCGAAGTGACGCTCGAGGAGAATGTCGCGCTCGCCCATTGGGGCGACGCAGGCCTCGTCAACACGTTCGGCGAGCGATTCGCCGGCCAGACCGAGGCCGATCTGCCGATGTTCGCGGGCCCGTCGCGGACCGAGGGCGAAGTGACGCGCCACTACCGCAACTACGTCGCGCTGCTGGCGCCGCTGAACAGCGCGCTCGAGCGCGTGATCCTCACGCCGCGGTTTGCGTGGCAGCTGCGCCTGGCCAACGGCTTGAGCATCGAGCTGGGCCGCGACCTGCCCAACGACCCCGCCGACGCGCGGCTTGCACGATTCATTGCGGCGTACCCGCAAACGCTCGGGCGCATCGCTCTGCGGCACGAGTACGTCGATTTGCGTTATCCGAACGGTTTCGCCCTGCGGGTGCCCGATTTCGAGCGCCCCGGGCCGGCAAAGCGAAAGGGTTGACCGGACACATGGCAAAGGAAACCAAGGAACTCGTCGTCGGCCTGGACATCGGCACGTCGAAAGTGGTGGCGCTGGTGGCGGAAGTGCGGCCCGACGGCGCGCTCGAGGTCCTCGGCATGGGCAGCCACGAATCCAAGGGGCTCAAGAAGGGCGTGGTGGTCAACATCGAGTCCACGGTGAGCGCGATCCAGCGTGCCCTGGAGGAAGCCGAGCTGATGGCCGACTGCAAGATCGCCTCCGTCTTCACCGGCATCGCCGGCAGCCATATCAGGAGCTTCAACTCGACCGGCATGGTCGCCATCAAGGACCGCGAGGTCACCGCGCTCGACGTGGACCGCGTGATCGAAACCGCCCGCGCGGTGAATATCCCTACCGATCAGCAGATCCTGCACGTGCTGAGACAAGAATTCATCATCGACGGGCAGGAGGACGTGCGCGAGCCGATCGGGATGTCGGGGGTGCGCCTGGAGGTCAAGGTCCATATCGTCACCGGCGCCGTGTCGTCGGCGCAGAACATCGTCAAGTGCGTTCGCCGCTGCGGCCTGGAGGTCAACGACCTGATCCTGCAGCCCCTCGCCTCGGCGCGCGCGGTCCTGTCCGAGGACGAGAAGGACCTGGGCGTGTGCCTGGTCGACATCGGCGGCGGCACCACCGACATCGCCATCTTCACGCACGGCGCGATCCGCCACACGGCCGTCATCCCTATCGCGGGAGACCAGATCACCAACGATATCGCGATGGCCTTGCGCACGCCGACCCCCGACGCGGAGACGATCAAGATCCGCCACGGCGTTTCGCTGCGCCAGCTGGCCGATGCCAATGAAATGGTGGAGGTGCCCGGCATCGGGGAAAGGGCCCCGCGCATGATGTCGCGCCAGACGCTCGCCGAAGTGATCGAGCCGCGCGTCGAGGAATTGTTCTCGCTCGTGCAGAAGGTGCTGCGCGAGTCGGGCTTCGAGGAGCTCCTTTCCTCCGGCGTCGTGCTCACGGGCGGCTCGGCAACCATGCAGGGCATGGTCGAGCTGGGCGAAGAGATCTTCCACATGCCGGTGCGCATCGGCCTGCCCGTGTATTCGGGCGGCCTCGCCGACGTCGTGCGCAACCCGCGTTACGCAACCGCTATGGGCCTGCTCCTCGAAGGCGCTGCGCAGCTCCAGCAGGGCCAGGTGATGCGCCAGGGCGGCTCTTTCAAAGCGGTGCTCGCGCGCATGCGCGAGTGGTTCCAACGCAATTTTTGAAGTCCAGCGCAGCAAATATCGCGACATTTATCGACAAGCAGTCAGACCAACCGGCAAGGAGAAAATAAAATGTTCGAAATCGTTGACAGTCAGGGTGCGGGGCCCGTGATCAAGGTGGTGGGTGTGGGCGGCGCAGGCGGCAATGCCGTCAATCACATGATCGGCAAGGGCGTGGAGGGCGTCGACTTCATCGCCGTCAATACCGATGCCCAGGTGCTGGGGCGCAAACAGGAGCGAAACCAGATCCAGATCGGCTCGAGCGGGCTGGGCGCGGGCGCCAAGCCCGAGGAGGCGCGCGCCGTGGCGATCGAGGAAAGGGCGCTCCTGCAGGAGTCGCTCGAAGGCGCGCACATGGTGTTCATCACCGCGGGCATGGGGGGCGGCACCGGAACCGGAGCCGCGCCGGTCGTGGCCGAAGTTGCGCGCGAGATGGGCATCCTCACCGGTGCGGTGGTGACCAAGCCCTTTTCTTTCGAGGGCACCAAGCGCATGCGCCTGGCCGAGGCGGGCATCGAGGAGCTGGGCCAGCACGTCGATGCGCTCATCGTGATCCTCAACGACAAGCTCGAGGAGGTGCTCGGCGAGGACGTGACGATGGACGAGGCGTTCAAGGCCGCCGACGACGTCCTCAACAACGCGGTTGCCGGGATCTCCGAGATCATCAACCGCGAGGGCCTCGTCAACGTTGACTTCCAGGACGTTCGCACCGTGATGTCCGAGCAGGGCATGGCGATGATGGGTTCGGCGCAGATGTCGGGCATGGATCGCGCGCGCATCGCGGCCGAGCAAGCCATTGCCAGCCCGCTGCTGGAGGGTGTCACCCTGTCCGGCGCAAGGGGTGTGCTCGTCAACATCACTGCCACGCGCGAAAGCCTCAAGCATGGCGAGGTGAAGGCGGTCATGAACACCGTGCGCAGCTTCGCCGCCGACGACGCGACCATCATTTTCGGCGCTGTGTACGACGCCGCGATGGAGGACAACCTTCGCGTGACGGTGGTCGCCACCGGCCTCGGAGCGGCGGTCGCGCAAAGGCAGTCGAAACCGCAACTCGTGATGACCCAGAAAACCGGCACGGACAACCAGCCGGTGATGGCGCCTGGGGCCGGGGTGGACTACGGCCACCTGGAGATGCCCGCGGTCATGCGCAACAACCGGGCACGGCAGGCCGAGGCGCTGGCGCAAAGCGGCGTGGACAAGTACGACATTCCCGCTTTCCTGCGCAAACAGGCCGATTAGGTCCGCGCTAAAGGCCTGCGTTACCTCCCCGAAACCCGGTTCTCGACCTTGCCGGGCGGACCGGATTTCGGGGAGGTCATTTATATTGCGTTGCAGCAATGTTGTTACAATGTGCTACACTATGTGCGGAAACAGATACTTATAATTCGAGCGTCTCCGCCGTCACACTTTTTTGCAGCCCCGATGCTTCGCCAAAGAACACTAAAGTCACTTACCCGGGTTACCGGGGTAGGCCTGCACACCGGACAGAAAATCCAGATGGTGTTGCGTCCGGCCCAGCCGGACACCGGCGTGGTGTTCCGCCGCATCGACCTGGAGCCGGTCGTCGACCTGCGCGCGAGGGCCGAAGCGGTGGGCGAAACCCGCCTCTCCTCGTGCCTCGTGAATGGCGCTGCACGTGTGTACACCGTCGAGCACCTTATGTCGGCGCTGTCCGGGCTCGGAATCGACAACGTCTTCGTCGACCTCGACGGCCCGGAAGTGCCGATCATGGACGGGAGCGCGGCGCCGTTCGCGTTCCTGATCCAGGCCGCGGGGATCGAGGAGCAGGCCGCGCCCAAGCGCTTCATCCGGATCAAGAAGCGCGTCGATGTCGCCGAGGGCGACAAGTGGGCGCGCCTCGAGCCTTACGACGGCTACAAGCTGTCGTTTTCCATCGTATTCGACCATCCCGTGATCGAGAAAAGCAACCAGTCGGTCACGGTCGATTTCGCCAGCACTTCGTATCTCAAAGAGATAGCGCGGGCGCGCACCTTCGGTTTCATGCAGGATGTCGAGCAACTGCGCGAGGACGGCCTTGCTTTGGGCGGCGGCCTGGACAACGCGGTTGTGCTGGACGAGTACCGAGTCCTCAACGCCGACGGCCTGCGCTTTGGCGACGAGTTCATCCGCCACAAGGTTCTGGATGCCATTGGCGACCTTTACCTGATGGGCAACCCCCTGCTGGGGGCCTTCAGCGCCCACAAGTCCGGGCACGCGCTTAACAACCGGCTGCTTCGCGAGCTGATCGGCCAGCCGGACGCGTGGGAGATGGTAACCTTCGACGGCGCCGACCAGGCGCCGGCCGGGGTGCTCGGCCTGGTCCGCCAGACCGCCTGACGCGGACGGGCCCGGGTGCTCGTCCTTCGCATAGTCGCCCTGTTGGCCGTAATCGCGGTCGGCGTAGCCGTCCTGGCCTGGGTGTTCACCGGCAATCGCAAATACCTGCGGGTGGCGTGGCGGATATTTCAGTTCGCCCTGGGCGCGATCCTGCTGTTCCTGGCCATCCTGTTCTTCGAGCGCCTCGCGGTCATGGTCTGAGGGCGTGCCGATCCAGCAGCGTTTTCAATGCCTTACGAAAAGCCGAGTCGGGAATCCGGGCGTGCAGGGCGACAAGTTCCTGCAAGGCTGCCTGGGTAAGGTGCGCCTGCTTTTCGACAGGCTCCGGGGCCTCGCCGCTGCCGGGTTGCACCCTCACCGAAACTGAATTAACCTGCGACCGCTGTTGCGTAATGTAGGCCCCCAGGCTTTCCGACAAGAGCCTTAGTTTGGCTGCCACCGCACCATTGGCGGCGAGGATGACTAGCTTGCCTTCCTTGAAATTGGCCACCCGCACGAGCGGCGCCAGTTCGGGAGGGAGGAAACCTTCCAGCAGTTTCGAGAGCGCCTCGATTTCGCGCATTTTCTCGTAGACCGGCTGGAAATCGCCTTCTGCCGAGAAAAAACGGTTGATCCTGAGGGCAGGCATCGATCGAGTCCGAGGAGTGATAGTTGCAGATCATTGTAATCTCTGACCGGTTGGCAAAGGCGAGGACGCTCACCCTGACCAATCGCCATCTTTTCGCCTCCGCCCTCGTCGGCGGGGTCATGCTGGCAGGCCTCACCATCGGCCTTTATGCCCTCACCTTCCGGCTCGGTGGGGAGGTGAAAATCCCTTTCCTGCAGCGGATTGTCCTGTCAGCCCAGCAGGGCGAGACCGACAAGGCGAGCGAGTTCGTCCAGCAGAACCTCAACGCCATGGCCGTCAAGCTGGGCGAGATGCAGGCGCAGCTCACCCGCCTGGACGCGCTCGGCGAAAGGCTCTCCAGCGTCGCCGGGATCAAGCCGCAGGAATTCCGCCTCAACGAATCGCCCGGCCTCGGCGGGGCGCAGTCCACGAGCTTCCCGTCCCAGAACCTCTCGATGCAGGAATTCACCCGTAAGCTTGAGACGCTCTCGCGCCAGATGGAAAACCGCACCGACCTGCTCGGTGTGCTCGACGCGCAGATGTTCGAGCAGGCAGTGAAGAAAAAGCTGCTGCCGACGATCCTTCCCGTGAGCGGAACGTACAACGCCTCCAGCTTCGGCGTGCGCATCGACCCTTTCACGGGCCAGCAGACGATGCATGAAGGCATAGATTTCCTCGCCGACACTGGCACGCCGATCGTCGCCGCCGCGGGGGGGGTCGTGCAGTTCGCCGGCTTTCACCAGCAATACGGCTACATGATCGACGTCGACCACGGCAACGACCTGGTCACGCGCTACGCCCACACTTCGAAGATCTTCGTGAAGGAAGGCGATCTCATCAAGCGCGGCCGCAAGATCGCCGAGGTGGGCTCGACGGGGCGCTCGACGGGATCGCACCTGCACTTCGAAGTCCGCTTCAAGGGCGCCGCGCAAAACCCGGGGCGCTTTCTCTTCGCATCCACACCGCCGGCCACCCTGGCTCGCCGCTAGGGCAGCTCCCGCAGCCCAGTCGGCGCGGGTGCCCATGCTAAAATCCTGATTTTTTTCGAATCGGCGGCATCTATGCCGTTCTGCTGCGGCCCCCGCCGCGGTTTACCCCGGCCAGCATGATCACCAAGTTCCTCACCAAGATATTCGGCAGCCGCAACCAGCGGCTGCTCAAGACCTATGGCCGCACCGTCGAGCGCGTCAACGCGCTCGAGGCGTCGATGAAGGCGCTTTCCGACGCGGCGCTGCGGGCCAGGACCGACGAGTTCAGGAAGCGCTTCGCCGATGGCGAAACGCTCGATGACCTGATGCCCGAAGCTTTCGCGGTCGTCCGCGAGGCCGGCGTGCGCACCCTCAAAATGCGCCATTTCGACGTCCAACTGCTGGGCGGCATGGTGCTGCACGCGGGCAAGATCGCGGAGATGCGCACGGGCGAGGGCAAGACTCTCATGTCCACCCTGCCGGCCTACCTCAATGCGATTGCCGGCAAGGGCGTGCATATCGTCACGGTCAACGACTACCTCGCGCAGCGCGATGCCGACTGGATGGGCAAGATCTACGGCTTCCTCGGCATCACAGTGGGCGTGAACCTGTCGCAGCTCGAGGCCGAGAAGAAGCGCGCGGCCTATGCCGCCGACATCACCTACGGCACCAACAACGAGTTCGGCTTCGACTACCTGCGCGACAACATGGCGATGCACGTGGAGGACCGCTACCAGCGCAGCCTCAATTTCGCAATCGTCGACGAGGTCGACTCGATCCTGATCGACGAGGCGCGCACGCCGCTCATCATTTCGGGCCAGGCGGAGGACCGTACCGAGCTCTACCACCGCATGAACGAGGTGGCGCCGCTTCTCACAAAGCAGACGGCGGAAGACGGCCCGGGCGATTTCTGGGTCGACGAGAAGAACCACCAGGTCCTGCTGTCCGAATCGGGCCACGCGCATGCCGAGGAGATCCTCGTGCGCGTCGGCCTGCTGCCGGAAGGCGCGAGCCTCTACGAGCCGACTTTCATCAACCTCGTCCACCATCTGTACGCGGCTTTGCGCGCGCACCACCTGTTTCACCGCGACCAGCAGTACGTGGTGCAGAACGGCGAGGTGATCATTGTCGACGAGTTCACCGGCCGCCTCATGCAGGGCCGGCGCTGGTCCGACGGTTTGCACCAGGCCGTCGAAGCCAAAGAGAACGTCCAGATCCAGTCCGAGAACCAGACCCTCGCCTCGATCACGTTCCAGAATTTTTTCCGTATGTACACACGCCTGTCGGGGATGACCGGCACGGCCGATACCGAAGCCTACGAGTTCCAGGAGATCTACGGCCTGGAGACGGTCGTGGTGCCGACGCACCGCCCGATGATCCGCGACGACCGCCTCGACCAGGTGTTCCGCACCGGCAAGGAAAAATACGACGCAATCATCGAGGACATCAAGGATTGCCATGCACGCGGGCAGCCCGTGCTCGTCGGCACGACGTCGATCGAA
>JBBQNG010000081.1:0-15878 GCA_038329645.1 Burkholderiales bacterium
CGTAAAACAGACCGGCATCAAGGTCGAGCAGTAACCAAGTTGGGAAACACGCCATGGATGCGAGTAACCAGGTAGTCATCGATACGAGCTTCCGCTCCGCCATGCGGCGCATGCAGCAGGCGGGGCGCATCTCGGCGTTCAAGCCCGAGGCGGACACCGAGTTCCAGATCGCCGGCATGATGAAAAAGCTCGACGGCGGTCCGGCGCTGCTTTTCCCGCGCGTGAAAGACCACGCGATGCCCGTGTTCGGCAACATGCTCTCGTGCCGGGAGAACTGCGAGGCGGCTTTCGGCGTCGATTACCGCGGCATCCGCCAGTTCGTCGCGCGGGCGCTGGGCAATCCGGTGCCGCCGGTGCGCGTGACCAATGCGCCGGTCCACGAGAACGTGCACCGCGAATTCGACCTCGGCAGGTTGCTTCCGATCCTCCGCCATACCGATGGCGACAGCGGGCGCTTCATTACCGCCGGCATCGTGATCGTCAAGGATCCGGAGACCGGCGTATACAACGCCTCATACCATCGCCTGCAGCTGATCGGCCCGCAACGCACCGCGATCAAGCTCGACTTCGGCCGCCACCTGCGCGCCGCGTACGAGCGCGCGCAGAAGATGGGCTTGCCGCTGCCGATCGCGGTCTGCATCGGCACCGATCTCGCCGTCCACTACACGGCGGCGACGATGGGCTCGCAGATGCCCGAGTCGTCCGACGAGCTGGCGATTGCCGGGGGCCTGCGCGGCGAGCCGATCCCGGTGGTCAAGGCGCTGACCCAGGACATGCATTACCCGGCCGAGACGGAGATCGTGCTCGAAGGCGTGCTGCTGCCCGACCAGACCGTGCGCGAAGGCCCGTTCGGCGAATTCGTCGGCTATCTGTCGCCCGAAGGCGATGCGCCGGTGTTCGAAGTCACCGCCCTCGCCCATCGCAACGACCCGGTGTATTTCGCCATCAACGGCGTGGGGCGCGAGACGATCATGCTGCGCAAATACGTCATGGAGGCGAGCCTGCTTAAAGCGCTGCAGGCCGTCACGCCCATCGTCAAGGACGTCGAGATGACGGCGGGCGGGCTGCACCGCTTCCACGCCGTGATCGCAGTGAAAAAAACAAATCCCCAGCAGGAAGGCATGCAGCGCAACGCCATCCTTGCCGCGTTCGGCACGCTCAAGGACCTCGACCTGGTGATTGCCGTGGATGACGACATCGACATCCAGGATCCCAACGACGTGGAGTACGCGCTGGCCATGCGCATGGAGGCGAGCAAGGATTTGTTTATCGTTCCCGGAGCGCGCACGCACGAATACGTGCGCAAGAGCGCCAACGGCATCCGCGCCAAGGTCGGCATCGACGCCACCGTGCCTTTCGAGGAGAGGGCGCGCTTCGAGCGCGCCCCGTTCCGCGACGTCGAGGTCGACCCGAAGAGCTTCACGAGCAAAAACACGGGCCCGGGCTGGCTCAAATAGACGTGGCCGCCAAGTCCCTGTCCGATACCGTCGCGCTGCTCGAGGCGCGCGACTGGCAAGCCGCGCATGAAATCGCCCAGGAGAGCAACGCCCCCCTTGCCGCTTGGGCGCATGGCATAGTGCATCTCATCGAGGGCGACGAATCGAACGCCCGCTACTGGTACGGGCAGGCCGGGCGCCCTTTCCCCGGCATGGGCGAGATCGACGCGGAGATCGCCCGGCTCAAAGCCGGGCTGGCGAAGAGTGGACCAGGATAGTTTTTCTGTTTATGGCAAATAGATTGACATGAAACCTGCACCGGCACTGGATCTTCGTAGTTAAATCTACATGAATCCTCCCCGCCTGAGCGCTGCCAGAAGGATCAACCTCGGCAAGCGCGCGGGCGTGGCCTCGGGCCTCTTCGAGACCGCGATCACGAAGCTCACCGGAGCCAGGACCGTTCGCGAAGAGGCGAACCGCGCGGCGGAAGATTGCTGAACCTCATCAAGGCGGTCGGCCGATGGCTGGTCCGCATGGTCCTCACGTTCGTCCTGATCTCGGCCGTGCTGGTCGCCGGATACTGGGTGCAGGACAAGGTTCGCGAATACCAGTCGCTGAAAGGCGAACTGGCTGTCCTTGTCGGAGGCAGGGCAGAGATCGGCAAGCGAATCCGGGAGTTCGAGCAATCGGCCGCAGCCGAAGTCGAGCGCCTTTCGAAGTCGCCCGGGCCGGCGCTCGATCGGCGCATCGGTGAGCTCGACAACGAAATACAGCAGCTCACGGCCCGGCAAGCCGATGACGGGATGGCCGTCCTCACCGCCGTCCCGCTCGGCAGCGGCTATGTCGAGCACCTGAAGCGCGACGTCGAGATCAAGCTGCTCCGGCAACAACGCGAGCACCTCGCCCGCATGCGAAATTCGCTCACTGCGCTGCGCGACGGCCCGGCTGCGCTCGAAAGACTGCACAAAATCCGCGTGTCGGCCCATGAGAAGCTCTCCGCAAACTACGCGGCTTTCAAATCGCTCCAGGACGACCGCCCGTGGGCAACAAGGATTCCGGGCACGCCTCAGTACGGCGAGCTCGAGGCTCTGCGCCAGGCAAACATCAGCCTGCACGAGCAGTACCGTCGCGCGGAGGCCGACTATCAGTTCCAAACCAAGATCATCGCCTCGGCCTCGGCCGCAAGGAGGGAATTCAGGCTCGGGAACGACCAGCTTTCCGACGCGCTTGGTCCGCTCGAGGGGAAAATCCAGGAGCGCGAAGGACGCAAGCTTGACAACTTCCCCGGGAAGCTCCTCGATCGGTTGCTCGAGGTCTGGCTCACCGCGGCCAAGATCCTCCTCGCGATCGTCCTGGTTCCCATCGGCATCAAGGCCCTGTTCTACTTTGTCCTCGCCCCGGTCGTATCGCGCCGGCCGCCGATATGCCTGCTCCCCGAGGTATCGGGTTCGGTCGAGCCGCCTGCGAATTCGAAGTTTTCCGCCGTTTCGCAATCCCTGCCGATCGACGCGGACCACGAGCTGCTCGTGCATTCGCAATACCTGCAAAGCATGCCTGCGCAGGCCCGCACCGACACCAAGTGGCTGCTGGACGGGGCATTCCTGCTGACCAGCCTCGCGTCGGGAATGACGCTGCTGACCCGCATCCGCGCGGACCAGCCCGCAGCGGTGGTGGTCTCCTCGACCCGGGATCCGCTCAGCGAGATCGGCGTGCTCTGCCTGCCGGAAGGCTCCGCCTTTGTCTTCCATCCGAGGAACCTCGTCGGAGTCCTCGCCCGAAAAGACCGGCCCTTGCGAATCACCAGCCATTGGCGGCTGGGCAGCCTGCACGCGTGGCTCACGTTGCAGCTGCGCTACCTCGCGTTCCACGGGCCCGCGACACTGATCGTCAAAGGCTGCCGCGGGATTCGCGTGGAAAAGGCCGAGGCGGGACGGGCGATCAACCAGGCCGCTACCCTCGGCTTCAGCGCAAACGTGCTGTATTCCTCGACCCGGTGCGAGACTTTCCTTGCCTATTTCCGCGGCCACCAGCCGCTCTTCAACGATCGCTTTGCCGGCGCCTCGGGGTACTACGTCTATGAAGAGGTCCCCGGCTCCGACAGGAAATCCGGGGTCACGGGACGCGGCCTCGAAGGCTTCACCGATTCGGCGATGAAGGTGTTCGGCCTCTAGCGCTTCGCCTGTTGCCGGATGGGTCAAGACCTCTGATCTAGATGCGCCGGGTTTTCCATTTCATCCGAACGTTTCGCGCAGATTCCCGCCCGCGAAACCGGACTTCGCGGCAAACTTACGCTCGCAGGAGTACTTCCCACGTGAGGAGAGAAAATGATCGCCCGCATCCTGGCCGCATCGCTGGCAGCGGTTGCAGTGCAGTTCGCCGCAACAGCCCAGGCGCAGCCGTTCCCGTCCAAGCCCCTGCGCATCGTGGTGCCCTTCCCCCCGGGCGGCGCGGCGGACCTCTCCTCCCGGCTGCTTGCCGACAGCCTGGCAAAAAGCCTCGGCCAGTCGGTGGTGATCGAGAACCGTCCCGGCGGCAGCACGATCATCGGCGGGGAAGTCGTGTTCCGCTCGCCGCCCGACGGGCACACGATCCTCGTGGTGTTCCCGAGCTTCATCATCAACCCCTTGCTGCGCTCGAACATGCCGTTCGATCCGCTGAGGGATTTCAAGGCCGTGGGTCAGACGCTGGCGGTGCCCATGGTCATCGCGGCGCATCCTTCGGTGCCCGCGAACAACCTTAAGGAGCTCATCGCGCTCGCGCGCGCGAAACCCGGCGAGCTCTCCTACGGCACGCCGGGCCTGGGCACCACTCATCATGTGATGGGCGAGCTGCTCAAGCTCACCGCGAAAATCAACCTCATCCATGCGCCTTTCCAGGGCGGCGGGCCGAGCCTCGCCGCCGTCACCGGCGGGCACATCCAGCTCGTCTACGGCAACGCGAACGAAATCGCGCCCTCGGCAAAGACCGGCAAGGTCAAGCCGATCGTGGTCACCTCGGCCGAGCGAGTGGACGTTCTGCCGGACACGATGACCATGAGGGAAAGCGGCTTCCCGGAACTCGAGGCGACCAACTGGAGCGGCTTTGTCGTCCCCGCCGCAACACCTGCGAGCGCGATTGCACGCCTCAACAGGGACCTCAACGCCGCGCTTGCCACGGCCGAAGTGCAAACCAAGTTCAAGGGCTTCGGCATGATCCCGACGCCGACCACACCGCAACAGTTCGATGCCTTCCTGCGATCGGAATCGGCGCTCTACGCGCGCGTAGTGAAGGAAGCCGGGGTCAAGGCCGAATAGGGGCGTGGCAGCAATTCTCCAGTAAACCCAGCAGGGAAGCGGCCTTTAGCAGGATATTGGCAGCATTGGCCGGCCTGCGGATCGCGCAAGCGCGCTAGTCAACCTTGATGTTGGCTTCCCTCGCGACCCTGTTCCAGCGCCGGATCTCGGTGCCCATGAATGCGCCGAATTCCGTGGGCGCCAGGGTGCCGGGCTCGATTCCCAGCGTCGCCATGCGCTCCCTGGTCGAGGCGTGCGAGAGGGCGCCCGAAAATTCGGTTCGCAGTTTCTCCAGCACGGGCGCGGGCGTTTTCACCGGCACGACCAGCGCCCACCATTGCTCGACCACCAGGTCCTTGATGCCCTCCTCGGCCGCCGTGGCCACCTCGGGCAGGGCCGCCAGCCGCCGTGTGCTCGCGACGCCGATCGCCTTCACGCGCCCGGTCTTGAGCGCGCCGCTTCCGGTGGCGAGAGTGCCGAAAAAAACCTGCACTTCACCTGCGATCAGGTCGGCAATCGCCGGCGCGCCACCCTTGTAGGGCACGAAGGTGAAACGCGCCTTTTCTTTGATCTGCAGGGACTCGCCCATCAGGTGGCTGATCGAGCCGGTGCCAACGATCGCAAACGCGATCGGGTTGGCTTCGCGCGAGACGGCGATCAGTTCCCTGAAACTGTTGGCTTTTAGCTGTGCGTTGGCAAACATCACCAGAGGTGAAGAGCCGATATGCGCAACGGTTGAGAAATCGGCCGTCAGGTCGTAGGGGACCTTGGCAAGCAGTGCCTGCGATCCCGCGTGCGTCAGCTCGACAATGGTGAGGGTGTAGCCGTCAGCCGCCGCCTTTGCGCCCTGCTCGGCGCCGATCGCCCCGCCCGCGCCGGGCTTGTTGTCGACGATCACCTGCTGGCCGATCGTCTGCGCCACCCGCGCCGCGAGGGTGCGGCCGATGATGTCGGTGCTACCCCCCGGCGACCAGGGCACGATGATCCGCAGCGTCTTGTCCGGGAAGCCCTGTGCTTTGGCGGCAGGCGGCGCGAGAGCGAGGAAAATCGTACACGCGGCGGCGAGGAAGGTTCGCAACGGCAGGGGCATGGGTCACCGGTTCGGTCAGGGTGGGCGTGCCGGGATCATGGAGCAACATCCGCTTCGTCACAACCGCAGCGGGGTCGGCGATCTGTCCGTAGCCATGTCCGTCACCATGTACGCCTCGCAACGAAAACGTATACATTAACGGCGACGCTGATGGATCCGAATACGACCAGGGGAAGACGCATGATCGGCTTGTTTTCGCTAGCCGTTTTCGCCGTTTTCGCCGTGTTCGCGTTGCCCTCGCCGGCGTTTGCACAGGCCTATCCCGCCAGGCAAGTGCGCATCATCGTGCCTTTCCCTCCCGGACAGGCCGCCGACATTTTCGCCCGCATCGTCGCCGAGCGCCTGGCGCAGGTCTGGGGCCAGCCGGTGTTCGTGGAGAACCGCGCCGGTGGCGGCGGGGTGGTCGGAATGATGGCCGGCAAGCAGGCTGCCCCGGACGGCTACTCCCTGATTGTCGGCACCAGCGGCACGCTGGGCGTGAACCCGGGCGTGTATGCGCAACTTTCCTACGATCCGCTGGCCGATTTCATCCCGGCCTCCAACATCTTCATCGCGCCGCTCGTGCTCATTGCCCATCCGGGCTTCAGGCCGGCCACGATCGCGGAACTGGTCGCTGCGGCCAGGGCGCAACCCGGCTCCATCAATTACGCATCGGCCGGACCGGGTACGGCCCAGCATATGACCGGGGAACTCCTCAAGTTCAAGGCGGGGATGAACCTCGTGCATGTGCCTTACAAAGGCAGCGGGCCCGGCCTGACAGACCTTCTCGGCGGACAGGTCCAGCTAATGGTCGATAGCCTCGCATCGGCCCTGTCGCACATCCGTTCCGGCAAGGTCCGCCCGATCGCCGTCACGACACTGCAGCGCGTGCCGCAGCTGCCCGAGGTTCCCACCGTGGCCGAGTCCGGGTACGCCGGGTTCGAGGGCGTGGGTAGGTCGGGATTCGTTCTGCCGGCGCGTACTCCGCAGGCAATCGTCGACAAGGTGAGCGCAGACACGCAGGCCGTGCTTCGAGAACCGCAGATGCGCGACCGCATCGTCGAGCGCGGCGGCATTCCCGATCCGCGCACCCCGCAGGAATACAGGGAGTTCATCAAGGCTGAAATCGCGAAGTGGGGCGAGGTCGCGCGGGTGGCCAACGTGCGACTGGACTGAACCGGTGTCCAGGACCCAGGCACAGCCGAAGGACCGGATGAACCGGATATGAAAACCAGATTCGACATTTGCGTGCTGCCGGGCGACG
Organism: Burkholderiales bacterium; assembly: GCA_038329645.1. Taxonomy (GTDB): domain Bacteria; phylum Pseudomonadota; class Gammaproteobacteria; order Burkholderiales; family SG8-39; genus SZAS-79. The sequence goes on from JBBQNG010000081.1 coordinate 7,042, forward strand.
GAATCGGCGCCGAAGTGATCGAGGCAACATTTCCGCTGCTGGAAAAGCTGCAGCGCGGCGCCGGATTCGAACTGCGGTTTACGCACCATCCGGCCGGCGCGCTGCACTTCAAGGCGACCGGCGAAGCGCTGCCGGAGGCGACTTTTGCGGCGGCCCAGGCGGCTGACGCGATCTTGTTCGGCGCCATGGGCTGGCCCGAGATCCGGTATCCGGACGGCACCGAGATCGCCCCGCAGCTCGACCTGCGCTTTCGGCTCGGGCTTTATGCGGGCGTGCGCCCGGCGCGCGCGATCCCGGGCGTGCCGGCCGCGCTCGCAGACCCTCGCGCGCAAGACATCGATCTCGTTCTCGTGCGCGAGTCGACCGAAGGTCTGTTTGCCTCGCGCGGCAAGGGCGTCGTAGAGGGCGACACGGAGGCGCGCGACACCATGGTGATCACGCGGGAGGGATCGCGGCGCGTGCACGAGTTCTCGTTCCGGTTGGCCGAGCGCCGCAAGCGCCAGGGCCGGCCCGGCAAGGTGACCTGCGTGGACAAGGCCAACGTCTTTGTCTCGATGGCATTCTTCCGCAAGGTCTTCGACGAAGTCGCCGGCCTGCATCCGGGCATTACGGCAAACCATCACTATGTGGATGCGGCTGCGCTCGACCTGGTGCGCAAGCCCTGGATGTTCGACGTCATGGTGACCGAGAACATGTTCGGCGACATCCTCTCGGACCAGGCCGCGGCGCTGGTCGGCGGAATGGGCATGGCCCCGTCGGCCGATATCGGCGATTCGCATGGCCTGTTCCAGCCCTGCCACGGCTCGGCGCCCGACATCGCGGGCCAGGGCAAGGCCAACCCGACGGCGACGTTCCTTTCCGCCGCGATGATGCTCGACTGGCTCGCGCAGAGATCCGGCAACGAGGCGCTCGCGCGGGCGGCCGGCGCGCTCGAGGCGGCGGTCGACGCGGTCTATGCGTCCGGCCGGCTGCGGCCCTTCGAGCTTGGCGGGAAGGACGGCACGGCCGCAATTCGCGACGCCGTGCTCTCCAACCTTTAGCCGGCGATGACGCTTCGCATTGCGGTGGCCGGCGCCGGCTACTTCACCCAGTTCCAGCTCGACGGCTGGCGCCGCATCCCGGGCGTCGAGATCGCGGCGATCAGCAACCGCGACGAGTCAAAAGCGCACGCGCTGGCCGAGCGATTCGGCATTCCCAAGGTCTATGGCAGTGCGGCCGATATGGTCGAACGGGAGCGGCCCGGCCTCTTCGACATCGTCACGCCTCCGGTTACGCATTTGGATTACGTCGGCGTGGCGGCCCGCCATGGGATCCCCGTGATCTGCCAGAAACCGTTCGGCCGCAGCCACGCCGAAGCAGTCGCCATCGAGGCCCTGGCGCGCAATGCCGGCATCACGCTGGCGGTGCACGAGAACTTCCGCTTCATGCCGCACTTTCGCGAGGCGCGCCGCTGGATCGACGCCGGGCGCCTGGGCGAACCGCACTCGATCGCGTTCCGCCTGCGCCCCGGAGACGGACAGGGACCGCGCGCCTACCTGGAGAGGCAGCCTTACTTCCAGGGCATGCAGCGCTTCCTCGTGTTCGAGACCGCCATCCACCTCATCGACAGCTTTCGCTACCTGATGGGCGAAGTCGCCGCGGTCACCGCGCGCCTGCGCCGGATCAACCCGGTCATCGCCGGCGAGGATGCCGGCTACATCGTGTTCGAGTTCGAGGGTGGCGCCACCGGACTGTTCGACGGCAACCGCCTGAACGAGCACGTGGCCGGGAACCAGCGCCGCACGATGGGCGAAATGTGGCTCGAAGGCTCGGCGGGTGTCCTGCGCATGGATGGCGACGCGCGCCTGTGGTGGAAGCCCCACCAGGGACCCGAGTCCGAACACGCCTACGATCGCGGCCGCGACGACACCTTCGGCGGCGGCGCCTGCGACGCCCTGCAGGCGCACGTCGTGCGCCACCTTCGCGATGGCGCACCGCTCGAGAACAGCGCAGCCGACTACCTCGCGAACATGAAATTGCTCGAAGCGGTCTATGCCTCGCATGCCCAGGGCCGCCGCATCGAAATTGGCGGGTTCGACCCGGGCTAACCGAGCCGCGATGCGGTCCCGGTTGAGGGCAGCGTTTACTTAACGTCGCCTGGCCATGAACTTCGGCGCCATTTTCGCAAGGCGCTCGTCGCTCATGCGCCCGCTGCGCGTCATGTAGTCGTAGGCGAGCTGCCAGGGCGCGAGTTGCATCTTTTCCGGGAAGCGCTCGTACCAGTAAGACGAAGCATTGGCGGCGGCGTGCAGCTTGTCGACGATCGGCCGCCGCTCGCGCTCGAAAGCCGAAAGCGCTGCAGCTACATCATCCCCGGCTTCGCCAAACGCCCGGTCCAGCGCGATTGCGTCTTCGAAGGCCGCACGAGTGCCCGAGCCGATCGAGAAATGCATTGTCCGCAACGCATCGCCTACCAATACCGCAGGGGTTCCTTCATTTGTCTGTGCGAACCAGCTCCGGTTCGACAGCAGCGGGAACTGGCGCCAGAGCGACTTGTTCGACACCAGCGGATGGCCACCGAGGTCCGGGGCGAATACCTTCTCGCAGCAGGCTCGGGATGCCGCGTCATCCATTGAATCGAACCCGGCCCGCCGCCAGGTGTCTGCATCGCACTCGACGAGGAACGTGCTCATGTCAGCTGCGTAGCGGTAGTGGTGCGCGACAAATGAACCGTGCTCGTTCTCGCGGAAAGTAAGCGTCAGGCACTCGAAGACCTGCGCCGTCCCGTACCACGCGAAGCGGTTCTCCAGCCACTCGATCTTCGGCTGGAATTGCGATTCGAACGCCTTGCGCACGAGCGAATTCGATCCGTCGGCCCCGACGACCAGGTCGGCCGCCCCCAACTCATCGACCGAAGTCACCGCTCGCGAAAAGTCGACTCTGACCCCACTTTCGTGGCAGAGGTCCTGCAGGAAGCGGTTGAGCGACAGGCGCTGGATCGAGGAGAAGCCGTTGCCGTCGATGTCGACCTTTTCACCGCGATGGACGATGCGCTGCATCGGCCAGCTTTCCATGCGCCCTGCAAGCTGCGCATGCAGGTCCGGCGCGTCGCGCTCGAGGAAGGCGAGAGCGCCTTGCGAGAACACCACGCCAAAGCCGAAAGTGGCGTCGGACGGATTCTGCTCGACGACTCGGATCTCCCACGCGGGATACCGCCGCTTGGCGAGCAGCGCGAAGAGCAGTCCGGCCGGGCCGGCGCCGAGGACCGCGATCCTCACTCGACCTGGATCTTCGCCGCGTCGATCACGCGGGTCCACTTGTCCGTCTCGGCGGCAATGAATTTTGCCGTCTCAGCGGGCGAATTCAGCACGGCGTTCGCGCCCTGGGCTTTCAGCTCCTCGGTGGCCTCGGGCGCAAAGATCGCGCGCCTGAGGTCGGTCTGGATCTTGTCGGCCACGCCGGGCGGCAGGCCGCGCGGCGCGGCGAGCGAAAACCACGCGGTCGCCGAGTATCCGGGCACCGTCTCGCCGGCCGTCGGCACGTCCGGCAGCGATGCTTCGCGCCGCGGGCCCGTTACTGCCAGCGCGCGAACGCGACCGCCGCGCACCTGAGGCAGCGCAGTGGGGAAATTCTCGAACATGAGCTGGATCTGGCCGCCCATGACGTCGTTCATCGCGGGTGCGCTGCCCTTATACGGCACATGCGTCATCTTCGTGCCGGTGGCGAGGAGGAACAGCTCGCCGATCATGTGCGTGGACGAGCCCGGCCCCGCCGAGCCGAAATTGAGCGCGCCGGGTTTTGCCTTCGCCAACGCAATCAGCTCGTCGACCGACTTTGCCGCGAGCGCGGGGTGCACGACGAGAAGGTTGCTCATCTCCGCCAATACGGTGATGACCTCGAGGTCGGCCGCCGGGTTGTAGGCGAGCTTCCTGTACATCTTGTGCGCGGCGTGGATGCCGATCGTGCCCACGAGCAGCGTGTGGCCGTCCGCTGCCGAACGCGCGACTTCGGCCGCGCCGAGGTGGCCGCTCGCACCGGGCTTGTTCTCGACCACCGCCTGCTTGCCGTACATCTCGGAAAATCGCCTCGCGGCCAGGCGACCCAGGAGGTCCGCGGTACCGCCGGGCGTGAACGGCACGATGATGCGGATGGGTTTCGACGGGAAGTCGGCTTGCGCGAAAGCATTGGCCGCGGCGGCCAGCGCGACGGCAATGAACAGCGATGCGGTCCTCATGCCATCGCCCTGGCGCCCGCGCTCGCGCCCGCGATCTTGCCGAACACCGCGCCGTTGGTCAGGCCGGTGCCGCCCGGATAGTTGAAATAGAAAATCCCGCCGACCAGCTCGCCCGCCGCGTACAAACCCGGAACCGGCAGGCCGTCGGTGGACATCACCTGTGCGTCGGTGTTGATGCGCAGGCCGCCGAAGGTGAATGTGATGCCGCAGGTGACCGCGTACGCTTCGTAGGGCGGCGTGTCGAGGGTGTTCGCCCAGTTCGACTTGGGGACAGGCAGCCCCTGCGTGCCGCGGCCGTCCTTGACGTTCGGATTGAACGGGATCCCGGTCTGCACCGCGGCGTTGTAGGCCTTGAGCTCCTTGAGCGCGGCTTCGGCGTTCACGTCGTCGAGCTTTGCGACAAGCTCTTCGAGCGTGTTCGCGACGACTTTGGTGACCTGCTTGATACGGTATTCGTCGCGCAGCTGGGCTTTCACCTTGGCATCGAAAATCTGCCAGGCAAACTGGCCGGGCTGGTTCAGGATCACGCGGCCGTACTTGGCGTAGGTGTAATTGCGGAAGTCGGCGCCCTCGTCGACGAAGCGCTTGCCCTCGGCGTTGACGTAGACGCCCCACGGGTACGAATGCTTCTGGAACTGGTCGCCCACGGCGAGGTCGCCGAATTCCGGCGCATTGCGCTCCCAAGCCACCGCGTGGCAGCCCGACCAGTTGCCGGTGGGCGCCGCGCCGATGTCGAGCGCCATGCGGATCACGTCGCCGGTGTTGAACCGCGTTCCGCGCACCTTGGCCAGCTCCCAGCCCGGGCCGAGGTAGCGCGCGCGCATTTCAGGGTTGGCCTGGAAACCGCCCGCAGCGAGCACCACGGCTTTCGCAGCGACCTTGGTCGTTTTTCCTTTGAACTTGACTTGGACGCCCTTCACGCCATCGTCATCCGCGACGAGGCCGGTAACGCGCGCTTCGTACCAGATATTGATGCCGTTCTTCCTCGCCGCGTTGGTCAGGTTCTCGACGAGGCCCGGTCCCCCGCCGACGGCCTCGACCGTGAGCCCGCCCCAGAACTTGAACCGGCCGTTGATGTTGAAGGCCTGCCGGCCCCAGGCCGCGGTAAATCGAACGCCCTTGGCTCGCATCCACGCCACGGTGTCCATGCTGCGCTTGACGAGGAGTTCGGTTAAGTCCGGGTCGCAGCGGAATTCCGTCACGCGCGCCATGTCGTCGAGGAACTGGTCCGATGTATACGTGCCGAAATCCGTGCGCGCGACTTCCTCATCCGTCAGGTCGGGGATGGCGCGCTTGAGGTCGTCGACGCCGTTGTAGGCCACGCGCATGAGGCCCGCGGTAAAGCGGGAGTTGCCGCCGGACTCATCCTCCGGGGCGCGCTCCAGCACAAGTACCTTTGCGCCTTTTTCCTGCGCGGCCAGCGCGGCGCAGAACGCCGCGTTGCCCGCCCCCACCACCACTACGTCATAGTCCTTGCCCATCGCCCGCCCTCAGGGATTCCCCAGGTAGTCGCGCTTGCCGATCTCGACGCCGTTGTGGCGCAGGATGGTGTAGGTCGCGGTGACATGAAAATAGAAATTCGGCACCGCATGGCCGAGAAGGAACTGCATGCCCTTGTAATGCGTTTCCTTGTCGCCGCGTTTGGTTACGATCGCCTTGTCCTCCGTCCCGTCGATCTGCGCCGGCGTCACAGTCTGGATGAAGGCGATCGTCTTTGCGATCCGCGCTTTCAGGTCCGCCAGGGTCTTCTCATTGTCCTCATCCTTGGGGGCCTCGATGCCCGCCAGGCGCGCGACGACACCTTTGGCGGTGTCGCAGGCGATCTGCACCTGCCTCGCCATGGGGAACATGTCGGGGAAGAGGCGGTAGCCGGTCAGCGCAGTAACGTCGAGCTTCTTGGCCTCGACGTGGGCCTGCGCCTTGTCGAGGATGTTCGACAGGTTGCCGAGGATATTGACGAAGCGCGGCACGCTCGCCTGGTACATGGAGATGCTCATTGGAGATCCTGAAAGGAAGAACGATAGGGAAAACAGCAGACGCGAATTCTACGCTTCGCGGCCTTCGACCGTGTGGCCGGACGAGGGGATCTGCTCGCCGGACCATCGCGAACTCGCTCGGCGCGTCGGGCGTGTCCCAGTCGGAGATGAACTCGATCGCGCCGCGGTCGGTGTCCTTGAAACCGAGCGCAAATGCCGAGCTATTCTTTCTCGCTCGCCCTCAGCGAAGAGGTGGGGCCCCCTTCATAGGCAACTCTTCCTCGTCCAGCACTTGCCTGAGCCTGGCGATGTGCGCGGGTCCGGCACCGCAACAGCCACCGAGAATGCTTGCGCCTTGCCGAAGCCACGCCCGTGCAAAAGCGGCAAAGCTCGGCGGATCGAGGTCGTCGCGCAGCGGCAGCGCGGTGCCCGCGTACTCCTCCCAGTTCGACGAGTCGAGCTTGCGCCCGCCATAGGCGCCCCAATTCTCCGGCACCGGAAGGAAAGTATTGGCATAGCCGCCGAACTTGCCCCGGCCGATGCTTGCCAGCGCAGGCATTGCCGCGCTCACGCTTTCGGGCGAGCAGCAATTCGCGAGGAAGCCCGCGATCGGCAGATGCGCGATCGCTGCGGCCGCCTCGGTCACGGTCTCGTTGCTGCGCAGCTTTCCCGAACGGTCATCGTGCAGCGTCCAGGAAACCCAGACCGGTTTGCCGATGCGGACGGCCGCGGAGGCCGCGGCCAGCCCCTCCGCCGCGCTCGACATGGTTTCGCAAATGAACAGCTCGACGTAAGGCGCAAGCGCTTCGGCCTGCTCCAGGTAAAGCGGAAAAAGTTTCTCGTAGGGCTCGACCAGGTCGGGGCGGTAGCTACCGGAATAAGGCGGCAGGCTGCCGGCGATCGCTACGTCCCGGCCGGCGTTGCTGCGCGCCTGCACCGCAAGTTCGCCGGCAACGCGGTGAAGTTCGGCGAACCGGTCTTCTGCTCCCGCCGCCGCCAGGCGCTTGCGCGCCAGGCCATAGGTGTTCGTCGTGATGACGTCGGCGCCCGCCTCGATGAAGTCCGAATGCACCGCGAGGACGGTCTGCGGCGCTTCGATGAGCGCAGTGCCCGACCAGATGTCGGTCAGAATAGGCACGCCGCGCTTGAGAAGCTCGCGGCCCATGCCGCCGTCGAGCAGCAACCGGCGGTCGAAATCGAAACTACGCGGCATCGGGAAAGCCGATCGGCACGACTCCGGCGCGAAAGCTCACGCCATCCACCACCGTTCTGCGAACCGGGCGCCGTCGAGTTCCCAGTTGCCCGCGAGCTTCTGCTCGTGCTGGACCTTGCCGGTCAGTGCGAACACGCTGTTGGCATTGACCGGGATGATGGCGCCGCTGTCGTCGCTGCAGATGCGCTGCATTTCGTAATACAGCTCGCGCCGCTTGGCGTCGTTCGATTCCAGTCTTGCGGCCACCAGCAGCTTGTTGAATTCGGCATTGCTCCAGCGGCTGTCGTTCCACGGGCTGCCTTCGGAATAGGCGACCGAGAACATCAGGTCCTCGGTTGCGCGGCCGCTCCAGTAGGACGCGTACCAGGGCTTCTTGCGCGCGACGTTGACCCAGTAGCCGTCGGAAGGTTCCCGGACGATGTTGATGTTGATGCCCGCCTTGGCGGCCCGCTGCTGGAACAGCACCGCAAGGTCCACCGCGCCATTGAACGCCGCGTCCGCCACGTGGAAGTCGACGCTCAGATTCTCGTGCCCGGCCTGCTTCAGGTGGAAGCGCGCCTTGTCCGGATCATAGGTCCGCGGGGCCAGTTTCGGGTTGTGAAAGCGGTACGCCGGCGTGATCGGCTGGTCGTTGCCGATCGAGCCATGCCCGCTGAAAATGGTCTTCAACAGCATTTCGCGGTCGATGCCGAGTTTCAGCGCAGTGCGCACGTCCTTGTTGGTGAATGCCCCGATTTTCGTGTTCATCGGCAGCGAATAGTGCAGCCGCCCCGCGGTTTCCTCGACGCGTATCCCCGGGCGACGCGCAAGCAGGTTCGAGGTCTTCAGGTCGGGCCGGTTGATCAGGTCCACCCGACCGCTGGTCAATGCGGCCTGTCTCGCGACCACGTCGGCGACCGAAATGATCTCGACCGAATCGAGGTACCCCGACTTGTAGCTGTTCGGGTTGCGCTTGAGGATGGCCCGCACACCGGGCTCGAATGTCTCGAGGAGGTAGGGACCGGCGCCGACACCGGAGCGAAAATCGGCCTCCCCGTCCTTTGCCGGCACGATGCAGATGTGGTGGTCGGAGAGCGCATCGGGGAAATCGACCGTGCCCGAGGAAAGAGTGACGACGACCGCGTCGCGTCCGTCGGCCTTGATATCCGTGACCGTGTCGAATACGGCCTTGGCGCCCGACTTGCTCTTGTCGCCCCGATGCAGGTTCAGCGACGCGATGACGTCTTCGGCCGAAACGGATTTGCCGTTGCTGAACTGCGCCCCCTTACGCAGCTTGAAACGCCATACCGTTGCGCCCGCGGACGATTCCCACGACTCGGCGATTTCAGGCTTCAGCGTGCCGTCGGCGCCTACTTCGGTAAGGTTGCCGCGGGTCGCAAAGCCGACCGCGACCATGAAGGTGTCGGCCCACGGGGAAGGGTCGAGCGAGTCGCTG
>JBBQNG010000082.1:0-15689 GCA_038329645.1 Burkholderiales bacterium
TATAACCCCGCGACGATCCGCGGCGAGACGGTGGTCTACGACGGCCCGGTGCGCGGCATTGCCCGCCTCTATCCGCGCAACGTCAACACCATGGTCACCTGCGCGCTTGCCACCACCGGCCTCGACCGCTGCAGGGCGAAGCTCATCGCCTCGCCGGGACTCAAGGTGGCCATCGCCGACATCCGCGCCACCGGCCGCGACGGCGCGATGCTCGTCATGCGCAAGGAGCAGCCCATTGTCGGCGTCTCGGGGACCGAGGTCTTCGAGTCGCAGTTCCACTCCATCCTGCGAGCGGCGCGCCGCGGGTCGACTATGGAGTTCGTCTGATGCGCCCAGCGGACTACAACTGGTTACAAACAATTACAGGAGCCGATCGGATTAGGAAGCAATCTGGGGCCGTCATCTGACAAACAACGGGAGGAATTCATGAAATATCAGACGGCCGCAATAGTTGCCCTTGCTTCGCTTGCCACGACCACATCCGCCTGGGCCCACCACTTCGACGACGACGACGGCTACTACGAGCATCGGCATCGTCACGAGCGCCGCTATTACGGGCCGCCGCAGGTTATCTATTCCGCCCCGGTCTACGCGCAGCCTGTGTATGTCGCCGCGCCGGCGCCGGTTTACGTCCCCGCACCTGTTTATTACGAGCCGCCCGTCAGCTACGGCCCGCCTCCCGCTGTGTACGCCCCAGTGCAGGCGTACCCCGAGTACCGCGGAAATCGCGCATTGGGTCAGGTTGGAGGCGCGGTTGCCGGCGCCGTGATCGGCAGCCGGTTCGGCCAGCGGGACGGACGCTTCGTGTCGACCGCGGTTGGCTCCGTCGTCGGGGCAATGATCGGGGGCCGTCTCGCGCGTTGAGACTGTGTCGTTGGTCGGGCCGCCCGGGGCGCTGATGAACACTTGCGCCAGCACCCCGGTGATGGAAGGCGGCGCATACAGGTACAGGTTGTTTCAGTTTTTACCTGAAAATGCTGGATTCCGGTTCGCCGAAGCCGTTAGATAGGCTCATCGTCAACACGGAGACTTAACGTGAAAAAATCGTTCGCAACTCTTGCTTCAGGCTTGCTGGCGGTCGCGGCCCTGAGTCTTGCAACCGGGCATGCTTCGGCAGCCTCCCGGGTCGACTGGTCGGTTTCGGTGGGGGCCCCGGGGTATTACGCTCCTGCGCCCGCCTACGCGCCTGCCTACGGCGCTTACGGCGCGCCGCCGGTCGTCTACGCCCCTGAATACGGCTATGAATCATGGCGGATGCAGCAATGGCGCCGCCACCAATGGCGGGAGCGCCAGTGGCGCGAACGTCAATGGCGCGAACAACAGTGGCGGGAACAGCAGTGGCGCGAAAGCATGTGGCGCAGGCACCACGGCTACGGCTACTGACCGTCCGGGCGGCCTGTGTGTTGAAGCGCACAGACGGCCATCGGACCCAGGATCAACCTTCCCTCTTTGAACTTTGAGGACCGACATGAAAAAGCTCATCGGATGCTTGGCGATCGCGGGTTCGGCCTTTACCGGCGCGAATGCAATGGCTGGGGTCACTTTCTACGAGGCTGAGAATTTCAGCGGCCGGTCCTTGGTTGCGGAGGGATCCGTCCCGAATTTCGTGACGCGGGGGTTCAACGACCTTGCCCGATCCGCAGTCGTCGAAGGCGCGCCTGTCGAAGTGTGCAGGAACATCGAATTCGGCGGAGGCTGCACCGTCTTCAACCCAGGCCGGTATCCCACGCTGGGGGACTGGTCCGCAATAATCAGTTCGGCGAGGATGACGGGCGCGCCGCAAGGTGTATCGGCTGCCGGTGGCGGCCGGGTGACCTTTTATGAGGCCGAGAATTTCAGCGGCAACCCCTTTGTTGTCGATGGGACAGTTCCGAATTTCGTGACGCGGGGATTCAACGACCGTGCCCGATCCGCAGTCGTCGAAGGCGCGCCTGTCGAAGTGTGCAGGAACGTCGACTTCGGCGGAGGCTGCACCGTCTTCAACCCAGGCAGGTATCCCACGCTGGGCGAATGGTCCGCAGCAATCAGTTCGGCGAGGCCTACGCGCGCGCCGCAAGGCGCATTGGCTGCCGGTCCCGGCCGGGTGACCTTTTATGAAGCGGAGGATTTCGAGGGTCGGGCCTCCACTATGAGCGGCGTCGTGGCGAGTCTTGCCGCCAGAGGCTTCAACGATCGCGCCGAATCCGCGGTGGTCGAGGGCGGCCCGGTCGAAGTCTGCGCGGACGTGAATTTCGGCGGCGGCTGCACCGTCCTTAATCCCGGACGGTACGCCAGCCTCGGCAGCTATAGGAATCGGATCAGTTCGGTGCGCGCGGTTGCCGCGACCGGACCGCGCGATGGGCCGCAAGGTGGCGGCCGCGGGGCGAGCGCGACGCTGTATTCCGGCCCGAACCTGTCCGGCAGGGCGGTCAAGCTCGACCGCGATGGTGCTGCCGATCTGCAGGGCTTCAACGAACGGGCTTCGTCGCTCGTGGTGGAAAGGGGCTACTGGATCTTCTGCACCGAGCCGGCGTTCGGCGGCGAATGCCGCACCTTCGGCCCGGGCGAGTATCGGCAGCTGCCCCCGGAATTCGACAACCGCATTTCGTCGGGGCGCCGCATTGCGAACAACTATCCCTACTCCAACCGGCCCAACTGGGAGGGGAATCGCTAATAGCACCCGGCCGGCGCTTGCCTTGGAGTCAGCAGGGCGCGCAGCCGGACGGACTCCTCCAGCCCCGCTTACGCCGCGAGCGAAGTTGCCCGCGGCGTTTTATTTTCGCCTCCGCGGCCGCGGGAGTGAGTCGAAGATCGCCAGCAGGGCGGGAAGCTTGAGCGGCTTCAGGAGGTGATGGTCGATGCCGGCGCGCTGTGCCTTTGCGCGGTCCGCAAGACTGCCCCATCCGGTAAGCGCGATGATCGGCGTTTTGTTGCGGCGGCCACCGTGGCGGATTCGCGTCGCCGCTTCGTACCCGTCCATCACGGGCATGCCGATATCGAGGATGATCACCTCGGGCCTGAACCTCTCGACCGCCTCCACGGCGGCTGCGCCATTGGACACGAGAAAGACTTCGTGCCCGAGCGCCTCCAGGAGCATTTTGAGGGTGTTGCCCGCGTCCTCGTTGTCTTCGGCGACAAGGACACGGCGGCTTACCGGTTGCGGCATTCGATCTGACCTCGACGGCCCCCGCCCCACAATGCAAGTGTGGGGACGCGCCGCGAGGATTCAAGATTCAATCGTGGAACTCGCCCAGCGCAGGCTGTAGGGGGTCGTCCTACGTTCGTAGGGTTGTGCCGGCCGGCAGGCGAATTGTCCGGATTAACTTTGTCAGAACCGCAGCCAGAGCCGATCCTATGGCAATTTGTGCATCGGTAGCGGTACATCCAAGGGCTACTGTAGCCGCGCGCACAGACCTCTCGCCTGACCGAAAGGAATATCGGACACCAGCTCAAACAAAGGAGAAATTCCATGCAAACGCCAAACGTAATCGCCCTGCTGACCGAAGACCATAAGAAAGTGAAGAAGCTGTTCAAGGAATTCGATGGCCTTAAGGACGGCAATGCAGCGAAGCGCAAAGAAGCGCTGGTGAAAAAAATCTGCGACGAACTCACGGTTCACACCATTATCGAAGAGGAAATCGTCTATCCCGCCACACGCGCCGCGACCGGCGACGAGGACCTGATGGACGAAGCCGACGTCGAGCACGCGGGCGCCAAAAGCCTGATCGCGCAGTTGCGGCGATTGAAGGCGGACGCGGACCACTACGATGCCAGGGTGACGGTCCTTGGCGAATACATTGACCACCACGTCAAGGAAGAAAACACGGAGATGTTCTCCAAGATGCGCAAGGCGAAGATGGATTTGGTGGGGCTGGGCGCGCGGGTCCTCGAGCGCAAGAAGGAGCTTCAGCGTTCGATGAGATGACATCTGTAGGAAAACGCACTTGTCCCCTCTCATCCAATGACCGACAGAGAATCTCCACGGTTTTAAGTAGCCTGAGGCCATGATGCTGCACCAGCGACAAGCGAAGAATCAGAGCGCGAGCGGACCCGGCCCGTGCAATCAATGCGCTTTGCTGCTCGCGGGGAACCGCATCGACCCACACGCCTACCAGCTTGGGCTCGGCATGTCCGAGATTACCGGCCACACGACCTATAAATGCCTGGTCTGTCGCACGACCCTCACCGTTAACGCCAACGAGCCGCAACTGGGCTGGCATCAAATGCTCGGCTAATCCGGCTGCTGCCCGCAACTGTCCGCGGGGGTGACAAGGGCACACCTGTCCGTGCCGTGGCCGTTCGTCCCTTCATGCTATCTTTCCGGCCCTCGCCCCCCACTCCAACGGAGACTCCCGATGAAGCTCTATTACTCGCCCGGCGCCTGCTCCATGGCCCCCCACATTGTCGCCACCGAACTCGGCACCAAGGTCGATCTCGTCAAGGTCGACATCCCGAACAAGAAGACCGCGGACGGCGGCGACTTCTACAAGGTCAACCCGAAAGGCTACGTGCCCGCGTTGCAGCTCGACAGCGGCGAAGTCCTGACCGAAGTCGGCGTGATCATCCAGTACCTCGCCGACCAGAAGCCCGAGTCGGGCCTCCTGGCGAAAGCCGGCACGATGGAGCGCTATCACCAGATGGAGGCGATCAACTTCGCCTCCACCGAAGTCCACAAGCAGATCGGCGCGCTCTTCAACCCGAAGATGACCCCGGAGATGAAGGAGGTGCAGGGCGGCAACATCGACAGGCGCCTCACCACGCTAGAGAAAGCGCTCGAAGGCAAGCAGTTCATCATGGGCGACAAGTTCAGCGTGGCCGATGCCTACCTCTTCACGGTGCTGAACTGGACCAACCCGCTCAAGTACGACCTGGCCAAGTTCCCGAACATCAAGGCGTTCATGGGGCGGGTCGGCGCGCGCCCCAAGGTGCAGGAAACATTGAAAGCCGAAGGGCTCGTCAAACATTAAGCCCGGTGCCATCCGGGTCGGCATAGGCGGCTGGACCTACGAGCCGTGGCGGCAGACTTTCTACCCGGAAGACCTGCCGCAGAAGCACGAGCTCGAATACGCCAGCCGCCAGGTCACCGCGATCGAGATCAACGGCACCTACTACGGCACGCAAAAGCCCGCGGTCTTTGCCAAGTGGGCCGCGGAGACGCCCGACGGCTTCGTTTTTTCGGTCAAGGCCTCCCGCTACGCGACGAACCGCCGGGTGCTCTCGGAAGCGGGCGAGTCGATCGCTAAATTCGTCGGATCGGGATTGAGCGAGCTCGGCAAAAAGCTCGGCCCCCTCCTCTGGCAGTTCGCGCCGACCAAGCAGTTCGATCCCGCGGACTTCACCAAATTTCTCGACATGCTGCCGCGCGAGCTGGGCGGAAGGAAGCTCCGCCATGTGGTCGACGTGCGCCATGCGTCCTTCATGAACGAGAACTTCCTCGACCTCGCGCGCAAGCACAAAGTGGCAACCGTCTTCGCCGACTCGGACGAGTTCCCCTCGTTTGCCGATGCGACGGCGGATTTCATCTACGCCCGGCTGATGCGCACGCAATCGAATCTCAAAACCGGCTATGCGCCTACGGCACTCGACGGTTGGGCAAAGCGGGCGCGCGACTGGGCCGCGGGCGGCGAGCCGGCCGACCTGCCGCGCGTCGGCAAGGCCAAGGCCGCGCAGAAGCCGCGCGACGTATTCCTGTTCATGATCAGCGGCGCGAAGGAGCGCGCGCCGGCGGCCGCGCGCGCACTGATCGAGCGCTTGGACAAAGGCGGCAAAAAATGAAGATCGCGGTCCTCCCCGGCGACGGGATCGGCAAGGAAGTCACCGCGCAGGCGGTCAAAGTTCTCAAGGCCGTGGTCGGCAACCAGGCCGAATTCACCGAAGGCGCGATCGGCGGTGCGGGCCTGGAAGCGGCGGGTGGGCCGCTCCCGCCGGCGACGCTCGAGCTCGCGCGCAATTCGGACGCGATCCTGTTCGGCGCCGTGGGCCTGCCCGGCGACGAAAGCGGTCCGCGCGATAGGCGGCCGGGTCTCGGCCTGCTCACACTCAGGCGCGAACTGCAGCTGTTCGCCAATTTCCGCCCCGCCATCCTGTTCCCCGAGCTGGCCGGCGCCTCGTCGCTCAGGCCCGAGCTGGTCGAGGGACTCGACCTCCTGGTCGTGCGCGAGTTGAACGGCGACCTCTACTACGGCGAGCCGCGCGGCATCTCGACCGGCCCGGACGGGCGGCGCCACGGCGTGAACACCATGCGCTACAGCGAGCCGGAAATCGAGCGCATCGCGCACGTCGCCTTCCTCGCCGCGCGCGAGCGCAAAAAAAAGCTGTGCTCGGTGGACAAATCCAACGTGCTGGAGACCATGCAGCTCTGGCGCGAAACCGTTTCCGCGGTCGGAAAGCAATATCCCGACATCGAGCTCAGGCACCTCCTCGTCGATGCAGCCTCGATGGAGCTCCTGCGCAAGCCCCTCCAGTTCGACGTGATGGTGATGGGCAACCTGTTCGGCGACATCCTGTCCGATTCCGCGGCCATGCTCACCGGCTCGATCGGCATGTTGCCTTCGGCTTCGCTTGGTGAAGGCAATAAAGGCCTGTACGAGCCGGTTCACGGCAGCGCGCCCGACATCGCCGGTAAGGACATCGCCAACCCGCTCGCCGCGATCCTGTCCGCGGCGATGCTGCTGCGCCATTCGTTCGGACGCAAGGACGATGCGGCACGGATCGAGCGCGCCGTGCGCAAGGTGCTGGCCGACGGCTGCCGCACCGCGGACATCCACCAGCCCGGGACGAACAAAGTCGGCACCGCCGCGATGGGCGAGGCGGTTCTCGCTGCGTTGTAGGGATGTATAGAATACGGGGATGAAACTTTTTTTCGCCGCGCTACTCGCCCTGTCCTGCTCTTTTGCGCAAGGGCAGCCCTTCCCCTCCAAACCGCTGCGCATCGTCGTGCCGTTTGCGCCGGGCGGCTCGACGGACATCGTCGCGCGCATCCTCGCCGACCGGCTGGCCGGCCCGCTCGGCCAGTCCGTCGTAGTCGAGAACCGCGCGGGCGCGGCCGGCAACATCGGCGCCGAAGCGGTGGCCAAGTCGCCGCCCGACGGATACACGCTGCTGATGGCCACTACCGGTGTCATGGCGATCAACAACGCGCTCTACAAGACGATGACCTACGACGCGGCTAAAGACCTCGAGCCGGTGTCCTTCACGACCTCGATCACCAACGTGCTCGCCGTGCCGTTGGACCTGCCCGCGAAGAGCGTTCCCGAGCTGATTGCGCTCGCGAGAGCGCGCCCGCTGTCCTTTGCCTCGTCGGGTGCCGGCAGCTCGACGCACCTGTCGGCCGAGCTTTTCCGCAGCATGGCCGGCATCGATGTCCTGCACGTCCCGTACAAGGGCAGCGGCCAGGCGCTCACCGACCTGATGGCTGGCCGCGTGTCGATGATCTTCGACAACATGCCCTCGGCCCTGCCCTACATCCGCGGCGGCAAGCTGCGCGGGCTCGCTGTGACGGGCTCGAAGCGCTCGGCCGCCACGCCCGAGCTGCCGACGATCTCGGAAGCCGGGGTTCCGGGCTACGAGTCGCTGTCGTGGAGCGGCATCGCAGTGCCCGCGGGCACGCCGCGCGACGCAATCCTGCGCCTCAACCGCGAGATCTCCGCCGTGCTCGCAATGAGCGACGTGAAGCAGAAGCTTGCCGAGCAGGGTGCCGACCCGATCGGCGGCGCGCCGGAAGTTTTTGCCGAGCACATTCGCAAGGAACGCGACAAATGGGGCCGCCTCATCCGGGAGCGCGCCATCACCGTGAACTGAGCCGGCTGATGAGCAGGAAGCCCATAGCCGCCAGGACGCACAGCGCGCCGAACGCGAGCCGATAGCTGCCCAACGCGTCGAATGCCGCCCCGGCCGACAGCGGCCCGAGCGCGCTGCCGAGCGACCCGAAGAAGAGCACGGTGCCGAAGATCGCGCCGTGCGCGCGGGTGCCGAACAGCTCGGCCACCGTCGGTGAAATCGCGGTAAAAAATCCGCCGTGCGCGATTCCGTAGGTCGCGGCGAACACGAACAGCATCCACGCATTGTCGGCAAACTGCAGCCAGACGAGCGCGGCAAACAACAGGCAATAGCAGGCGAGCAGCGCGCGCCGGCCGCCGATGCGGTCGATTGTGGACCCGACGGCCAGGCGTCCGAGCAGGCTGATACCGCCGATGCTGGCCAGCAGGCTCGCGGCGGCCGTGCGCGAAAGGCCGAGGTCGAGTGCATGCGGGACGATATGCACCGTGACGGTCCCGAGGCAGGCGATGACCATGGCCTGCGCGGCGCACACGATCCACATGGCCGGAAGGCCCAGGGCCGCCCGGTAGGTGAGGTCCGGTGAAGCCGGCACGCTCTCCGGTGCGGCTTTCGCCGGAGCCGCGGAATCGATCGCGGGGATCGCGGCCCCTGGATCGCGCCGCATGAATTGCGCGGCGAGCAGCAGGATCACAAAAGCCGTGGCGCCGAAGATCTGGCAAGCGATGCGCCAGTCATAGGCGGACACCAGTGCCGCGACAAGGACCGGGATCGTCATTTGCCCGCACCCGGTGCCGACCTTGATGATCGCCGAGAAGAATCCGCGCCGGCGCGGGAACCAACGCGCCACCGTCGAGAGCGTAATCACGTCGTGCGTCGAGAGCCCGAGGCCGACCAGCACGCCCCAGACGAGGTAGAGCTGCCACGGCGTGCTCAGGGTCGACATGAGCGTGTAGCCCGCGCCGTAAAACACTGCGGACACGGTCAGCACGCCGCGCGGCCCGAACCGGTCGTTGAGGCGGCCGGCCAGCACACCGGCGATGCCCATCGTCAGGGTGGCCACCGAGATCGCGCCGGAGATGGTGGCTCGCGACCAGCCGAAGGTCGCGACCAGCTCGCTGAACAGCACGCCGTAGGCGAACATGCCGCCGATGGCGGTTCCCTGGATCAGGAACGAGGCGGCAACGATTGAGTAGCCGGCGCGAGGCGTGGGATTCAACGAAGTGGGCGTGCGGCTTGAAGAGGGGCGTGCAACCTAGCCCGCGCAGGCGCTTCTGGCAACCCGAAAACGTGAAACCGCACTCTCCGGAAGTCGCATGCCTGCGCGAAACCGCAATCTCGATCCCAGTCGCGTCTGCGTTCGCCTGCGGCCCTAGAATGGCGTATGCCCCTCCTTTCCCGCCGCGTCGGCCGTATTAAGGTCTCGCCTTCGAACCTCGCCGCGCAGCGCGCAAGGGAGCTGAAAGCCGCCGGCCGCGACATCGTCGACCTCGGCCAGGGCGAGCCCGACTTCCCGACGCCGGCCCACATCATCGAGACCGCCTTCAAGTCGGCACGCGACGGCCAGACGCGCTACACCACGGTGGACGGCACCGCCGAGCTGAAGGCCGCGGTGATCGACAAGTTCGCCCGCGAAAACGGCCTCGCCTTCAAGCCGGAAAACATCTCGGTGGCCAGCGGCGCGAAGCAGATCGTCTACAACGCGCTCATGGCAACCCTGGATGCGGGCGACGAGGTCGTGATCCCTGCGCCCTACTGGGTTTCGTACCCGGACATGGTGCTGTTCGCCGAAGGCACGCCGGTGTGCGTGACGGCCAAGCCTGCCGACGGGCTCAAACTCACGCCCGCGGCCCTCGATGCCGCGATCACGCCGCGCACCAAGTGGCTGATCCTCAACTCGCCGTGCAACCCGAGCGGGACAGTGTTGTCCGCGCAGGAGCTGAAGGGACTGGCCGAGGTGCTCGATCGCCATCCGCACGTCTGGATACTCGCCGACGACATCTACGAGCACATCCTCTTCGACGGCCGGCGCTTTGCGAGCATGGCGGCGGTCGCGCCGCAGCTCGCGTCGAGGACGCTCACGGTCAACGGGGTCTCCAAGGCGTACGCGATGACCGGCTGGCGCATCGGATTCGCCGGCGGCCCGCCGGAGCTCATCAAGGCGATGGCGAAGATGCAGTCGCAGAGCACCTCCAGCCCAAGCTCGGTAAGCCAGGCCGCTGCGCTTGCTGCGCTGACCGGCCCGCAGGACGTTGTGAGGAAACACTGCGCCGAGTTCGAGGCGCGGCGCGACCGCTTCAAGCCGGTGCTCGCCGCCGTCCCGGGCCTGACGTGCGACCTTCCCCATGGTGCGTTCTATTTCTTTCCGCGCTGCGAGGGCTGGGTCGGCAAGCGCACGCCGCGAGGCTTGGTCATTTCGACCGACGAGGATGCGGCGCTCTACCTGCTCGACTCGGGCGTTTCGCTGGTGCATGGCGGCGCCTATGGCATTTCGCCGTACTTCCGCGTCTCGTTCGCCACTTCGATGGACAATCTGGGCGAGGCCTGCCGCCGTATCGGCGAGGCAGCCGCCCGCCTTTCATGACCGGGAGCGATTCGATGCGCGTCATACGCCTGATGTCGGTTTGCCTTGCGCTTTGCCTTGTCGCTGCGCCGCAAGCGCATGCCCAGTACCCGACGAAACCCATCAGGATGATCGTGCCCTACGCCGCGGGCGGCACCACGGATGTGCTTGCGCGCATCATGGCCGACAAGCTCGGGCAGGCGCTTGGGCAGACTGTGCTGGTCGAGTACAAACCGGGTGCGGGCGGCACCATCGGCGCCGAAGCGGCGGCCAAGTCGCCGCCCGACGGTTACACCATCGTGATGGGCGCGCCGGGCTCGCATTCCACGGCGCCCAGCCTGTACGCAAAGCTGCCTTATGACCCGGTCAAGGACTTCGCGCCCATCGTGCATGTCGCCAACGTGCCGAATTCGATCATCGTGAACCCCGCCGTGCCGGTGAAATCGGTTGCCGAGCTGATTGCGTATGCCAAGGCCCATCCCGGCGAGCTCACCTACGGCTCGGCGGGCACGGGCGCCACCACGCACCTGACCGGCGAGCTGTTCGCACTGCTGGCCAACGTCAAGCTCACGCACATTCCCTATAAGGGCTCGGGCCAGGCGATGGTCGACCTGCTCGGCGGCCAGATCCAGATGATGTTCGAAAACCTGCCCGGCGCGGCCAACCAGATCCGCTCGAACAAGGTGCGCGGCCTGGCGGTCACCAGCCTGCGCCGCTCGGCGGCCTTTCCCGACCTGCCCGCGGTATCGGAGACGCTGCCCGGGTTCGAAGTCGTCGCGTGGTTCGCGCTCTTCGCACCGGCCGGGACCCCGCCCGCAATCGTCGCAAGGCTGAACGCGGAATCGGACCGCGCCTTGAGGATGGCCGACGTGCGCGAGAAAATCGCGCAGGCGGGTTCGGACCCCATCGGCGGCACGCCCGAGGAGCTCGCGCGGTTCCTGGCCGGCGACATCGCCAAGTGGGCGCGCGTCACGCGCGAAGCGGGGATCAAGGCGCAGTGACCGCGGGCTCGAAAAAAGGCGGATTGAAATGTACGTAGTGGAAAAATTCGCGCGCTATGCGGTGGGCTCCCGCACCCGGCCGATCGCACCCGAAGCATTGCACCACGCCAAGCGGGCGATCATCGACTGGTACGCGGCGCTGTTTCCCGGCGCCGTCGTGGCGCCCGCGACGCTCCTCGAGAAGGCACTCGCTGAAGACCTCGACCGCGGCAATGCGCGCCTCGCGCTCGGCAGGCCGGCCTCGACGCGCACTGCCGCGCTCATCAACGGCGCCGCGGCTCACACCGTGGAGGTGGATGACATCTTCAAGTTCGGCATCTACCACCCGGGCGCGCCGACGATTTCGGCTGCGCTCGCCGCCGCGCAGTCGGCCGGGGCAAGTGGCGAGGCGTTCGTGCGTGCTGTGATCGTCGGCTACGAAATCTCCACCCGCATCGGCGCCGCGATGGGCCGCGCGCACTACAAGTACTGGCACAACACCGGCACGGTCGGGACCTTCGGCGCCGCAGCCGCGGCTGCAGAGATCTACGGGCTCGACGCAAAGCGCTTCGCGCATGCTCTCGCCACCTCCGCAACATTCGCAGCGGCGCTGCAGCAGGCTTTCCGCATGGACTCGATGTCCAAGCCCCTGCATGCCGGCCATGCGGCCGAAGCGGGCGTGCTCGCTGCCGCAGGCGCACGCGAGGGTGTGACCGGGTCCCTGGACGTGATCGAAGGCGAAGCCGGATTCGGGCGCGCGATGAGCGACGGCCCTGACTGGGCCAAGGCGCTCGAAACGCTCGGCAAGACGCACCATGTCACGATGATGACTTTCAAGAACCACGCCTGCTGCGGCCATACGTTTGCCGCCATCGACGGCGCGCAGGAGGCGCAGCGCCAGCTCGGCGTGCAGCCTGCCGACATTGCGCGGATCAAGGTGGGGTCGTACCGCGCGGCCAAGGAAGTATCGGGCTACGAGAATCCCACTACCCCCGCCGAAGCTCGCTTCAGCCTCAAGTACGTGGTGGCGAACGCGCTCGTGCACGGCAGCGTGCGGCTGGCGGCGTTCGAGCTCGCCCGCATGAACGATGCCGTAACGCGCGCTCTCATGAAGAAAATCGAGGTCGTCATCGACCCCGAGCTCGACGCTGCGTTCCCCAACCAGCGCGCCGCGCGCGTGGCCATCGAAACAAGGGACGGGCGCAAGGTCGAGTACCTCCAGCCCGCACGCAAGGGCGACCCCGAGCTGCCCTTGTCGGACGCCGAGCTCGAGGCCAAGTACCTCGAGCTCGCCTCGCCGGTACTCGGCGACGCAACCGCGCGTTCGCTGGTGGCCAGGCTCTGGAAGCTGGAAGGCATCGCGAACGTCGCCACCGGCCTCGCGTGACTACCCTCGCCGAGTGCCTGTTCGCGCCGCGCGGGGTGGCGCTGGTCGGCGCCTCGGGCGACGCGGGCAAGAACACCGCCCGCCCGCAGCGCTTCATGAGGAAGCACGGCTACACCGGCCGCATCGTCCCGATCAACCCTTCGAGGAGCGAGATCCTCGGCGAGCCTGCGTTTGCCACGCTGGCCGACGCGCCCGGCGAGATCGACCACGCTTTCATCATGGTGCCGGCGGCGCGGGTCGAGTCGGTGCTGCGGGACTGCGCGGCGCGCAAGGTGCCGGTCGCGACCATCTACAGCGATGGCTTCGCCGAAACCGGGCCCGAGGGCGCTGCGCGGGAGAAAAAGCTCGTCGACCTGGCCAAGTCGCTCGGTGTGCGGGTGATCGGCCCGAATTCGATCGGCCTGGCCAATGTGACCAACGGCGCGATCATCACGGTCAACGCAGTTTTCGAGATGGACACCCTGCCGCGCGGCGGCGCGAGCGTGGTTTCGCAAAGCGGCACGATGATAGGCACGCTGCTCTCGCGCGGCGCGGCGCGCGGCCTGGGGTTCGCCAAGCTCGTCTCCGTGGGTAATGAGTCCGACCTCGGCGTCGGCGAGATCGTCGAGATGCTCGCAGACGATACGGATACCCAAGTAATCCTCATGTTCCTCGAGACGATCCGCGATGCGGACAGGCTCGCGCAGGCCGCACGCCGGGCGCACGCCGCGGGCAAGGCGGTGGTGGCGTACAAGCTCGGCCGCTCGGCGCTCGGCGAAGCCCTCGCCAAATCGCATACCGGCGCGCTGGCCGGCAGCGACGCGGCAGTCGACGCCTATTTCCGCCACAACGGGATCGTGCGCGTCGACATGCTTGAAACGCTGGTCGAGATCGTGCTGCTCCTCTCGGGCAGGAAGCCCCCTTCGCTCCGGCGCCAGCCGCGAGTTGCGGTCGTGACCACCACCGGCGGGGGTGCCGCAAGCGTCGTCGACCGTCTAGGGACGCTCGGCATTGCAACCCTTGTGCCCGATGCCGCGCTCATCGCGTCGCTGAAGGCCAAGGGCGTCGCGATCCGCAGCGCGCCCATCATCGACCTCACCCTCGCCGCCACGAGCGACAAGTATCGCGCGGTACTCGAGGCCCTGCTCGCCAATCCCGACTGCGACGCGGCGCTTGCGGTAGTCGGCTCTTCGGCGATGTTCCACCCCGATCTTGCGGTCAAGCCGATTCTCGGTGCGCATGCGTCCAGGCCAGGCGGAAAAAAGCCGCTGGCCGCTTTCCTTGCGCCGCACGCCGAAGGCTCGCTGCGCTTGCTCGCCGAAGCCGGTGTACCCGCCTTCCGAACCCCGGAAGGCTGTGCCGACGCCCTCGCCGCCTATTTCGCGTGGCGCGTGCCGACGGATACGGCCGATGCGAAAACGCTCACGTGGCCGGCCGCAGTCCCGCACCGCGCAATGCTCGATGAAGCCGAAGCGCTCGACCTGTTCGAATCGATGGGTGTTCCGGTGGTTCGCCGCGAAATCGCTCGCGCGCCCTCCTACCAGCACTCCGTGCCTTTTCCCGTCGCAGCCAAGGTTCTGTCGAGGGACC
Organism: Burkholderiales bacterium; assembly: GCA_038329645.1. GTDB lineage: Bacteria > Pseudomonadota > Gammaproteobacteria > Burkholderiales > SG8-39 > SZAS-79. Next base: position 14,255 of record JBBQNG010000082.1, read on the forward strand.
TGCCGCACAAGACCGAGGCCGGCGGCGTCGCGCTGGCCATTTCGGACCGCACGGCGTTCGGGCCGCGCGTACAGGCGATGCTCGCAAGCGTGCGGGCGAATGCGCCTGGCGCCGGCATCGAAGGTCTTCTCGTCCAATCGATGGCGAGCGGATTGGCCGAGGCCATCGTTGGCTACCGCGACGACCCCATGGTGGGACCCGTCGTCATGGTGGGGATGGGCGGCCAGTTGGCCGAGATCTACCGCGACACAGTGCTCGAGTGCGCGCCGGTCAAGGAAGCGCAAGCCCTTGCGATGATCGACAAGGTCAGGGGATTTGCGGTGCTCCGCGGTTACCGCAATTTGCCGAGGGGCGATATCGACGCCCTGGCCCGCGCCGTGGTTGCAGTCTCGCGCCTCGCGCTGCTGGAAGGCCGGCCAGTGACGGAGGCGGAAATCAACCCGCTGATCGTTTCCGCCGGCGGCGTGGTGGCCGTGGACGGCCTGGTGGTGCTGAAAGGAGCGCGCTGAATTTCGAGTCCGAATTATGAATGAAGCGGGCAGGCGGCCGGACCCCATCCTGACACTGCTATATTCGGGCTCGACAACACTCCGCCTTGGCCGAGGAATCGCAATGCCGAAATTTGCTGCCGCCCTGGCCGCCCTTCTCTCGAGCGCGCTCCTGGCCACCCCCGCCCACGCCGCCTGGCCCGAAAAGCCGATCCGCTTCATCGTGCCCTCCGCCGCGGGCGGCTCGCCCGACGTGCTCATGCGCGTGATGACCAACGAGCTTGGCAAGCAACTGGGTGTGGCCATCGTGGTGGACAACAAGCCCGGCGCCTCCTTCACCATAGGCACCGCCGAGATCGCACGCGCAGCGCCTGACGGCTACACGATGGGCTACGGCAATATTGTGTCGCTCGCAGTGGTCCAGACGCTGCTCGACAAGGTGCCCTACAACGTCGAGAAAGACCTCACGCTCGTTTCCAACACCGTACGCGTATTCAACCTGCTGGCGGTCAACAACGACCTGCCCGTGAAAACGGTGCCCGAGCTCATCGCCTACGCCAAGCGAAATCCCGGCCGGCTCGCCATGGCCTCGGGCGGCAACGGCACGACCGGCCACCTCGGCGGCGAGCTGTTCAAGGCCATGACCGGCACGTTCATCCTGCACGTGCCCTATCGCGGCAGCCCGCAGGGCATCAACGACCTTATTTCGGGCAACGCGCAGATGATGTTCGACAACATTTCCTCGATCGGGCCGCACGCCAAGTCCGGGCGCGTGCGCGGCATTGCGGTTTCGGGCTCGCGCCGCTCGCCGGTGTTCCCCGACCTGCCCACCGTGGCCGAGACTGTCCCCGGCTACGAAACGGTCGCGTGGGGCGGTGTGATTGCGCCGGCCGGCCTGCCCAAGGACGTGCAGGCGCGCCTCTACGCCGAAATCCGCAAGGCGCTCG
>JBBQNG010000083.1:0-15622 GCA_038329645.1 Burkholderiales bacterium
GCTGGTGCCGTTTCTGTTCGAAGGTTTTGCGGACAAGCGGGAGTACTACCAGCCCGACAACCTGCACCCCACTGCCGCCGCGCAGCCCGTCGTTGGCGCCCAGCTCGATCACAGTGATGGTGGGCTTTACGCGTTCGAGAACTTTCTTCATGCGGGCGAGTCCACCGCTGGTGGTTTCGCCGCTGATGCTCGCATTGGCAACGCTATAATTGCGTTTCTCGCTCTTGAGGCGGTTCTCGAGCAGCGCGACCCAGCCGCGATCCTGCGCAATCCCGTAGGCCGCGGACAGGCTGTCACCGTACACAAGGATCGTTCCCGTCCCCGCGGCTGACGCAGAGCCGGCTCCCACTAGCGCAGTCACGAGAACCCCGAACAAGACCATGAACAGTCGTGCAATGGATCCAGGCAGTGCGGTAGAGGCAGCGGTTTTGTCGGCGCGGGGCATAGGCAAGACGGTCAAGAGCGGGACCAACGACCTCGTCATTCTGCAAGAAATCGACCTGGCGGTCACATCGGGCGAAGCGGTGGCGATCGTCGGGGCCTCGGGCTCGGGCAAATCCACGCTGCTCGCCATTCTCGCCGGGTTGGACACGCCGACCATCGGTTCGGTTCGGCTCGACGGCGCCGACCTGTTTTCGCTCGACGAGGACGCGCGAGCGCAATTGCGCGGCCGCGCGGTCGGCTTCGTGTTCCAGTCTTTCCAGCTGCTGCCTGCCTTGAGCGCGCTTGAAAACGTCATGCTGCCGCTCGAGCTTGCCGGCCGCCGCGATGCCGAGTCCGCGGCGCGCGCCATGCTCGAGAGGGTCGGCCTGGGCGAGCGCCTCGGCCATTATCCCAAGCACCTGTCCGGCGGCGAGCAGCAGCGCGTGGCGCTTGCACGCGCCTTCGTCGTGCAGCCCAGGGTCCTCATGGCCGACGAGCCCACCGGCAGCCTCGACGCGACGGCCGGCGAAGCGGTGATCCAGCTGATGTTCGAGCTCAACGCGCAGTCGGGCACCACGCTCATGATGGTGACCCACGACGAGCACCTCGCGCAGCGCTGCGGCCGCATCGTGCGGCTCGCGGGCGGCCGTATCGTCCCATGATCACGCTCGCGCTGCGCATGCTGGTCCGCGACTGGCGGGCGGGCGAGCTGCGTGTACTCGCGCTCGCGCTGTTGATCGCCGTGGGCAGCGTGACCAGCGTTTCGTTCTTTGCCGACCGCGTCAGGCAGGGCCTCAATCGCGAGGCCCACCAGCTTCTGGGCGGCGACCTGCTGATGGTGGGCGACAAGACCTGGAGTCCGGAGATCTCCGCGGAAGTTGCGCGCCGCGGTCTCGCCGTCGCGCAAACCACCAATTTCATCAGCATGGTGCAGTCCGGCCCGAAGGACTCTCCGCGCAGCCTGCTGGCCGGCGTGAAAGCCGTCACCGTCTCATACCCGCTTCGGGGCAAGCTGCGAGTCGCGCCGCGCCTCAATGCGCCCGACGGCTTCGCCGACGGCGGGCCCAAGCCGGGTACGGTGTGGCTGGACGAGCGCCTTACTTCGGCGCTGGGCGCCAATCCCGGCGACACGGTGCGCCTGGGCAGCGCGGAATTCAAGGTTGCCGCCGTGCTCACGCTCGAGCCCGACCGCGGTGCGAACTTCTTCAATATCGCGCCGCGCCTGATGATGGCGGCCAGCGACGTGGCGGCAACCGGCCTCATCCAGACCGGCAGCCGCGTCACTTACCAGCTCCTCGCCGCGGGCGAGCGCAAGGACGTGGACGCCTTCGAGGGCTGGGCAAAGACTCGCATGGAGCGCGGCCAGCGCATCGAGAACCTCGACAACGCCCGTCCCGAGATCCGCGCGTCGCTGGACCGGGCGCAGAGCTTCCTCGGCCTCACAGCGCTGCTGGCGGCCATCCTGGCCGGCGTTGCGATCGCGTTGGCGACGCGCCGGTTCGTCGAGCGGCATCTCGACGGCTGCGCGGTCATGCGCTGCATGGGGGCGACCCAGTCAAAGCTGCTGGGGCTTTATGGCACCGAGTTCCTCGTGCTGGGCATCGCCGCGTGTGCCGCAGGATGCGCAGCGGGCTTCGGCGCCCAGCAACTGATCGCCTACTGGCTCGCGAGCATCCTGCAGGCCCCGTTGCCGCAGCCGACCGTGCTTCCCGCGCTGCAGGGCGCGCTGGTCGGGCTGACGCTGCTGCTCGGTTTTGCGCTGCCGCCGCTCCTGCAGCTCAAGAACGTGCCGGCGGTGCGCGTCATCCGGCGCGAATCGGGCAACACCACGGGCGGGGCGCTGATCGCCTACGCCCTCGGGTTCGGGACGCTCGTGGCGCTGCTCCTCTGGCAGGCCGGCGACCTTAAGCTGGGCGTCACTGTGGTCGGCGGATTCAGCGCAGCGGTGCTGCTGTTTGTCGGGTTTGCGTGGGGTGCGCTCCGCGTGGCGAGCTCTCCGGCCGCGATGCGGTTTTTCGGCGCTCGAAGCCCGGCAGTGCGCTACGGCCTTGCAAACCTGCGCCGCCATTCGCGCGCCAATGCGCTGCAGGTGGCGAGCCTCGCGCTCGGGCTGACGGCGATCCTGCTGCTCGCCATCACGCGCTCGGACCTCATAGGTGCCTGGCGCCAGTCGGCACCGCCAGACGCGCCCAACCGCTTCGTGATCGGCATCCAGCCCGAGCAGCTCAAGCCCGTGCAGGATTTTTTTCGCGCGGCATCGCTGCCGTTGCCCGACGTCTATCCCATGGTCCGCGGCCGCCTCACGGAGGTGAACGGCAAGCCGGTGAGCGAGAAGGACTACCCCGACGAGCGCGCCAAGCGTCTCGTGGAGCGCGAGTTCAACCTTTCGTTCATGGATTCGCTGCCGGGCCACAACCAGATTTCCGCCGGGCGCTGGTTCGATCCTCGCAATCGCGCCCAGGCCGAGGCGTCGGTCGAGGAGGGTATTGCGAAGACGCTCGGACTCAAGCTGGGCGACCTGCTTACGTACAACGCCGCCGGCGAAACGTTCTCGGCGAAAGTGACCTCGCTGCGCAAGCTCAAGTGGGATTCGATGAAGGTGAATTTCTTCGTGGTCACGCCGCCCTGGGTCCTTGCGAAGGCGCCCACCAGCTACATCACCGCTTTTCGCCTGGAGCCTGGCTCGGAAGGCCTGCTCGACCGCATGGTGGCGCGCTTTCCCAACCTGACGGTGATGGACGTGAGCGCCGCGCTCAAGCAGGCGCAGGGCATCATCGACCAGGTCATCCTCGCGGTGCAGTTCGTGTTCCTGTTCGCGCTGGGCGCGGGCCTGCTGGTGTTGTACTCGGCGCTGATTGCGACCGAAGACGAGCGCCGGCGCGAGGCGGCGATCATGCGGGCGTTCGGCGCTTCTGCCGCCCAGGTGTCGGGCAGCCAGAGGGCCGAATTCCTCGTGATGGGCGCCGTGGCCGGATTGCTCGCCACCGTGGCGGCCGCCGTGATCAGCGCCCAACTCGCGCAGCGGGTGTTCCAGCTTGAGCTGCCCGCCAACTACGCGCTGTGGGTTTACGGCCCGCTGGCCGGCCTCTTGCTGCTTTCATTGAATGCCTGGCTGTCGGCGCGCAAGGTTCTTACCGCGTCGCCGGCGCTCACGTTGAGGGAGGGCTGATGGCGACTTATCGCCACCGCGAGTGGCACATGATGCACAGCATCGGCTGGCTTCGCGCCGCCGTGCTGGGCGCCAACGACGGCATCGTTTCCACCGCCAGCCTGGTCCTCGGCGTGGCGGCCGCACACGCCGCCCACGACGACATCCTGGTCACCGGCGTGGCCGGGCTGGTTGCGGGCGCGATGTCCATGGCGGCAGGGGAATACGTCTCGGTCCGCTCGCAGGCCGACACCGAGAAGGCGGCGCTCGAGCTCGAACGGGGGGAAATCGAATCCGACAGCGAGGGCGAGCACAGGGAACTCCAGGCGATCTATGTGAAGCGCGGCCTCGACCCTGCACTGGCGTGGCAGGTCGCCGAGCAGCTCATGGCGCACGACGCGCTGGATGCGCACGCGCGCGACGAGCTGGGCATCACCGAAGTCTTCACCGCGCGGCCGTTGCAGGCCGCTGGCGCTTCGGCGCTGAGTTTTGCGCTCGGGGCTGCGATGCCCGTAGTTGCGGTGCTGGTCGTGCCGGAGAAAATCCTGATCCTCGCAGTCGCGGCATTGTCGATCGTGTGCCTGGCCGCGCTCGGCGCGTGGGGCGCCAAGCAGGGCGGCGCGCCGGTGGTGGAGGGCGCCATCCGGGTAACGTTCTGGGGGGCGCTCGCGATGGCCGCCACCGCGGGCGTCGGCATGCTGTTCGGGGTGCAGGTCTGAGCGCCGGGCGGGTGCGCCACAAGGCCGGATAATCTGCAACAATTGTTTTTCCGGATCCAATGGCGGTGAGCCTCTCCGGGCAATTCGTATATAAAAAATAATATAACAACAAGGTACCGCCGCGGGCACCGCACTTGCGCAAGCGGACGCTACAATAGCGCATGACCGAAGTCGTCCTCTGGCTCGCCTTTGCGTGCGCCCTCTCCGCGCTGATCGTGGGCGTGATGGTCCTGCTGGCGCAGACACCCGGAGGGGAGCAGGGACGAGCGCTGCGCGAGGAGTTTGAGCGCAACCGCTCCGAGTCAGGCACCACCGCCCGCGACCTGCGCGGCGAGCTCTCGGAAAGCGTGGCGCGGCTTTCGCACCAGATTTCTGGCCAGATGAGCTCCATCGCCACTGTGCAGAACAACCAAATCGACGCGTTCTCGCGCCAGCTCGTCGAGCTGACCTCGGCTAACGAGCGCCGCTTCACGGACCTGCGCGAAACGGTGGACAAGAAGCTCGGCGAGGCCAAGGAGGACGCGCGCCTCGGGCGCGACGAGACCGCCGGAACGCTGAAACGCTTCTCCGAATCGCTGAACCAGCAGCTCGGGACGATCCAGGACGCGAGCGACAAGCGCCTGGTGGAGATGCGCACGCTCATCGAATCGCGGCTCGACGCGATCCAGAAGGACAACGCGGAGAAGCTCGAGAAGATGCGCGCGACCGTGGACGAAAAGCTCCATGCGACGCTCGAGCAGCGCCTGGGCGAATCGTTCAAGCTGGTGTCGGATCGGCTGGAGCAGGTGCACAAGGGATTGGGGGAGATGCAGACCCTCGCTTCGGGCGTCGGCGACCTCAAGCGTGTGCTGACCAACGTGAAGACGCGCGGGACCTGGGGCGAGGTGCAGCTGGGCGCTTTGCTCGACCAGATCCTCACCAAGGAGCAATACCAGACCAACGTGGCTACCCGGCCAGGCTCTAACGAGCGGGTCGAATACGCGATTCGCTTTCCCGGCCGCGAAGGGCAGGAGCAGATGTGGCTGCCGATCGACTGCAAGTTCCCGGCCGAGGACTACGATCGGCTGTTGGCGGCGCAGGATCGGGCCGATCCGGCCGGGGTCGAGGAAGCCTCCAAGGCCATCGAGACCGTGCTCAAGCTCGAGGCGAGGAAAATCCGCGACAAGTACATCGAGCCGCCCCACACCTCGGACTTCGGGGTGCTTTACCTGCCGACGGAGGGGCTGTACGCGGAAGCATTGCGCCGCCCCGGCCTGGCCGACTTCCTGCAGCGTGAAATGCGGGTGGTCGTCGCCGGGCCGACAACGTTGAACGCGATGCTCAACAGTTTCCAGATGGGGTTCAAGACGCTGGCGATTGAAAAGCGCTCTTCCGAGGTCTGGCTCGTGCTCGGCGCGGTCAAGTCGGAGTTCGGCAAGTTCGGCGAGGTGCTCGCCGCCACCAAGCGCCAGCTCGAAACGGTGACGCGCTCTATCGACCAGGCCGAGACGCGCAGCCGGCAGATGGAGCGCAAGCTGAAGGACGTCGAGGCGCTGCCCGAGGCACAGGCCCAGGGACTGTTCGGCGCTGACAAAGAGGATCTCTAGATGGACACCGCACACTGGTCCGCAACCAAGCTCATCCGCGCCCTCAAGGCAAAGAAGCCCAGTGCCCTCGAGCTGCTCGACTACTACGCAGCGCGAATAAAGAAGTACGACGGCGTCCTCAATTCGCTGCCGGTCCTCGACATGGACGCCGCGCGCAAGCGCGCCAGGGCCTTCGACCGCAAGGGGGCGAAGGCGGGACCGCTGGCGGGCCTGCCGATGACGGTCAAAGAGTCCTTCGACTTTGCCGGCTACCCGACGACCTGGGGCCTGGCGGAATACGCGAATGTGACGGCGAAAACGAACGCGGTGGCTGTGCAGCGCCTGTTCGACGCGGGCGCCAACGTGTTCGGCAAATCCAACGTCCCGACCCTGCTGGCCGACTGGGAAACCGTCAACGTGGTCTACGGCAAGACGGTGAGCCCCTGGGATCACAAGCGCACGCCGGGCGGATCGTCGGGCGGTGCGGCGGCCGCGCTGGCCGCCGGGCTCACGGGGCTGGAGGTGGGCAGCGACATCGGCGGCTCTATCCGCAACCCAGCGCATTTCTGCGGCATCTACGGGCACAAGTCCACGTGGGGCGTGTGCTCGATGGCGGGCAGCGCGCTGCCCGGCGCGGTGCATCCCACGGACATTTCGGTCATCGGTCCGATGGGGCGCAGCGCGGCGGACCTCGAGCTCGGCCTGTCGATCATCGCCGGCCCCGACGCGATCGACGGGCGCGGCTGGAAAGTCGAACTGCCGAAGTGCGCGCGCAGGACGCTCGACGGCTGGCGCGTGGCGGTGATTGCCAATCATCCGACCGCCGAAGTTGATTCGACGGTCGAGCACTCCATCCGCCGCCTGGCGCAGTTCCTTTCCAGCAAGGGCGCCAAGGTGTCCGAGCGCGCGCTGCCGGATTTCGATTTCGGAGAAGCGCACCGCGTGTTCATCCAGCTCTTGCGCGGCGCGACCTCCGGCCGCCAGACGCCCGAGCAGTTCGCGAAAATGCTCGCCGCGAAGGAGAAGCTCGATCCGAAGGATCAGGGTTACTACGCCCAGATGGTGCGCGCCAATACTCAGCCGCACCGCGATTGGCTCGTGGCTTCGAACCGGCGCCACCAGATGCGCCTGGCGTGGGCCGAATTCTTCAAGGAGTGGGATGTGCTGCTCTGCCCGAACGGGGCGACTGCTGCGTATCCGCATTCGATGCCGGGGGAGCGCTGGGAGCGCATGATCACAGTGAACGGCAAGCCGCAGCCGCTCACGACGCAGATGTGGTGGGCGGGGATTTCCGGCATGTGCTACCTCCCCGGTACCGCCGCGCCGATCGGGCTTTCGCCGGAGGGATTGCCGTTGAGCGTGCAGATCGTCGGGCCGCAGTACACGGATCTGCACACGATCCGATTTGCGCAGCTGCTGGAGCGGGAGTACTACGCTTTTGCACCACCGCCTGCCTACGCCTGAGTAGAATTCCACGATGTTTTACGTCGACCTATTCCGCGAACTCGAAAAATTCGAGGTGCGCTACCTGCTTGTGGGCGGGGTCGCGGTGAACCTGCATGGGATCGGGCGTCTTACTGCCGACATCGATCTCATGCTGGCGCTCGATGCCGGTAACCTTTCCAAATTCGTCTCCGTCGGCGATGTGCTGGGTTTGAAGCCGATTGTTCCGATAGCGCTCGCGGACGTGGCCGACGCGGCAAAGGTAAAAGGCTGGATCGAGCAGAAGGGGATGCTCGCGTTGGCGTTGCGTCCACCTGACATTACTGCGCCAACGCTGGATATCCTCGTCAAGCCGGTCGTGCCTTTCGAGGAGGCGTATGAGCGCCGGGTCGACCGTTCGCTCGGCGGGGCCATTGTGACGGTCGCGTCGATCGAGGACATCATCCGGCTGAAGACCGGCACGGGCCGGCAGAAAGACGAGGCTGACATAGCAGCGTTGCGCCAGATCCTGCGCATGGAGCGTGCATCCTATGCCGTCTGACGAGTACCCGATCACCGATTACTGGTACGAGGTGAGCGATGAGCAGATTCGCGAGCACCTGGTCCGAACGCCATTGCAGCGCCTGCAATGGCTCGACGACGCGCGCCAATTCACGCTGCTTGCGCGGCAGGGCACGCGGACCTACTACAAGGATGGCAAGCCTTTCAAGGTCGTGCCCGGCGAAAAATCCTGATCCTGCGCGGCTCGGACGCTGATTACCGGCCTGCCGTCTGCCACGGATTGACCAGTGGCACTTTCAGATCCTGAAAATGGCGTACGTTTCGCGTAGCAAGTGTTGCGCGCCGCGCAAGCGCAATGCCTGCGATCTGCGTATCGCGCATATCAACAGTCCGGCCGGACTTCTGCCGTTCTGCAGCCAACAACGCCGCCTCAGTGGCCGCTGCCCTGTCGAAATCAAGCACTCGGTCTTCGAGGTCATCTTTCAGCAAAAGCGCAAAGGCGGCTTCGAGCGAGTGCCGCCGCCGGCCTTTGGGCAATAGAGCCAGGCCGAGACGGGCCTCGAACAGCGTCACACTCGTGATCCAGACCGACTCGGCCGGCTGGCGATCCAGCCATGCCACCACGGGCGCTTCGGGCGTCTGGCGCATCAACGCGGACAGCACGTTGGTGTCGAGAATGATCAATTGCCAAAGTCCGCCGAGCGCGCGCGTTGGCCGTGCAATTCCGGCAAGTCCGCCGTCAGCCCGGTTTTCGAGAACCGCGCGGCGATGCGCGAGCCCAACCTGAGCGCAGGCTGATTCTCCTGCTTGAGGGCATTGCGCAGGATATGCCTTGCCTCCTCCTCCATGCTGCGGCCATGGCGCTCGGCACGGCGCTTGAGGCGCGCTTTTACGTCTTCTTCCAAGTGGCGAACGATGACTTGAGCCATGGCCAGACTCCGCGAGCTAAATTTATTCGATATCATGATATCGTGCCTTGCGAGTCTCTGGCAAGTCACGCGCAGGTAAGCACGCGGTATTCCGTCTTAGGCCGCCTTCCTGGCCGCCTCCACCGCGGCGAGCAGCTTGTCGAAAGCTTCGGCAAAGAGCTTCACGCCGTCGTCCGTGAGCTTGGTGGTGATCTCGTCGAGCGAAACATGCTTCGCCACCGCATCCAGCGTCGCGCGCGCGGCGCCCACATCCTCCTCCAGGCTCGCGCGCGGCTTGCCGTGGTCGCGGAAAGCCTCCAGCGTCGCAGGCGGCAGGGTGTTGACCGTGTTGGCACCGATGAGCTCCTCGACGTACATCACGTCGCGGTAGGCCGGGTTCTTGGTGCTGGTGCTGGCCCACAGCAGGCGCTGGGCGCGGGCGCCTTTTTCAGCCAGGTTCTTCCAGCGCGTGCCGGAGAAAATCTTCTTGTAGCTGTCGTAGGCGAGGACCGCGTTGGCGATGGCGGTCTTGCCGCGCAGCGCCTCGGGCACCAGCGGATCGACGGCGCTGTCGATGCGCGAGACGAAGAAGCTCGCGACGCTCGAAATGCGATCGATGTCCAGGCCCTCGCCCGCCCGCCGCTCGAGGCCGGCGATGTAGCGTTCGGCCACTTGCTCGTACACCGAGCGCGAAAAGAGCAGCGTGATGTTGACGTTGATGTCCTGCGCGATGAGCATCTCGATGGCGGGCAGGCCTTCGGCTGTGCCGGGCACTTTGATCATGACGTTCGGGCGCGCGACGTCCTTCCACAGGCGGCGCGCCTCGGCGACCGTGCCGGCGGTGTCGCGCGCGAGGTAAGGCGATACTTCGAGGCTCACGTAGCCGTCGAGTCCCTTGGACGCGTCGAATACGGGTTTGAAAAGGTCGGCCGCCGCGCGGATGTCCTCGACCGCAAGGGTTTCGTAAAGCTCCATTGCGCCGATGCCCTTGGCCTTGAGCGCCTGCAGCGCCCCCGAATACTCGTTGCCCCCGCCGATCGCCTTTTCGAAGATCGCAGGATTGGAGGTCATGCCGGCCAGGCCGTCCTCGTCGATGAGCTTTTTTAGCGCACCGCCGGTGACGAATTCGCGGCGGATGTAGTCGAGCCAGACCGATTGGCCGAAGCTGTTCAGTTCGAGAAGCGGATTCATAGGAGCCCTTCCATCAATTGGACGCCGACGAGCTCGCCGGCGTTGACGTTCGCGCGATCGTGCTCCAGCACGACGAAACAGTTGGCTTCCGACATCGAGCGCAGCACGCCCGAGCCCTGCTGGCCTGTGAGGCGCACGCGCCAAGTGCCTGCCTCATTGAACAGGATGGCGCGCTGGTACTCTGTGCGGCCGGGCACTTTGCGCATCGCTGCTTCGCACGGGACTCGCAGGAGCGGCATCGCGTAGTCGCCGCTGCGGCCGGAAAGGTGGAGCAGGGCATCGCGCACGAACTGGTAGAAGGTAACCATGACCGCGACGGGGTTGCCCGGCAGGCCGAACAGCCAGGCCGACGCCCCCCGGCATCGATGCGCCCGAAGGCCATCGGCCGCCCGGGGCGCATGGCGAGCTTCCAGAACAGCACTTCGCCGAGCTTGGCCATCATGGCTTTGATGAAATCGGCCTCGCCCACGGAAACCCCGCCGGAAGTGATGATCACGTCTGCGTTTTGTGCCGCGGTGGTGAGGGCGGCCTCGAGCAGGGCTGGGTCGTCCTTCACCACGCCCATGTCGAGGATCTCGACGCCCAGGCGGGCGAGCATGCCGTACAGGGTGTAGCGGTTCGAGTCGTAGACCTGCCCCTCGGCCAGCGGCGAGCCGATGGACGCCAGCTCGTCGCCGGTGGAAAAGAACGCCACGCGCAGGCGGCGCTTGACCATGACCTCGGCGATTCCGAGCGATGCCATCAGGCCGAGCTCTGCGGGACGCACCAGGTGGCCCGCCCGGAGCACCGGCACGCCGGTCTTCAGGTCCTCGCCCGCACTGCGCACGTTCTGGCCTTTCTTCTGGCCGGCGGGGACGACGACCTTGCCGCCTTCGTTGCGCACGATTTCCTGGATGACTACCGTGTCCGCGCCGGCCGGCATGACGGCGCCGGTCATTACGCGCACGCACTCGCCCGCGCCGAGGGTGCCGGCGAATTTCTTCCCGGCCAGCGCGGTGCCGATTTCTTTGAGCGCCGTGTCCGCGTTCTTGAGGTCGGCCGCACGCAGCGCATAACCGTCCATGGCCGAGTTGTCGTGCGCGGGCACGTCGATCGCGGGCACGATGTCCTCGGCCAGCACGCGCCCCAGCGCCGAGCGGGTAGCGACGCGCTCGATGCCGGTCACCGGCGTGAGGCAGGCGCGTATGGCCTCGCACGCCTTGTCCACGCGCAGCGCGTTGGGATCGTAGCCGTCCATGCAGCTGACGACCTGGGCGAGAGAGGTTTTCATCTTTGGTACTGGAGCAGTTCGTCGCGCGTGTTGATGTTGCTGAACGCCTCCGCCTCATTGTCGAACGGCACTTCGACCACATTCAGGGACGCGTACCACGCGTCGATCTTGCGGCCGCCGCCCGCGAGATACGCGGTCAGGTGCTCGAGGATGCCCCGCCTCACCATGGCGAACACCGGATGGGCCTGCGTGCCAGTCTTCGCCACCGCGAGGTCGTTCGCACCCATTGCGGCGCGCAGGCGGGCGACCAGGTCGAGCGGCAGGAAAGGCGAATCGCAGGGCGCCGTCACGACGAGCGCGTGCTTTGCCGCATGCAGCCCGGCCTGCAGCCCGGCGAGCGGCCCGGCGAACCCGCCGGTCACGTCCGGCGCAACGCCGTAGCCGAACTTCGCGTAGGCCTCCAGGTTCTGGTTGGCGTTGATAACGATTTCGTCGACCTGCGGCGCGAGGCGCGCAATGACGTGCTCGACCATCGCCTTGCCGCCCAGCACCTGCAGGCCCTTGTCGACGCCGCCCATGCGGCGGCCTTGCCCCCCCGCCAGCACGATGCCGCTGATTTTTTCTGCGCTCATGCGGTGGTTCCCGCACTTGCGCGGTACTGCGAGGGCGGCAGACCGAATTCGCGCTTGAACATCGCCGAGAATGCGCTCGGGCTGTCGTAGCCCAGGTCGAGCGCCACCGCGAGGATGGGCCGGCCTTCGGCGATCCAGGCAAGCGCGCGCAGCAAGCGCGCGCGGCGGCGCCATTCCGAAAAGCTCATGCCGGTCTCGCGCCGGAAGCCGCGCGCGAGCGTGCGCGAAGTGGTGCCGTGCCGGGCGCCGAGCGCTTCGATCGTGACCTGGTCGTTGGGGGATTCGATCAACGCGCGGCAAATGCGCGAAAGCACTTTGGAAGCGGGCATCGGCAGGTTATACGGCAAGCGAACCAGCGAAGCCAGTTCGTCAAGGATGAGCCGCATCACGCGGCCTGCGCTGCCGCGCTCGTCGTATTCGACCGGCAATTCGGTCGCCCGTAGGATGAGTTCGCGCAGCAGGGGCGTGATCGCGAACGCCTCGCAGCGCTGCGGCATCGCCTTGGCCGCTTCCGGCGCGACATACAGGGTGCGGAACTTCACCTGGCTCGAGGTGAGGATGCGGTGCTCGATGCCCGGCGGCAGCCAAACGGCCCTCTGCGGCGGCACGACCCAGGTCTCGCCCTGGTCTCTGCCGCGCGTATCGACCGTCATGACCCCTTGCGCCCCATAGACAAGCTGGAAGCGCGGATGGCTGTGCCAGGCGATCTCGTAGTCCGAGGGCAGGTCTCGCGCCATCGCCGCCACCGGGCGCGGGACGTTCTGGTAGTCGCTAGCGCTGCGGGTCTGGGCGGACGGGGAGGGTTGTCTCATACGCAACAGAAATTGTCCGATAGTCGCGTGACGGACGCAATGGCCCGGCGTACGCTTCCGTCACGTAATCGGAGGTCCCATGCCAATCACTAACAAGTTCCTGTTGCCGTTCATCAACCTCGGCCATGCCCTGGACCACCTTGTCATGCTGATCTTCCCGACGGTGGTGCTCGCCCTGTCGAGGGACCTGAACCGCCCCTACGCCGACCTGCTGCCCCTGACCCTGGGCGGCTTCATCGCTTTCGGCGTGCTCGGCCTTCCCGCCGGGTGGCTCGGCGATCGCTGGAGCCGCTACAAGATGATGACCGTGTTTTTCTTCGGCCTGGGCGGCGCGCTCGTGCTCACGGGCTTTGCCACCGAGAACTGGCAGATCGCCGTCGGCCTGACGGTGCTGGGCATGTTCGGCGCAATCTACCATCCCGTGGCGACCGCGATGATCGTCGCCGATCCCAAAGTGATGGGGCGCGTGCTCGGCTGGAACGGCCTTTACGGCAACCTCGGGCTCGCGTTCGCCGCGGTGGTGTCGGGCTTCCTGATGGACTATTCCGGCTGGCGGGCGGCGTTCTTCGTGCCCGGGGCGATCTGCATGGCGGCCGGTATCGGCTGGCTCTCCCTCGTAAACGACCCCGGCCCCGTAGTGAAGACCGGGAAGAGAGCCGCGCTGCATGTCGACACGAGGACCATGTACCGCATCATCCTGGTCCTGCTGGTGGTTACATCGTGCGGCGGGCTGATCTTCAACTCGACCACCATCTCGATGCCCAAGGTGTTCGACGAGCGCCTCGCCGCGCTTACCCATACCAGCCTGGGCATCGGCCTGCTGGTGAGCATGGTCTACACGATCGCCGCGTTCTCGCAGGTCATCATCGGCCCGATGATCGACAAGCACGACCTGCGCACGCTGCTGTTGCCGATTGCGCTTGCCCAGGTGGTGCTGCTGTTCGTCGCCAGCCAGCTCGATGGCTGGCCGATGCTGATCGTCGCTGTGCTGATGATGCTGGCGGTGTTCGGCCAGATCCCGCTCAACGACGCGATCGTGGGGCGCTATACGCCGGACGAATACCGGTCGCGGGTGTTTGCCGTTCGCTACCTCGTCACCTTCGGCGTCGCCTCGATGGCCGTGCCGATGATTGCGCACTTCCACAAGACCAGCGGGTTCCGCAGCGTGTTCATGCTGTTGGCGGTGCTGGCGTCATTGACGCTTATTGCGTCGTGCTTCTTTCCGAGTCGCAATTCGCTGCGAAAGCAGAGCGGCGCGCTCGGGCAGCCCGCATAGCGACTCAAGTCTCACCGGCCGGGTCCGATCGGCCCTGCCCGATGCTATGATCGTTTTTCCGTAGCAACGCGCCTTCAACCGAATGATCACGATCACGAAGCTCGCCCCGGCGCTCGGGGCCGAAATCGGCGGCGTCGATACGGCCGGCGACCTCGACAGCGCCACCATCGCCGCCATCCGCGCGGCGTGGCTCGAGCATCTTGTCCTTCGCATCCGCGGCCAGTCGCTCTCCGATCCGCAGCTCCTCGAGTTCAGCAAGCGCTTCGGCGAGCTCGACCCGCCGGGCCCGAACCCGTACGGCAAGCCTTTCCTGCCGCAGCACCCGGAGATGAATGTGATCTCCAACATCAAGGAGGGGGGCGCGCCCATCGGCAACCTGGGCGATGGCGAGGCGGTGTGGCACGCCGACATGACTTACATCGACAACCCGCCCAAGGCGGGGCTGCTGTTCTCCATCGAGATCCCCCCGCACGGCGGCGACACGTTCTGGGCCAACATGTGCCTCGCCTACGAAACGCTCCCGCAAAGGCTCAAGAGCGCCATCGAGGTCCGCTCGGCGGTCCACGATGCGACGTACAACAGCGCCGGGATCATGCGCAAGGGCTACGAGGAAGTGACCGACCCGCGCGAAGCGCCGGGAGCCCGCCATGCCCTGGTGAAAACCCATCCAGAAACAGGCCGCAAATGCCTGTTCCTCGGGCGCCGCCGCAACAGCTGCATCCTCGGCCTGCCGCTTGAGGAGAGCGACGCGCTGCTCGACGAGCTTTGGGCGCACGCGACCCAGCCCGGGCTCACCTTCCGGCAGGAGTGGAAGGTAGGCGACCTTATGATGTGGGACAACCGCTGCACGCTGCATCGCCGCGACTCGTTCGACCCCAATGCTCGCCGGCTCATGCACCGCACCCAGATCAAGGGCGACTGGGCAATGAGCGACCGTGCCCCGGCGGCCCCCTGATGGAAGAAAGGATCGCGCGCGTCGAGGTCTTCGGCGTTGCAGTGCCGCTGGTCGGCGGTGGTTTCAAAAATGCCTACGTCAACAAGACCGTGCAGAAAAGCGCGGTCGTGCGCATCACCTCGGCCGGCGGCGCGGTGGGCCTGGGCAACATCGACCCTTCGCCGGGCTACTCGATCGAGACCATCGACCAGTCGCTGGGCGCCCTGCGCGGCACGCTGGCCGGCGCGGTGAGCGGCATGGACGCGCGAAACGTGCACGAGATCCTCGCGCGGCTCGACGGCTGCATGGAGGGCTATTTCGACGCCAAGGCCGCGATCGAGATGGCTTGCGTGGACCTCGCCGCGCGCGTGTCGGGCGTGCCCGTGAGCACCTATCTCGGCGGCGCGGTGCGCGATGAGTTCCTGTTCAACGCCTGGATCGGCATCCTGCCGCCGGATGAAGCCGCCGCCGAGGCGAAACTCTGGTACGACCGCGGCTTTCGCTCCGCCAAGATCAAGGTCGGCGGCAACATCGACGCCGACCGGGAGCGCGTCAAGGCCGTGCGCGAAGCGGTGGGCACGGGCATGGCGCTGCGCATCGATGCCAACGCGGGCTATGACGTCGAATCGTCCATCAGGCTCGCGCGGCTCATGCAGCCGTTCGACCTGCAGCTCATCGAGCAGCCGGTGGCCGCGGAGGACATCGCAGGCCTTGCCCGCGTGCGCAAGGAAGCCGGCGGCGTGCCCATCATGGCCGACGAGGCGATCGTCGACCACCGCACGCTGGTCGATGTGATCCGCGCCGGGGCGGCCGACATCGTCAAGCTCAAGGTCATGAAGAACGGCGGGTTCCTGCGCACC
>JBBQNG010000084.1:0-15594 GCA_038329645.1 Burkholderiales bacterium
CGATATTCATGCTGCTCCTTTTGACGTCCGACGATCTGACGCAATGCGCGCACGGCGCCCAGGCTTTCGTAGAAACGGATCGACGGCTCGTTCCAGTCGAGCACCATCCACTCGAAGCGGCCGCAACCGCGCTCGTGCGCGATGCGTGCCAGCGCCAGCAGCAGTGCCTTGCCATAGCCGCGCCCGCGGTGAGCGGGCTGCACATACAGGTCCTCGAGATAGAGGCCTTTCCTGCCGAGGAAGGTGGAGAAGTTATGGAAGTAGATCGCCATCCCCACGATTTCGCCGCCGGCGCGGCACACAATCGCCTCGGCGCAACTGCCCTCGCCGAACAGCTCGCGCTCGAGCTGCGCCTCGTCGTTGACCACCAGGTGCGCGAGCTTTTCGTAGTCGGCCAGCTCGCGGATCAGTGCGAGCAGCGCCGGGATTTCCGCACGTGTGGCCGGCCGGATAGTCGGTTTTTGGTGCGCGGGTCTCTGAGGCGTGGGTTTCGGGTCCATGGCTGCAATGCTAACCGCAATCGGCATGCAGGCCAGGGACGCGACTTGGTATATTGCATGCAATGGTTATCGTGCGCAGGAGCGAATATGCAAAAGTCCCGTGGAAAAATGGCCTCGGCATTTCGCACGTGATCGCCTCACAGCCCCGCGCCGCCAGCTACGACGCGGTCGATTGGCAGGTGGGCACGACCGAATTCGGTTTCGACTGCCCGTTCTCGAGCCTGCCCGGCATGGACCGCCAGTTCATGCTTCTGGCGGGCACCGGGGTCGAGCTGCATTGCATCGACGTGGTCTCCGGCGTGGACCTGCGCCGCGCCGTCGACAAGCCGTTCGAGCCGTTCGCGTTTCGCGGCGACTGGCAGACCACCTGCCGCATGCTCGGCGACCCCGTGCGGGTATTCAACGTCATGACCCGGCGCGGCAAGGCAACGGCAAAAATTGCGCTGCCGCGATGGACAGGATCGCTCTACTGCGAGCAGCGGGCCGGCGAAGCCGTGATTGCCGTCCTGTTATCGGGGACGGTGCGCGCCGTGGGCGAGGCCACGCCGCTCGCTCCGGTAGATGCTGTCCTGCTCGAAGCCCCTGCAGGCTCGAATTGCGAGATCGTCGCGCAAGAGGGCGTCGCGCGGATGGCCGTTGTGCGCGTGACGCCCGCCTGAGATGCTCAGGCGATGAGCTTCCTCATGACGTGGCGGCGGTTCTTGGTGAAAGGCCGCACATGGGTCGGCCAGCGGCCCGAGTCGACGGCCTTGGCCCAGCCTTCGCTGACGAGCACGTCCGCGTTTTCAAGCTCGTAGACCGCCATGTAGGCGGGCTCGCCTTCCATGACGATGGTCTTCTTTTCGCCGCCGAGGACCATCGTCAGCGGGCCCATCTTGTAGCGTTTGGCCGAGACCACGCCGGGCACTTTCAGGATGAGCGGGATGTGCTCGGTGTCGTACACCTCGTTGAAGATCTCTTCCTTGTCGGCATCGACGTCCATGCTGACCGTGAAAATATAGTTTCCTTTTCCTGCCATGGCGCTTTCCTTTGGGATACGAACGGGATGCCGCGATCTTACCAGCCGCAGAAGCGCGGCCAGACCGCCTCGATGCGCGGCGTGCCCTCGAGCACCTGGTAGCGGTCGTATTGCGCTGCTGTCGCGCAGGCATGATTGGGCAGGATGCGAACCTGCGTGCCGACAGGCAGCGCGGGCATCATCGCCGGGTCGCCGCTGCGGTGGCTGATGATGCCGTGCTCCTGGCTCGCGTCCGAGACAATGAGGCCGGGGATGGGTTCGCCGGCGACATCGCAGACGATCCCGTAGCCCTGGTCGACCGGCTGTTTCGCCGTCCCGCGATCGCGCGACATCGCCATCCAGCCCGCATCGATGAGCGTCCAGCCTTTTTCGTGCTGGTGGCCGATCACCGTCCCCAGCACCGACAGGGCGATGTCCTCGACGCGGCACACGCCGATGCCGGCCATCACGAGGTCGAAGAAGACGAACACCCCGGCGCGTACTTCGGTGACCCCGGTGAGGTCCTGCGCATAGGTTGCGGTTGGCGTCGAGCCGACGCTCACGACGCCCGCGTCGAAACCCGCCTCGCGCAGGCGGCGAGCAGCCTCCACTACGGCATCGCGTTCGCGGCCGGCGATCGCGCGGATTGCCTCGATGCTGCGGCAGTCGTAGGACCCGCCCGCGTGGGTCATGACGCCGCAGACTTTCGCCCGGGTGGGGCCGAGGATGCGCGCGATCCCGACGATCCGCGGATCGTCGGGGCGCAAGCCCGAGCGATGGCCGTCGCAGTCGATTTCTACCAGCACCGGCAGCGCCGGGTCGCCGGGGTTGAGCGCCGCGGCGAGTGCCTGTGCCGTGTCGGGACTGTCGAGCACTATCGTCAGTTTCACGCCGCTCTTCGCCAGTGCCAACGCGCGGGCGAGCTTGCTGGGAGCGAAGGCGACGCCGTAGAGGATGTCCCGGAAGCCGTGGGCCACGAATTCCTCTGCTTCCTTCAGCGTGGAGACGGTGATCGGACCGGGGGTGTCGCCCTGCACCAGGCGCGTGACTTCGAGGCATTTCGCGGTCTTGACGTGCAGCCGTAGATTCGAGCCGAGCGATTCGATGTGCGAGACGAGGCGCCTTGCGTTGGCCTCGACCTTGTTGCGCTCCAGCAGCAGGGCGGGGGTGTCTAAATCGGAGATGGTGGTAGTCATGGTTCAGGCTTTCAACTCGGCGGCGATCTGTTCATGGTTCATGGGGTGAGTTTATGGTCAAGGCGGTAGCGCAGCCTCGCCTGCTATATCTGAAGTGCACCTATTTTAGGTATAACAGCGCCATCTTCAGGCGATATTCACCCCGATGCGCTTCGCGAGTTCGAGGAGCTGTCCGTAAAGTATGGGGTCGCCGGCGATATCCGATGGCGGGCTCGTCTCGGCGAGGTCGCCTTTGTCCATGCGATCGCCGAATAGGATCATGGCGCGCGCCTCGTCGTCCTGGCGCGACACCCACACCAGGCCGTCGGCTTTCGGGCACTGCGCGTGCAGCGCGGCAGCCCACGGGCGCGTATTGGGGTAGTCGGCGGCATCGCTGTCGATCAACTGAAGGCGTGAGATTCCCAGCTTGCGCAGCGCCTTGCCCGAAAGGTCCACCAGATTCAGGTCCCGCGCCGGGCTGATGACGGACACGCTCTTATCCTTCAGCTTGTCCTTGTCGAAGGTCTTGAATCCGGGGGCGTATGGGATGTCGCGGAACACCGTTTCCATTGCCGCGCAATCGAAAGTGCTTCCGCCGTAAAGCGTGGGAATGATCTTGCCTTTTGCGTTCTCGATCGGACTGAATCGGGCATTGCCTTTGGCCGAAGCGTTGAACTCCGTGGATCCGTAGCTTGCGCCGTGGACACGATGTATCTCGCGGCCCGCGACCCATTTGACCAGTTCCGCATGTAGCCCGGGACCGGGCGCGGGGAAGGCCAGGCCTGCACTAGCCATCGAAGCCGGCGGCTTCCTGCTTTGCCGCCTCAACGACGGCAACGGCATCGTCCAGGCAGTCCTGGGGGCGTTTTCCCCTCAGCCAGCCGTTTGCCGATGCGAACCATGCGGCGATCTTCCAGGGGTCGGTCTTTTTTAGCGCCGCAAGAATCTCGGCGATTACCGGGCGCGGCTTCATCGCCGCGTCGAACTGGTAGGCGACGAAGAGGTCCTGGCCTTTGAAATTCACCGCGAACGCCTTGCCTTCCTTCTTCCAGCGGTTGGCCGGGGCGGCGGGATTGCTCTTGCTGTATCCGCCCTTTTGGGCGATCTGCGCCGCTGTCAGCCACTTGCCGTGCTCGATCAGGTGCCGGACCGTATCGGCCCGCATCGTTGCCTCCATGATCGCGGTCGGCGGCAGGTCCACCTCCTCGATCAGGAACTCGCCGAGGCGGCGGATCCTTTCTTCCTGTCGCTTCGTTGTCCCGCTGGAGATCATGGAGGCCAGCAGATCGATGGCCCTGAATAGCGAACCCTCGAGGTGGCGCTGCTCCGGCTTGATCTCGATGGCGAGCACGTGCGCGTCCTTGCCGCCGCCGAGTGCCTTCGCGATGCGCGACGCGGGGCCGGACAGGCTGCGGAACGAGGTTCCGGTGTGCTTTGTGAGGGCAGACATTGTCAGCGGCTCGGTTGGATTATGAGATACATGATAAAAAATTATACATCATGATAATCATAAAATCCAGTCCGGAGCGGCTCGCCTGCGGCCATCTGACGGTGAGCGTCATCGCGTCCTCCATGTATTGCAACGTAGTGGCAATTTGCAATACAGAAGCGTTCGCGCCGCCAGTTTCGCTGCGGCTAGAATTTCGGGATGCGCAGCGTCTTGCTCGCCATCAGCGTGCCGGAAAGCACGAACAGCAGCGCGAACGGGTGCAGCCCCCAAGGGCCCAGCGCCCACACGCCGCCGTACAGGCTGTCGCCGACGCGTTCCTGCCAGGCGGCAAACGCCAGCAGCCCGGTGAGCACCACGCTGGTGGGGATGGGCGTGCCTTCGAAGTAGGCCACCTTGCCGCTGGCGCCCGAGAGGGCTTCGGCCGTCACGTTGTAGCGCGCGAGCCGGCTCACCCCGCAGCAGACGAAATACACCAGCGCGATCGAATCCCAGCCGCCGCGCATGCCCGCCGCGAAGGCAAGCGCGGCGGGCGCTACCCCGAAGGAGATCACGTCCGAGAGCGAATCGAGCTCGCGCCCGAAGGCCGAATTGGTGTGCCTCGCGCGCGCGATGCGGCCGTCGAGCACGTCGAAAAAGAACGCGAGCGGTGCCATCGCCGCCGCCCACATGAAGTGGCGGATCCAGCCGCTGTCCACGTACAGCATGGCCAGGAACATGCCGGCCACGCCGCAGGCCGCATTGGCAAGCGTGAAAAAATCGGCCAGGTGGAAGCTGCGCAGCATCGACAGGTGGCGCGGCGGTGCCTTGTCGATAGCGACTTTGATCAGGTTGGATTTCATGGGCTCTCCGGCGACCGTTAGGGTCGTCGGCCCACTCTATAGGTCCGGCAGGCGCAGGTCTGTGGGCGAGGACACCAAGAAGCGGCCCAGCCTGGCGACCCGCCGCCCCAGCTCGAGCAGCGCCTTGTCCTTGGTGACCAGGAAATCGGCTTGCGCCGCCCAGGCGAGCTCGAGGAATTTCTGGTCGTCGGGGTCGCTGCAGCGGGGCAGCGCAGGCAGGGGCGTGCCGGGTTCGAAGATTCGGGCATGGGCCGCGAACCAGTCGAGCGCCTCTGTCTGCGCAGCTTCCCCGAGCCTGAACCTCGGGTAGCCGAGCACGCGGTGCAGCTCTGCTACGCATTCGGGATTGGTGTAGACGGCGACCCGCCCTGCTTCGATCGAGGCGCGCAGCGGCGCGGTTCCGGGATCGTCGAAGACGACTAGGTCGAGCACCACGTTGGTGTCGAGCACCAGGCGCACAATTGCCTTCTGCGGCTTCAGTTCTGCCGCAGCCCGTATTTTTCGACCACCGTCTTCTGGAACGGAATCGCTTCCAGCGCATATTTGCGGTACGCATCGGAGCTCATGTATACCGGCTCCTGCCCTAAAGTCTCGAGCAGCGCCACGAATTCCGGGTCGTCCATTGCGCGCCTGATCGCATCGTGCAGCGTCCTGACCACGGCCGTCTCCATGCCGGCCGGGCCGACGATGCCCCAGGGGGAGAATTCCACGATGTCGAAGCCCGACTCTCTCAGTGTCGGCACGTTCGGATACCGCTTGAGGCGCTTGCCGCCGAACGCGGCCAGCAGACGCAGTCGCCCGCTGTCGACATGCGTGACCCAAGTGGAGGCCTCGGCCGCCGCGGTAACGTGACCGCCCATGAGCGCGTTGAGGCTGTCCACGGTTCCTTTGTAGGGTACGGTCGTCCACTTCACTTTGCGCGCGGCCGCAAGGCTGTCGCACGCGCGATGGCCGGGCGAGCCCTTTCCCGGCACAGCGATCGACACTGCGCCGGGGTTCAGGCGCGCGTATTCCATGAACTCCTTGATGGAGCGCCAGGGCGAATCGGCCTTGACCACCAGCCCGAATACGTTTTCCGACACGCCGATGATGTAGGTGAAGTCCGTCGCAGGATCGTAGCCTGAAGGCGTGATGGACGGCTGTCGCAGTACGCCGTCATGCGATTGCGCCACGCTGTACCCATCCGGCTTCATGCGCGCGACACCTGCCGCGGCGAGGGTGCCGGTCGCGCCCGGCTTGTTTTCGACGACCACCTTCTCGCCGAGGATCGCACCCACCGATTTCGCGAGTACGCGCATCTGCAAATCGCCGCCCCCGCCCGCCGGCCACGGGCAAAGGAACGTGACCGGCCGCGAGGGAAACCCCTGCGCGAGTACGGCCCTGAACGGAAGGCTCATAACGAGCGCCGTCCCCATGAATGTTCGCCTTGACACTCTCATTTGACCCGCCTCCTTTGTGTTCGCATAATACCTATTCGGTTCACTAAGTGCACAACAAGGGTTTCACGATGCTGAGCGAGCGGCACAACGAGGAAATCACCCGCGTCGATCGCGATACCCCGGCGGGTCGACTGTTCCGTTCCTATTGGCTGCCGGTCGCGGTCCCGCTTCAGCTCGAGCGGCGCAACCCGATGCCCCTTGAGATTCTCGGCGAAAAGCTCGTGCTGTTCCGCTACGGCCCCGGGCAACTCGGCCTGACAGCCGATCGTTGCGCGCACCGCGGTACATCGCTATCGGGCGGTTCCGAGGATGTAAAGACCGCCGGTCGCATCGACAAGCGCGGCATCCGCTGCCCTTACCACGGTTGGCTTTACGGGCCGGACGGCCAGTGCCTCGAGCAACCGGGCGAACCGCAGGGCTCTACGTTTCACGAGAAGATAAAACTCCGCGCGTACCCCGTCGAGGAGAAGTACGGCCTCATTTGGGCCTACCTGGGCGAAGGCGAGCCGCCGGTTATTCCGCCCGTCGATGCCGCGGCGCGCGCCGACGGATATCACCTGAACACGCTCGGAATCTGGCCGTGCAACTTCTACCAGATCTGCGAAAACTTCGTCGATCCGATGCACGTTTCGATCCTGCATGCCGAGACCGGGTTCGACTCCGCGCAATTCCAGGCGATCCCGACTTTGCAGGCGGTGCCGACCGACCTTGGGTTGCGCATGATCGCCGGCCGCCCAGGGTATGAGCGCCAGTCCGAGTACCTGTTTCCGACCGGGATCCGCATCGCCCTGCCCTTCATGCAGCCGACGCTGCACCTGATGTTCTGGGTCGTGCCTGTAAACAATACACAAACGCTTTCCGTGCACGCGTGGTTCCTGCCGCTGCCCGAAGACATGCCGGGGCCCGAGCGCGAAACAAAGATCGCCCAGATGAAGAAATTCCTCTATGAAATGGATGCGTCCGATCCGCTGCACCATGCCACGAAGATCATGCAGCAGGACAAGTTCGCCTGTGCGAGCCAGGGGGAGATCGTCGACCGCACCCAGGAGCACCTGGGCCAGTCGGACCTGGGCGTGATGATGCTGCGCCGGCTGTTCCGGGAAGCGATTCGCGATGCATCGCAGGGACGCTCCCCGCGCGGCGTCCTGCGTTCGGCGCCGGAGATCCTGCGCTTCGATAACGTCTGCTAAAAGCCGGTCGCACCGGTGACCGCGCAGACCGACCCGATGGGCGACTACGATGTCGACAGCCCCGACTACTTGCAGACGCTCTCGCGAGGGTTGTCCGTCATTCGTGCATTCGGGGCCGATGCGCCGCGCATGACCCTGGCGCAGGTTGCCCAGCGCACCTATCTCTCCCGGGCAGTAGTCCGACGGTGCCTGCGCACTCTGATCCACGACGGCTACGCGCTCACCGACGGCAAGGCGTTCTGGCTTTCGCCGCAGATCCTCGAGCTCGGGTTTGCTTACCTGTCGTCGACGCACTTTCTGGACGTCGCCCGGCCGCTGATGGACGACGTCGCCCGCCGGACCGGCGAGATTTGCGCGTTGTCCGTACTCGACGGGGCCGACGTCGTGTTCCTGCACACTGCCCGCGTACCTGCGAAACGAATCGTCACGCTCAACATCGTCGCCGGCAGCCGCTTGCCAGCCTACGCTTCGTCCATGGGCCGGGTGCTGCTGGCCTCGCTTTCTTCAGGTGCCCTCGATTACTTCTTCAAGAGCGCCGCCCTGCATCGCCTGACCGAACGCACGGTGGTGAGCGCGAGGAAACTCAGACAAGCCATCGACCAGGCGCGCAAGGACGGCTGGTGCCTGGTCGATGGAGAGATCGAGGGCGGGCTGCGTTCGATTGCGGTACCGGTCACGGACCGGCTCAGCCGAACGACGGCGGCCCTTAACATCGTCTGCCACTCCAGCCAGGTTACGAATCGGCAGATGGTCGACAGGTTCCTGCCGGTGTTGCGCCAGGTCGCCGCGCACATCTCCTGTCAGAGGTTCCCGGCTTCTGCAAATAAGGTGCCTTAATTGGCATTCACACCACCAGTGCGCGGCTGGCAGTACCTGCAGCCTCTGTCGACCGACGGCAACACCTCCGACAACGGGTCGATCGGCGTGAGCACCACAAATGAACCAGGAGAACTGCAATGAATCGTAGAGAGTTTTCGAAGACGATCGGGCTGGGCACGGTGGCGCTGATCGCAGCGGGGGAGGGCGCTGCGGCTCTGGCCGCATCAGCGCCGAAGCCGGCCAACAAGCCCGGTCACTCGCCGATGGCTGTCGTACCCTCAAAGGTCGACCGCGCGCATCGCAAGCAATGGGCCAAGGAGCACTTCCGGGGATTCGAGAACATTCTCGTCGCCTCTTTCACCCCCGATATGAAGAATCTGGACGAAGCTGGAATCCGTCTCGACGTTCGCCAGTCTATTGCGCATGGATTCTTCTCGACGTTGTGCGCGGCGCCCGCGCTTTCCGCGACGGAACAAAAGCGCTTTGTCGAGATCGCCGTGGACGAAGCCGCCGGTCGGATTGCGGTGGGCCTGGCTCTGAGCGGGGAGTCCGAGCCTGAAATGCTGGACGCCGTTGCACACGCCGAGAAGGTGGGCTGTCAGCATATTTTGATCGACCTGCCGCGCAAGGGCAGTGTGGAGGAACTCATAAGCTACGCCCGCACATTCACCCGCGCCACCAATATGGGTGCGTACCTGTGGATGGCTGGTGTCCACAATTTTGCCCGGTTCCACCCGAGCGGCATTCCCTACGAGGTATTCGATGTACTGGCCGACGAGCCGAATATCATTGCGCTCAAAGCCGGCAACCTGGATGCGGCGGTCATCTTTGAATTGCTGGAGCGCTATAACGACCGCATGCTTGTCGGAGTGCTGGCGCCAAACCTGATGCCGCTGGCGATTCGCGCCTACGGACAGCAATGGAGCGGTGCGTGGACCGTGGAGGCCCTGCAGTCCCCGCAGAAGCCCTATGCAGTGGAGTTCTTCAGTCAGATGATGGCGGGCAAGTATGAGTCCGGCATGAAGCTGTATTGGGAGCATGTCGCTCCCGGCTTCGGCCAGATGATGAAGCTGCTGGGCAAGAACATGGCGACCGGCGGGCATCCCTGGGAGCAGTTCAAGTACTACCAGTTCGCCACTGGTGGCAACGGTGGCCGATATCGCGTGGATCCTGAGTATCCGGATCAGCCGCGCGTCGGTGTGGAAGACATGGCCGCAATTCAGGCGAGCTACCGCATGATCGGCGTGCCGACCACGCAGCTGACTGACGCGGCCTTCGCGGTGGGTCGGATCAACTACGACAAGGGTGTGCGCGAGGCACCCGCTAGCTGACGCACGTACTGAGGTGCCGCGGCGGGGCCAATCAATCGGCCCGCCCCGGGCCGCCGAGTTGGCCGGCTCAGCCAACGCTTCATCCGCCACGCGGATGGAGAGAAATCGAGGCTAAATTGCGGCGGGAATGCAAGCGGCACGCAGGCCGTGTTGCCGAACACTCGCTCCGACCTTTCGAGTGGCCTTGGGGTCTGCTCAGATGTGCTGCCAAGCAGCCGCGGAGCGCTCGATGTATTCGCGCATGGACCGCGCTGGCCGCCCCAGCAGTTCCTTCACCGTCGGCTCGACGCGCTCGGCGTCGCCGCCGCGCAGCCCGACGTGAAGAAACGTCTGCACAGCGATCTGCATCCAAGACATGTGACGTTGGCTGCGCACGTGCCAAACGTAGCCGGGGATGCTGGCTGGCTCATAGCGGATCCTCCGTCCGAGCACAGAGCTCAGCAGTATGGCAACTTGATCGAAGGTGATGGCCTCCGGACCAGTGAGCGTGAGCGCCTTGCCGCGAAACGGCTCGGGGTTCGCGAAAATCTTAGCCGCCACCTCACCGGCGTCGAGTACGTCCAGAAACGCGATCCGGCCCTGCCCCGCCGGCACGTAGACGCGATTGTCCTCCACGATGTCACGGCGATAGGCGTCGCCCAGGTTCTGAGCAAAGAACCCAGGCCGCAGCACGGTCCAATCAGCGCCCTGCGATTGAAGGTGCAACTCGACTTTGCGGTGCGGCACCCACTTCATTCGGTCGGCACCCGCCACCGATAGAAACACGATGTGCCGCACGCCTGCGGCGTACGCCGCTGTCACGAACGGATTGAGCGTGGCGTCCATGTCGCCCAGCGGCGGCGGTCGCAACAGGAAGACGTAGTCCGCACCGGCAAGTGCCTCGGGCCACGTAGCTCGGTCGACAAAATCAAAACGAACACCCTCGCATTCCGGAAATTTCTCGAGCAGCTTCGATGCGCTGCGGTCCGCTGCGCGCACGAGCAGCCCGCGGCCGGCGCAAGCCAACACGACTTCCCGGCCGACATTTCCGAGCGCACCGGTAACTAGGACTCGTGGCATGTCGTATTCGGCTCGGCGTTGATCATGCGCGGAATCTACGCGCGTGGTCAGATCACGTCACCCCGAAACTGAACGTTCGCGGAGTAAATTTCCCTAATTGGCATTCAAACCACCACGCAAGCCGTTCTGATGCTGATTCTACTAAAATAAATGTTCAACAATAAGCTTACCCGCGGCCCACGAACGGCATCTTGGAAGCCATGATCGTCATGAACTGCACGTTGGCATCCAGCGGCAGGCTGGCCATGTAGGCGACCGCGCTGCCGACGTGCGCGACGTCCATGCGCGGCTCGACCATCATGGTGCCGTTGGCCTGCGGCACGCCGTTCTTCATGCGCTCGGTCATCTCAGTGGCCGCGTTGCCGATGTCGATCTGGCCGCAGGCGATGTCGTACTTGCGGCAATCCAGGGACGTCGACTTGGTGAGCCCCGTCACCGCGTGCTTGGTCGCGGTGTAGGGCGACGAGAACGGCCGCGGCGCATGCGCCGAGATCGAGCCGTTGTTGATGATGCGCCCGCCCATCGGCGACTGCGCCTTCATGATGCGGATCGCCTCCTGGGTGCAGAGGAACATCGCGGTCAGGTTGATGTTGACCACGTTCTGCCACTGCTCGAGCGTGAGGTCTTCCATCGGGATGGCGGGCGCGCCCATGCCGGCGTTGTTGAAGAGCACATCGAGGCGGCCCCACTTGGATTTCACCGCCGAGAACACCGCCGGGATGTTTTCCGGCTTGGCGAGGTCGGCGGGCAGGCTCAGCG
Organism: Burkholderiales bacterium; assembly: GCA_038329645.1. Taxonomy (GTDB): domain Bacteria; phylum Pseudomonadota; class Gammaproteobacteria; order Burkholderiales; family SG8-39; genus SZAS-79. The sequence continues at coordinate 11,559 of JBBQNG010000084.1, forward strand.
TGCGGTCGGACGCGCCCGAATCGGCGGCGGTCTTGTCGAGCAGCTCCTTCCTGCGGCCGACGAGGGCGACGTGATATCCGTCTTTGAGCAGCGCGAGCGCGGCGGACTTGCCGATGCCGGTGCCGGCACCGGTGACGATGGCGACTTTGTTTCCCATGTGTTACTCCCAGTTGATTGATTGTTCGACGCAGTTATTCAACCCGGGCGCCGGAATCCCGCACGACCCTTTCCCACATCGGCGCTTCGACCTTGAGCTCGGCTTCGAAAGCTTCGGGCGAAGCCGAGGGCGTGGCATCCATGCCCTGGAAGGCAATTTTCTCCTTCACTTCGGGTCGCGCCAATCCCTTGACCGCCGCCTCGAACAGCCGCTTGACCACCGCAGGCGGCGTGCCGGCCGGCGCGTACAGGCCGAAGGAGAAGGTGTGGTCGTAGCCCGGCAGACCCGCTTCGCCAGCGCCGGGGAGGCCCGGGATTGCGGGGGATGCATTCTTCGACGTGATTGCAAGCGCCCGCATGCGCCCGGAGCGGATGAAGCCCATCACCGTGGGCGGCGTGGCGAACATCACGTCAGTGTCGCCTGCGATGATCGACTGCGCCGCGGGACCGCCGCCCTTGAACTGCACGGTGGTGAACTGCACGCCCGCCACGCTCATGAAATCCACGCCGGCGAGGTGGGGCGAGGAGCCGTTGCCCGAATTCGCGTTGAAAAGCTTGCCGGGATTGGCCTTCGCAAACGCGATCAGCTCGCGCAGGCTCTTGATCGGGAGGTCGTTCTTCACGCAGATCACCAGCGGCCCGGTCGCCACGCGCGTGATGGCGACGAAATCCTTGTCGGGGTTGTACGCGAGCTTCTTGTACAGCGCCTTGTTGATCGAATGATGCGTGGCGTTGAAGAGCGTGTAGCCGTCGGCGGGCGAATGCGCGACCGCTTCCGAGGCGATCGTCGCGCCGGCGCCGGGACGATTTTCCGCCACCACCGCCATGCCGAGGTTCTTGGTCATTTCCTCGGCGAGCAGCCGCGTGAGGAAATCCGCCGAGCCGCCCGGCGGGTACCCGGTTACGATCTTGAGCGGCTTGGAGGGAAAAGTCTGTGCCAATGCTCCGGCCGAAAGCACCAGCGCGGCGACCAGCGCCGCAAAACGAACTGCCATGGAATGTCCTCCTTTGTACCGGTCTACTTGCCGGTGAAATTGGGCGTGCGCTTTTCCATGAATGCCTTGCGCCCTTCCTTGTGATCCTCGCTCGCAAAGCAGGTCTGCACCATCTTCGTTGCAGTCGCCATGTCGCGGTCGGCCGCATCCTTGAGGCCCTGCACGACGGCGAACTTGGCCGCGGCAACGGTCAGCGGCGCGTTCTCGGCGACGAGCTTGCAGTATTCGTTCACTTTGCTTTCCAACTCACCCACCGGATAGACCTGGCTCACGAAGCCCATGCGCTGCGCCTCTTTCGCGTCGAACTTGCGCGCCGAGACGAAGATGTCGAGCGTGTTGGCCGCGCCGAGCACGTTCATGAACCTTTTGACTCCGCTCGGGCTGTAGCCCAGGCCCAGCCGCGCGGCGGGCATGCGGAACACCGTGTTGTCCGAGGCGATGCGGATGTCGCAGGCCGCGGCGAAACCGAGCCCGCCGCCGATGCAGATGCCGCGGATTCGCGCGATCACCGGCTTGGAGCAGACGATCGGCGCGAGGTACGCCGCCTCGACCGCCTTGTTGTACTCGGCCTGCGCCTCGGCTGTGCCGCGCAGTTTCTCGAACTGCGAAATGTCGGCGCCCGAGATGAATGCCTTCTCCCCGTCGCCGGCCACCACAATCACGCGCACCGACGGGTCCGCGTCGAGCTCGGCAAGCGTTTTCGGCACCGCGGTCCACATGTCGAACGTCATCGCGTTCATCTTCTCGGGGTTGGAAAAGAGGACGGTCGCAACCGCCCCCTCGCGCTTGGTGATGAGTCCGGACATCAGATGATTCCTTTCGATTTGAATTGTTCGATTGCCGCGGCGTCGTAGCCTGCCTCGCCGAGGATTTCGGCGCTGTGCTCGCCGCGCTCGGGCGACGCGGTGGCCAGCGACGCCGGCGTGCGCGAGAGTTTCACTGCCTGCGCAAGCAGGTTGAGCGTGCCCAGACGCTTGTGCTTCACCGGCGTCGAAATGCCCATGTGCTTTACCTGCGGGTCGGCGAACACCTGGTCCATGGTGTAGATCGGGCCGCAGGGCACGCCGGCCTTGTTGAGGATCTCGACCCATTCGGCGCTGGTCTTGGTCTTGAGGATCTTGTCCATCTCGGCGTTCAGGGGCTGGCGGTTCTTCGCGCGGCTCGGCGCATCCTTGTAGAGGGGATTTTCCAGCAGGTCGGGCCGGTTGACCACTTCGCACAGGCGCAGCCACATCTGCTTGCCCGCAGCGGCGACGTTCATGTAACCGTCGGCCGTCGTGTAGGCCGAAGTCGGCATGCTGGTCGGATGGTCGTTGCCGACCTGCTCGGCCACTTCGTTCGACATCGTGTAGCGCGCGGCCTGGAAATCGAGCTGCTGGATGCCGGCCTGCAGGAGGCTCGACTGGACCCATTGGCCTTCACCCGAAGACTCGCGCTCGAACAGCGCGGTCAGGATGCCGAGCGCTGCCATGAGGCCGGCGGTCACGTCGGCGACCGCCGCGCCCACGCGCATCGGTCCCTTGCCCGGCGCGCCGGTGACCGACATGATACCCGAGAGGCCCTGCGCGATTTGGTCGAAGCCCGGGCGGCTGACATAGGGACCGTCCTGGCCGAAACCCGAGATGCTCGCGAGGATGACGCGCTTGTTGATCGCCTTGAGCGACTCGTAATCGATGCCCAGCCGAAACTTGACGTCCGGCCGGTAGTTCTCGACCACAACGTCGGCGGTCTCGACCAATTTCATGAAGATCGCCTTGCCCTCGGGCGCCTTCAGGTTGAGCGTGATCGACCGTTTATTGCGATGCAGGTTCTGGAAATCCGGGCCGTCGCGCGCGCCGCCCATGTCCTCGATCTCGGTGTTCTCGATCTTGACGACGTCGGCGCCGAAATCGGCGAACTGCTTTACGCAGGTGGGGCCGGCACGTACGCGCGTGAGGTCGAGGATGCGCAGGCGCGAAAGCGCTGGGGAAGCAGTGATGCGTGGCATGGCGGGGAGAGTGTCGAAACGGGGATGCGAAGCGTAACTTATCGCCGCTCGGCTGGCGACCCCGGGAACCTCGAAACTAGCTGCGGCCGCGACCCTCGCCACGGCCGTGGACGTTGTCCCCGCGCTGACCGGGGTTGCCATGACCGTGATGCTGCGCAGTGGGCGCCGCAACGGCGCGTGCGGGGAGATGAGGCGCGGAGTGAGGCGCAAAACGCGGCGCCTGCGGTGCGATGTGCGCCGCCTGCCACTCCTGCCGAATCGGCCTGGGGACATCGTGGTGCACGAATGCCGGCGCGGGGTTGAATCGCGGGGGTTCACGCCGGACCGGCGCCTCGGCCCGCCTGCGCTCGTAAAAGCGGTTGCCGGCGCTGACCGCATGCACGCGTTGGTGGCGCCAGTCGAATCCGCCGTACAAGGGCCTCGTCCGGAAAGCGACGGCCGGGCCCCACGCAAACCCGCGAAAGCCGGGCCGCACGCGATAGCCAGCCCAGGGCCGCCAGTACACGGGTGGATAAGCCGCCCAGGGCCAGGTGCCGTAAGCAACCAACGGGTCGTAATAGGGAACGTAGGTGAGTAACGGCTGCGCGGGCATGATCGTCAACATGGGGCCGTCCAGCTCGACCTGTAACTGCTCGTCGGAGCGCAGCGTCCCGGCTTCCTGCGCGCGATGGCGCAGGTCCTGCACGGCATCCATCACCTGCGGCTCCTGGCTGAGGAAAGCTTCGCCGAGCGAGCGCATCCAGTCGTAGTTGGCGGCCATCTGGGCGAGCACCTGCGGAAAGGCGGCCAGCGATTGCACGCTCGCATCCCAGCCGCGCCCCTGCGCGGCCTGCGCTGCGTAGTCGCCCTGCAGCCCCGGGTTCGCCTGCGACCAGCGCGCGGCATCGGCGACCTGCTC
>JBBQNG010000085.1:0-15515 GCA_038329645.1 Burkholderiales bacterium
AATATCACGGCACGAGGAGTGACAGTGAAATCCGACAAGACTGACGCAGAGTGGAAAGCCGAGCTGACCCCGATGCAATTCGACGTCACCCGCAAGCACGGCACCGAGCCCGCGTTCACCGGCGCTTATCACGACCACCACGAGCGCGGCGTCTATCGCTGCGTCTGCTGCGGCGCCGAGGTGTTTTCCTCGGATCACAAGTTCGACTCGGGCACCGGCTGGCCGAGCTACTGGCAGCCGGCAGTCACGCAGAGCGTGGCCACCCAGGCGGACAACAGCTTTTTCTCGCGCCGCACCGAGGTCCACTGCGCGGCGTGCGAAGCGCATCTCGGGCACGTGTTCGACGATGGCCCGCAGCCCACGGGGCTGCGCTACTGCATCAACTCCGCGTCGCTCAAATTCGACAAAAAATAGGGCGCGCATGCGCACCGGGGCGCAATTGCCTCGCGCATTGCCTCGCGCATTTCCTCGAATGTTAAAATAGCCGGCTCATGAAATTCCTCTTCGACCTTTTCCCGGTCATCCTCTTTTTCGTCGCATTCAAGTTTGCCGGCATCTACGTCGCGACGGCCGTCGCCATGGCGGCCACCGTCGCCCAGATCGGATGGGTCTGGTACCGCCACCGCAGGGTCGAGCCCATGCTGTGGGTCAGCTTCGGCGTGATCGCGGTATTCGGCAGCGCCACCCTGCTCCTGCAGGACGAGACCTTCATCAAGTGGAAGCCGACGGTGCTCTACTGGCTGTTTGCCGCCTCGCTCGCCATCGCGCAGGTCGGGTTCGGCAATAACCTCATCCGCGCCATGATGGGCAAGCAGATGCAATTGCCGGAACCGGCATGGGTGCGCCTGTTGTGGAGCTGGGCCGCGTTCTTTACCCTCATGGGCGTGGCCAACCTGTACGTCGCGTTCAACTATCCCACCGACCTGTGGGTCAACTTCAAGCTCTTCGGCGGGATGGGGCTCATGTTCGCGTTCGTGATCGCGCAGGCGCTGTACCTGGCGCGTTACATGGGAGAGGACCCATCCGAAGGAAAGAAGCCGTGAGCCCGGGTTCGAGCCTGGAGCCGGTCATGCGCGAGCGCCTCGGCGCGCTCCTTCCCGACTCGCTCGAAATCACCGACGACAGCGCGGCGCACGCCGGCCACGCCGGCGCGGCGCCCGGCGGAAACACCCACTGGAGCGTGGCTATCGTGTCGCGCATCTTCGAAGGCAAGCCGACGATCGCGCGCCACCGCATGGTGTACTCTGCGCTCGGCGACCTGATGAACAATCCGATCCACGCGCTGCAGATCCATGCGCGCGCACCGGGCGAGGGCTGACCGGCCCATGCATAAATCCAACCCTGAACGAGGACGCAGATGATTTCCCGAACCGATACTTACGCCATCGCCTTCGCAGCGGGGCTCGCCGCAGCCCTCCCGGCGCTTGCGCAGGCGCCTGCCAAGCCGGCCCCCTCGGTCCCGGCGGCTATCGCCGCCGCATCGACCGGCCCCGTGGCCACGGTCAACGGCGTCGCGATCCCCCAGCAGCGCGCCGAATTGCTGGCGCGCGAGCGCACCCAGCAGGGGCAACCTGACGGCCCGCAGATGCGCGCCGCGGTGCGCGACGAGCTCGTCAACCGCGAGATCATCTCCCAGGAAGCGGTCAAGAGCGGCCTCACCAAGAAAGCCGAGCTGCAGAACGAGCTCGAGCTCGTGCGCCAGACCGTGATCGTGCAGGCCTACCTGCGCGAATACATCCGCACGCACCCGGTCACCGATGCCGAGATGGCCAAGGAATACGACCGCATCAAGGCCGAGCTGGGCGACCGCGAATACAAGGCGCGCCACATCCTGGTGGGGACCGAGGACGAGGCGAAAACCATCGTCGCCGACTTGAAGAAGGGCGCCAAATTCGACGACCTCGCGAAGAAGCTCTCCAAGGACGACGGCACCAAGGCCAAGGGCGGCGACCTCGGCTGGCAGGCCCCGGGCACCTTCGACAAGGATTTCGCCAACGCGATGGTCAAGCTCGCCAAGGGCAAGTACACGGAAACTCCAGTCAAGACTCGCTTCGGCTTCCATGTGATCGAGCTCGAAGACTCGCGCGCCGCGCAGCATCCGCCGCTTGCCGAGGTCAAGGCCAACCTCGCGCAGCGCCTGCAGCGCACGCGAATCGAGGCGCTGGTGGCCGAGCTGCGCGCCAAGGCAAAGGTCGAGTAACTCGATTGCACAGGAGCGGCGATGAACACCGAGAAGATCAAGGTCCGCATCACCGACACCGGGAAGACGATGGAGGTGGCGGTGCTTTCGAAACGCGCCGAATGGATCGAGGTCGTGCTCGGCGAAGGCATCCACAGCGTGAAGTGCCAGCTGACCCCAACCCGCAACGGCATGGCCTACGCGGGCTCGGCGATGGGCCGGGAGATCGTCTACGAGCGCAGCCGCGACCAGGTCAAGGCGGAGCTCGAACTGTTCAACCCTGCCGCGCCCAAGGCAAGGCCGCGCTGAGCCCGGCTATTTCCCCACCGGGGCCGCCGCCGGCACGTTGCAGTCGGAATAGCTGACGGCCGGGCCGTCGGACAGCGTCGCCCCGTCCCCGCTGATCGCCAGTACGGCTTTGCCGTTGCCGTAGCGCCCGCCTTCGCCCGCGACCCTGTCGAGCCTGAACTCGCGCTCGGGCAGGATCACCCAGGCGGCGGCGCCGTTGTCCAGGTAGCGCATATAGAACCGCTTGCCCGCCGCGCACTGGTAGGTGATCGAATTGGGCGGCACGCGCGAGCGCTCGAGATTCTTATCGCCGAACAGGGTGGTCGGCATGCCGATGGTTTCGCACCCCGCCAACGCCGAAATTGCCAGAACGCTTGCCAGTATCTTCTTCATCCGATTCCTAGTTGATCCCCGCCAGCACGCGCAGGTGCTGGACAGCACTGCGGCCGAGCGCCGAGAGGTCGTACCCGCCTTCGAGCATCGACACTATCCTGCCGCGGGTGTGCTTGTCTGTGGCCTGCTTCACCTGATCCGTCACCCAAGCATAGTCCGCGTCCTGGAAGGCGAGCATCGCCATGTCGTCTTCGGCATGGGCATCGAACCCGGCCGAGAAAATCACCAACTGCGGCGCAAACTCGCCCAGCACCGGCAGCCAGAAGCGGGTCACGGCTTCGCGGAACGCCTTGCTGCCGGCGCCCGCCGCAAGGGGCACGTTGACCATGTTGCCGGCCGCTGGCTCGGTGCCGCTGTACGGGTAGAACGGGTGCTGGAAGGTCGAGGCCATCAGCACGTGCGGATCGCCGGTGAAGATGTCCTCGGTGCCGTTGCCGTGGTGCACGTCGAAGTCGATGATCGCCACCCGCTCGATGCCGTGGACCTGGATGGCATGGCGTGCCGCAATCGCGACATTGTTGAAGATGCAGAAGCCCATGGGTCTGGAGCGCGTCGCGTGATGGCCCGGCGGCCGCACGCTGCAGAAAGCATTCTCCACCTCGCCTTTCATGACCAGATCGGTGGCGAGCACGCCGGCCCCGGCCGCGTGCAATGCCGCGCTTAGGCTGTGGGGATTCATCGCCGTATCGGGATCGAGGTGGATGGTGCCCGAAGCGGGCGCCGCCTCGCGGATCGCGCGCACGTAGTCGAGCGGATGCACGCGCGCGATCTGCTCGTCCGAAGCCAGCGGCGCCTCGTACCTCGCCAGGTACTGCCCAACGCCGGAGGAGATCATCTGGTCCTCGATCGCGGCCAGGCGTGCCGGGCACTCGGGATGATGCGCACCCATATCGTGCTTCATGCAGTCGGCGTGGGTGATGAACGCGGTGGTCATGGGGTCGTGCGGGAAGCGTGAAATTGTTTGCGAATCATAGCGTAAACGGCGCATCCGTTAGCCGCCGCGCAGCCCGAACCCTTACAATCGGCCCATGCTGCTCAAACCCCATTTCCAGTCGAATGCGCTTTCCCCGGTCCAGCGCGTGATCGATGCCGCCGGTCAGATCATCCTCGGCAAGGAATACCAGATCCGGCTCGCGCTGGCCTGCCTGCTGGCGCGCGGGCACCTCCTGATCGAGGACGTGCCCGGCGTGGGCAAGACGACCCTCGCCCACGTGCTTGCGCGCACCCTGGGCCTGGATTTTCACCGCATCCAGTTCACCAGCGACATGCTGCCGGCGGACATCATCGGCGTGTCCGTCTACGAGCGCGACAGCGGCGCGTTCAAGTTCCATCCCGGGCCGATCTTCGCCCAGGTCATCCTCGCCGACGAGGTCAATCGCGCCACGCCGAAAACGCAGAGCGCGCTGCTCGAGGCGATGGAAGAGCACCAGGTGACCGCAGAAGGCGAAACGCGCCACCTGCCCGAGCCGTTCTTCGTGATCGCCACCCAGAACCCGACCGAGCAGGTCGGCACGTTTCCGCTGCCGGAATCGCAGCTGGATCGCTTCCTGATGCGCCTGGAGCTCGGGTATCCGGGGCACGACGCCGAGCGGGCCCTGCTCTCAGGGGCGGACCGCCGGTCCCTGCTCACCGACCTGCAGCCTTGCCTCACCCCCGCCGACCTGATCGAGCTGCAGGGCAAGGCGGCCCGCGTTCACGTTGCGCCTGCCCTGCTCGATTACGTCCAGGCGATCATCGCGCATACGCGGCGCTCGGCCGACTACGTGGCCGGCCTTTCGCCGCGCGCAGCGCTCGCCCTCGTCCACTCGGCGCGGGCATGGGCGTACATCGAAGGGCGCGACAAGGTGATCCCCGAAGACATCCAGGCCATGCTGCCGGGTGTGGCGGCGCACCGGCTGCGCCCGGCGCACGACAGCAGCCGCCGCGTGGATGTCGCCGCCCAGCTCCTGGCGGCAGTCCCGATTCCCTAAACCGCGGCGGGAAACGCCCGGGCGATGGTGGATTGCACGGCCTCGGCCGCTGCCTGCGGGTCGCCCGCCTCGCGAATCGGGCGTCCCACCACGATATAGTCGGCCCCGTTTGCAAATGCCTGCGCCACGTCGACGGTACGCTTCTGGTCATCGGCGGAATTGCCGCCAGCGGGCCTGATCCCGGGCGTCACCACGAGCAGGCGATCGCCGAACGCGGCCTTGATCTGCGGGGCTTCGAGTCCCGAGGAAATCACGCCGTCGCACCCGCAATCCACCGCGCCCTGCGCCCGGGAGAGCACCAGCCGCCCGACATCGCCGGCCGCGCCCATCTCGGCCAGGTCGCTCTTGTCGAAACTCGTGAGCACGGTGACGGCGAGGACCCTGACGCCGCTCCTGGCCGATACCGCCGCCTCCATCACGGAGCGATGTCCATGCACGGTGACGAAGGTCGCACCGCTGCCTTTGAGGTTGGCCACGGCGCGGCGCACGGTTTCGGGAATGTCGTAAAACTTGAGGTCGGCGAACACTTTCTTGTCGCGCGCCGCGAGCCAGCCGAGCAGCTCGAAATAACCGCCCGAGGTGAAAAGCTCGAGCCCGATCTTGTAGAAGCGCACCGAATCGGCGAGCTTTTCAACCAGTGCCTTCGCTTGGGCAACGGTCGGAACATCGAGGGCGACGATCAGCCGCTCGCGGCGATCGATGCGCCGCGCGGCGGAAGGAGGGGCGGAACTCATCACGGGCTCTCCGGGGAAATGACCTTGACCGGCGACACTGCGCCGAAATGAGCGATTCTGCCCGAATCCGCCCGGGTGCCGCGCGCCGGATCGTAGTCGGGCAATACCGCGGTAAGCGTAGCACCCAGCACCACCACGACCCACGAGACGTAGACCCAGAGCAGGAAGATCGGGATCGCGGCGAACGCCCCGTAGATCATCGTGTAGGTGGGGAAATGGGTGACGTAGAACGCGAAACCCAGCTTGGCGAGCTCGAAAGCGAGCGCCGCGATCAGCCCGCCCGCCAGGGCATGGCGGGTTTCGACATGGCAGTTGGGCAGGAGCTTGTAGATCAGCGTGAACGCCATGCAGGTGAAAACATAGGGCACCGCCCGGAGCGCGCCGACCGAGACCCAGCTCGGCTGGCCGAGGATACCGAGGGACTCTGCGACCAGCCACGAGGTGATCGAAACGCTCGACCCGACCAGGAGCGGGACCACGCAAAGCGCGCCGAGGTAGATCAGCAAGCGGTACACGATCCCGCGTCGCCGCTCCACCCTGAACAGGCGGTGGAAGGTCTCATCGATGCTGAGCATCAGGCTGAGCGTGGTGGCGCCGAGGAAGGCCAGGCCGATCGCGGTCAAGTGCGCGGCGTTCTCGGTGAATTCCGTGAGCTGCACCCGGACCAGACGCCGGCCGACATCCGGCAGGAAATTGCGGACCACGAAATGCTGCAGCGATTCGCTCCACTGGTCGAATGCCGGCAGCCTGGCGGACACCGAAAGCACCACGGCAATCAGCGGCACGAGCGACAGCAGGGTGGTGTAAGTCAGCCCCGCCGCGACCTGGAAGCAGCGATCCTCCATTACACGTCGCCCGACCGAAGCGCAAAACGCCGCGAACGTGCGCAAACCAGAGGCGCCGTGTTCTGACATGGTCAACCTATAATACCGTCCTCTCACAAAGCCCCCGCGTTCGCCATGGCAGTTGCATCAGCCCAAGCCGAGATTCTCATCCTCTACTACAGCCAGGGCGGCTCGATCCGGCGCATGGCGGAGCTGATTGCGCAAGGCATCGAGCGCGTCCCCGGCATCATGGCACGGCTGCGCACCGTGCCGAAAGTCGCAACCACGACTGTCCTGGCCGAACCGGCGATCCCGGATGCAGGCGCCCCTTACTGCGAGCTGAAGGACCTCGAGCAATGCATCGGCCTCGCGCTGGGCAGCCCGACGCGCTTCGGCAACATGGCCGCACCGCTGAAGTATTTCCTCGATGGCACCGCCGGCCTGTGGCTCTCCGGCGCGCTGGCGGGCAAGCCCGCCAGCGTCTTCACATCGACCGCGAGCCAGCATGGCGGGCAGGAAACCACGCTCGTCTCGATGATGCTGCCCCTGTTGCATCACGGCATGATGATCGTAGGTCTCCCCTATACGGAACCCGCATTGTCCTCGACGCAGGGCGGCGGAAGTCCCTACGGGCCAAGCCACGTGGCCGGCGCCGCGGATGACCAGCCTGTGAGCGAAGCGGAGCGCACGCTTTGCATCGCGCAAGGCAGGCGCCTTGCCGAAGCCGCCTTGAAATTGCGATGAGCGGCATTGCGCGCATCGCCTGGAATACGGCGATCGCGAGCCTCGTGATGCTGATCTTCCTGTGCCTTGCCTGGGAACTGTGGCTCGCGCCGATCCGGCCCGGCGGCTCGCTCCTCGCGCTGAAAACGCTGCCGCTGCTTGCGCCGCTCTTCGGAATCCTGCGCGGCAAGCGTTACACGTTCCAGTGGTCCAGCCTGTTCATCCTCGCCTACTTCACCGAGGGCGTGATGCGCGGCTGGGCGGATACCGGCCTCGCCCGCCAGCTGGCGCTGGGCGAAACGGCGTTGAGCCTCGTGTTCTTTGCCGCGGTGGTGACCTACTCGCGCCTGACCCGCTAGGATTTACCCAGCGATTCGAGCAGGCGCTTTGCCGCCGCGTAAATCGGGACCTCGACGAGCGCGCCGTCGACAAGCGCCCTGTCCCGCCCGGCTCCACGCGCCTTCTCGAACGCCGTGACCAGGCGCCGCGCATGGTCGATTTCCTTCGTCTGCGGGCTGAAAACGCTGTTGATTGCGCGCGCGTGCGAAGGGCTCACAAGGCTCTTGGCCCGGTAGCCCAGGCGCTTTGCCTGCAGCGCATCGGCGCGGGCGCCACGCACATCGCTGAAAGTGTAGGGGCAGTCGATCGCCTCAACGCCCGCCGCCCGGCACTCCACCAGGAATCGCGCCCTCACGTACGCCAGCTCGCCACCGCCGCGGCTGCGCTCGGTGCCGAGATCGGCCACCATGTCCTCGCTTGCGACCAGCAAGGCTGTGATTCGCGGGCTCGAGCGCGCGATGTCGAGTGTCCTCACGAGACCGGCCGCGGTCTCCACATTGGGCACAAGCTCGGTAGAACCCTTCGGAATCCCGAATTTTCGCTCGAGCCTGGTGACTGCGGCGTCGAGCGCCGTGACCTGCTTCGGGGTGGCGACCTTGGACATCAGCACGGCCTGCGGCCGGCCCGCCATGGCCGCCGCAAGATCTTCGCGGCCATCGGTCTCGAAAGGGTTGACGCGCACCGCGACCACCGCGCCCGTCCTGCGCCACCGTTCGTACAGGGCGACGGCCATGGAGCGCGCCTTTGGCCGCAAAGACGGCGGCGTGAAATCCTCGAGCTCCTGGATGAGCACGTCGGCGCCGCTGCGCGCGGCGGCCGCGTGAGCCGCCAGGTCGGCCCCGGCGACGAACAGCCAGGAGCGCCTCGGCCGGGTCATATCCCGCGCTGCGGGTTGACCTTCTCGGCCTTGCTCTCGAGCTTGTTGAGCGCGCTGATGTAGGCCTTGGCCGAAGCAACCACGATGTCGGTATCCGCACCCACGCCGTTGACGATGCGGCCGCCCCTGGACAGGCGCACGGTCACTTCGCCTTGCGATTCCGTGCCCGAGGTCACCGCATTGACCGAGTAAAGCAGCAGCTCCGAGCCGCTCTTGGCCACCGTCTCGATCGCCTTGAAGGTCGCGTCCACGGGACCGTCGCCTTCGGCGGCGATCTTGTGCTCCTTGCCGGCCTCGGTGATGACCACGTTGGCATGCGGGCGCTCGCCCATGCCGCTCGCCTGGTTCATGTGGATGAGCTTCCAGTGGTCCTCGGATTCGGGTATCGAGGTGTCCGACACCAGTGCCTGCAGGTCCTCGTCGAAGATCTCCGATTTCTTGTCGGCGAGATCCTTGAACTTCTGGAACGCCTTGTTGTAGGCGTCCTCGGACTCGAGGTCGATGCCGAGTTCCTTCAGGCGCTGCTTGAACGCGGTACGGCCGGAGAGCTTGCCGAGCACGATCCTGTTGGTCGTCCAGCCCACGTCCTCCGCCGTCATGATCTCGTAGGTTTCGCGCGCCTTGAGCACGCCGTCCTGGTGGATGCCGGAGGCGTGCGCGAATGCGTTCGCGCCCACGACCGCCTTATTGGGCTGCACCACGAACCCGGTGATCTGCGAAACGATGCGCGAAGTGGGGACAATGTGCTTGGCTTCGATGCGCGTGTCCAGGCCGAAGAAGTCCTTGCGCGTGCGCACCGCCATGACCACTTCCTCGAGGGAAGTGTTGCCGGCGCGCTCGCCCAGGCCGTTGATCGTGCATTCGATCTGGCGTACGCCGCCGATCATCACCGCGGCCAGCGAGTTGGCCACCGCCATGCCGAGGTCATTGTGGCAATGCACCGACCACACCGCCTTGTCCGAATTGGGGATCCGCTCGCGCAGGCTGCGGATGAATTCGCCGAATTGCTGGGGCACGGCGTAGCCGACGGTGTCGGGCATGTTGATCGTCGTCGCGCCCTCCGCAATGACGGCCTCGAGGACGCGGCAGAGGAAGTCCGGGTCCGAGCGGCTGCCGTCCTCCGGCGAGACCTCGATGTCGGGGCAGTGATTGCGGGCGAAGCGCACCGACAGCTTCGCCTGCTCATACACCTGGTCGGGTGTCATGCGCAGCTTCTTTTCCATGTGCAAGGCGCTCGTGGCGAGGAACACATGGATGCGCGAGGACTTGGCGCCCTTTAGCGCGTCGATCCCCCGCTGCACATCCTTGTCGTTGGCGCGGCACAAGCCCGCCACGGTCGAATCCTTGACCATCGCGGCCACCGCCTTGACCGCCTCGAAATCGCCGTTTGAAGCTGCCGGGAACCCCGCCTCGATCACGTCGACGCGCATCCTCTCCAGCGCACGCGCGATGCGCAGCTTCTCTTCGCGCGTCATCGAGGCGCCGGGGCTCTGCTCGCCGTCGCGCATGGTGGTGTCGAAGATGATCAAGTGGTCTGGCTTCATGGCTTGCTCCTGGTGTGCGCAAAACGGATGAACGTGTGCCGGGCGAATGAGTACCCTTTCTCCGGGCTCTGGGCCGGGAGGCAGGGGTACTCCGGGAGGGGGGGTTAGTTTGTGCGCGCGGGGCGCAGCAGCAGCCCGGCCAGCGACAGTAGCGCCAGGCCGAGGACGTTCGAACTAAGGAGGTTCGAGGGCTGCATATCTTTCAAATATAACCGCGTTCGAATCGCGGCGCAAGTCCGGGGGCGGGAATTTTTGGGGAGTAAATTCAGCGCCGCCGCCTGGCAATTTTCCTGAGGACCCACATCACGTACCCGGACATCGAGTACGCCACGAACATGAGGAACAGCACCATCGGCGGCTTGGCCGCCACCACCGTGATGCCGCCGATGATCACCGGCACCACCCAGAACGGCACGCGTTTCCTGAGGTTGAAGTCCTTGAAGCTGTAGAACGGGATGCTGACCACCATCGTGATACCCGCAAACAGCGTGGTCGCAAAGGCGATGTAGCGGATCCAGTCGACCCGGTCGATGCCGAAATCGTCCGCCACCCAGATGAACCCGGCCACGATCGCGGCCGCCGCGGGGCTGGGCAGACCCTGGAAGAAGCGCTTGTCCACCACCGCGATGTTGGTGTTGAAGCGCGCGAGACGCACCGCCGCGGCCGCGCAATACACGAACGCGGGGATCCAGCCGGCATTGCCGAGATCCTTCAGTGCCCACTCGTACATCACCAGCGCGGGTGCCGCGCCGAAGGAGACCATGTCCGAGAGGCTGTCGTAATCCGCGCCGAACTCGCTCTGCGTGCGCGTCATCCGCGCAATGCGCCCGTCGAGGCCGTCGAGCAACATCGCAATGAAGATCGCGACTGCGGCCTGCTCGAAGCGGGCATTCATCGCCTGCACGATGGCGTAAAAGCCGGCGAACAGGGCCGCGGTCGTTACGAGGTTGGGAAGCAGGTAGATGCTGCGCCGGCGCAGCGGGACACGCATTTCCGGGACGCGGAGGTCCGCGTCAGTGCGGATCTCCGGGAGATCAGCCACGCCCGGGCAGCCTCGCGAGCACCGTTTCGGAGGCGAAGACCTTGTCGCCGATGGCCGCCTGCGGCTCCGCGTCCAGCGGAAGGTAGACGTCGACACGCGAGCCGAACCGGATGAAGCCGTAGCGCTGCCCGCGGGTGAGCGAGGCGCCTGCAGCGACGTAGCAAAGGATGCGCCTCGCGATCAGGCCGGCGACCTGAACGCAGGTGATATCGCGCCCGGAGGCGGTCTTGATGAGCAACGCATTGCGCTCGTTGTCGGTCGAGGCCTTGTCGAGGGACGCATTGAGGAACGAGCCGTGGTGATAGACGACCTCGCTCACCGTGCCATCGACCGGCGAGCGGTTCGAGTGCACGTTGAACACGTTCATGAATACGCTGATCTTGAGCGCGTCGCAATTGCGGTAGGGATCGAGCGCCTTGCCGACCACCACTACGCGGCCATCGGCGGGAGACACGACCGCCGCCGGATCGGCCGGCACGTCGCGCGGCGGGTCGCGGAAGAACTGGAGGACGAACAGCGTGACCAGCCAAAGCGGGACCGACCAGCCCCAGCCGGCGAAGAGTCCGACTGCGGCCGAGACGGCAACGCCGATCGCGAGGAAGGGCCAGCCCTCCTTCGCGATCAGCGGGTGCGGGTAGGGCGTGGCCATGCGGGTTCGCCTCCTTGGCCGTTGCGGCTCAGTTCTTTGCTTTGTCGACCAGCTTGTTCTTCTTGATCCACGGCATCATATCGCGCAACTTGGCCCCCACCGTCTCGATCGGGTGCTGCGCGGTGATGCGGCGGCGGCTGAGCAAGGTCGGCGCGCCGGCGCGGTTCTCGAGGATGAAGTTCTTGGCGTACTCGCCAGTCTGAATGTCCTTGAGAATGTCCTTCATGACTTTTCGTGTCTCGTCCGTGATCACGCGCGGGCCGCTCACGTACTCGCCGTACTCCGCGTTGTTCGAGATCGAGTAGTTCATGGTGCCGATGCCGCCTTCGTACATCAGGTCGACGATGAGCTTGAGCTCGTGCAGGCACTCGAAGTACGCCATCTCCGGCGCATAGCCCGCCTCGACCAGCGTGTCGAAGCCGGCCTTGACCAGCTCGACGCAGCCGCCGCACAGCACGGTCTGCTCGCCGAAGAGGTCGGTCTCGGTCTCTTCCTTGAAATCGGTTTCGATGATGCCGGCTTTGCCGCCGCCGATTGCCGAGGCGTAGGACAGCGCCATGTCGCGCGCCTTGCGCGAGGGGTTCTGGTGCACGGCAATCAGCATCGGCACGCCGCCGCCGCCAGCGTAGGTGGAGCGCACCGTGTGGCCGGGGGCCTTGGGCGCGACCATCCACACGTCGAGGTCCGCGCGCGGCGCGACCTGGCCGTAGTGGACGTTGAAGCCGTGGGCGAAGGCGATCGCCCCACCCTTCTTGATGTTCGGCTCGACGTCCGACTTGTACGTTGCGGCGATGTGCTCATCGGGCATCAGCATCATGACGATGTCGGCCCCCTTCACGGCCTCGGCCACCTCGGCGACCTTGAGGCCGGCTTTTTTGGCCTTGTCCCACGACGCCCCCCCCTTGCGCAGGCCGACGGTGACTTTCACGCCCGACTCGTGCAGGTTGAGCGAATGGGCGTGGCCCTGCGAGCCATAGCCCACGATGGTGACTTTTTTGCCCTTGATGAGCGAAAGATCGGCGTCCTTGTCGTAATAGACCTTCATGATTCCCCTCGTTCTCGTTAAATTGGTTTGCGCGGCATACCGAAAATCAGGGACAGACCACGTTTTCCTTTACCCCGCCCGGCGCCGGAAAACGTGGTCTGTCCCCGGTTTTCAGGCGCGCAGTATGCGGTTGCCGCGGCCAATGCCGGAAGCCCCCGTGCGCACCGTTTCGATGATCGTGCCGGGGTCGAGCGCCTGGATGAATGCATCGAGCTTGTGGCCGGCCCCGGTAAGCTCGATGGTGTAGGTGTTGTCGGATACGTCGATGATGCGCCCGCGGAAGATGTCCGCCATCCGCTTCATGTCCTCCCTCTCCTTGGCCCCGGCGCGCACCTTGATGAGCATCAGCTCGCGCTCGATGTGCTCGGCCTCGGACAGGTCGACGACCTTGACCACCTCGACCAGCTTGTTCAGCTGCTTGGTGATCTGCTCGACCACATCCTCGGATCCCGTGGTCACGATCGTCATGCGCGACATCGAGGCGTCCTCGGTCGGCGCGACGGTAAGCGACTCGATGTTGTAGCCACGCGCCGAGAACAGGCCGGCCACGCGCGACAGCGCTCCCGCCTCGTTCTCGAGGAGCACCGAGATTATGTGGCGCATCAAAGCTCTTCGGAGAGGATCATCTCCGAGATGCCCTTGCCGCCGGGGATCATCGGGAAGACGTTCTCGGTCTGGTCGGTGAGGAAGTCCATGAACACGAGCTCGTTCTTGCGCTTGAACGCATCGCGCAGCGCCGGCTCGACATCCTCGGGCCTGGTGATCTGCACGCCGCGGTGCCCGTAGCCCTCGGCCAGCTTGACGAAGTCCGGAAGCGCGTCCATGTAGGACTCGGCATAGCGGTTGCCGTGGAAGAACTCCTGCCACTGGCGCACCATGCCCATGTACTTGTTGTTCAGGCTCACGATCTTGATCGGCAGGCGGTACTGCTTGCAGGTGGAGAGCTCCTGCAGGCACATCTGGATCGAGGACTCGCCGGTCACGCAGGCCACCGTTGCGCCCGGGTTCGCCATCTGCGCACCCATCGCCGCAGGCAGGCCGAAGCCCATCGTGCCCAGGCCGCCCGAATTGATCCAGCGGCGCGGCTTGTCGAACTTGTAGAACTGCGCGGCCCACATCTGGTGCTGGCCCACGTCGGAGGTGACGAACGCGTCGCCGCCGGTGACTTCGTAGAGCTTCTCGATCACGAACTGCGGCTTGATGATTTTCGAGTTGCGGTCGTACTTGAGGCAGTCCTTGCCGCGCCACTCCTCGATCGTCTTCCACCAGGCCGCGAGCCGGGCCGGGTCCGGGCGCCTGGCGCCGGCCTTGATGAGGCGCAGGAACTCGTCCAGCACCTCGGACACGTTGCCCACGATAGGCACGTCGACCTTCACGCGCTTGGAGATGGACGACGGGTCGATGTCGATGTGGATGATCTTGCGCGGGTTCTGCGCGAAGTGCGCGGGGTTGCCGATCACCCGGTCGTCGAACCTCGCGCCGATGGCGAGCAGCACGTCGCAGTTGTGCATGGCCATGTTGGCCTCGAACGTGCCGTGCATGCCGAGCATGCCGAGGAACTGCTTGTCGGTCGCCGGATACGCGCCCAGGCCCATGAGGGTATTGGTCACCGGGTAGCCGGTCAGCTTCACGAGCTCGGTGAGCTGCTGCGAAGCGTTCGACAGCACCACGCCGCCGCCCGAGTAAATCATCGGCCGCTCGGCTTCGAGCAGCAACTGAACCGCCTTCTTGATCTGGCCGGCGTGGCCCTTGATGACCGGGTTGTACGAGCGCATCGAAACCGTATCGGGATACACGAATCCGGTCGGCTGCGTAGTGATGTCCTTCGGGATGTCGACCAGCACCGGCCCCGGACGCCCGGTGGTGGCGAGGTAGAACGCTTTCTTGATCGTCAGCGCCAGATCGGCCACGTCCTTGACGAGGAAGTTGTGCTTCACACAGGGCCGCGTGATGCCGACAGTGTCGACTTCCTGGAACGCATCCAGGCCGATCGCGTGCGTCGGCACCTGGCCGACGAGGATCACCATGGGAATCGAATCCATGTATGCGGTGGCGATTCCAGTCACTGCGTTCGTCAGGCCCGGCCCCGAGGTCACCAGGCACACGCCGACCTTGTTGCTAGCGCGCGAGTAGCCATCGGCGGCATGCGCAGCCCCCTGCTCGTGGCGCACGAGCACATGCTTCACCTTGTCCTGCTTGAAGAGCTCGTCGTAAATATAGAGCACCGCACCGCCGGGGTAGCCGAAGACATGCTCGACCCCCTCTTCCTGCAGGCAGCGAACGACGATTTCAGCGCCGGTGAGCTCCACGCCTTTTATTCTGTCCATGGGCTTTGGGTAAGTTACGGAAAACCTTGAACGTTAACCAGATGTTGCGATGCGGTCAAGGCGCGGTGCGGCGCGCGGTGCTGCGACCTGCGGCCGGACTGCGCATTTGGTACCATCGCCGCGAAGCCCGTGCGGCAGACCACCAACTAAAACGGCGCTCGAGACGGAGATCCCCTGGCCTCACCTAGCGAACTGTCGGCTTTCCTTGCCGGCGCCGAGCGCCGCGCATTCAAGCAGGCGGTATTCGCGGTTCGCAACGAGGAATCGGCGCTGGATATCGTCCAGGACTCAATGCTCAAGCTGGCCGAGAAATACGGCGACAAGCCGGCGGCCGAACTGCCGATGCTTTTCCAGCGCATCCTGCAGAACACGATCCGCGACTACTACCGCCGCCAGAAAGTGCGCTCCCTGTGGGGCACCCTGCTCGGCTCGCTCGGCGGGGCTCGGGACGGCGACGATGCCGATTTCGACCCGCTGGAAACTTTGCGGGTCGAGCCGAGGTCAGAACACGAACAACCGCCGGCCGCGCAGCTGGAGCGCAAGCAACTCATTGAAATAATAGAACAAGAAGTATCAAAACT
>JBBQNG010000086.1:0-15429 GCA_038329645.1 Burkholderiales bacterium
GAAGGCACGCCGGGGGCCTGCTGGCCGCCACCGGGCACGCCGAAGCGGCGGAAGAACTCGCCGAAGGGGGAGTTCTTGAGTTCGTCGGGCAGGTCGGCCACGGCCTTGGTAACCGAGCTGACCTTGATATTCACTACGGCGGGGCCGTATTGCTCGACGAGCGTGGCGATATCGGGCAGCGGCCGGGAGGGTACGCCCAGCGGCGCGACAACCGGTGCCGCAGCCGCGCTGACAGGCGCCAACGTCAACGCATGGGCCGACGTGACTTCGGGCAGGCCGAACTGCGAGAAACCCGCGGTAACCGCAGCAGCGACGCCTGCGACGGCGATATAGGAAGCGATGGATTTGCGTGACATAGAACTGTTCCCCCTAAGGAAAAGTCTGGATCGGGACTCCAGCGTTAGAGGAAAGGTGCGGCCGCAAGTTGCCGGATCAACCGGCCAACTGTGTAACAGTTTGTTACCAAGCGCATAGAGCCAGACAGGGCGCTCAGGCGTGGAGGGGATTTCCCGGGCTGCGCTCGGCCGGGCAGCCGCCCGACTCCACTTGGATCGTACTATGGTGGATATGGAAGCGTTCTTCGAGGACGCGCGACACGTCGGCCAGCGCACCGGCCGAATCGGCCGCCTCCAGCACGACGACGTGGGCGGAAAGGCTGGTTTCACGGCTCGCCACGGCCCACACGTGCAGATCGTGAACCCCGCACACGCCGGGCACGGCAAGGATGCTGGCGCGCACGTGGACAACGTCGAGTCCCTCCGGCACGCCTTCGAGCAGGATGTTCACGCTGGCGCGGAACAGCACCCAGGTGCGCGGCACGACCCAGAGCCCGATCAGAACCGCGACCAGCGGATCGACCCAGGTCAGGCCGGTGGCCATGATGAGGAGCGCGGCAACGATCACCCCGGCCGAGCCGACCAGGTCGGATACCACCTCGAGATAGGCGCTCTTCATGTTCAAGCTTGAGCCGCTGCCCGCGTGCAGGAGGCGCGCGGCAAACAGGTTGACCATGAACCCCAGCGCAGCCACCACCAGCATGCCCGTGGTCTGGATGGGCGCGGGATCGACGAAACGGCGCCACGCCTCGTAGAGGATGTAGAGGGCGACGAGGAACAGCAGCGCAGCGTTGAATGCCGCGGCGAGGATCTCGAAACGCTGGTAGCCGAAGGTGCGTTTGGCGTCGGCCGGCATGCGCCCGATACGAACCGCGGCCAGCGAAACCGCAAGGGCCGCGCTGTCGGTGAACATGTGGGCGGCGTCCGATATCAGTGCGAGGCTTCCAGTCACCCACCCTGCGATCGCCTCCACCAGGGTGAAGCCACCGGTAAGCGCCAAGGCGATCCAGAGCACGCGTTCGTTGCCGGCCGCGTCCGGGAGAGGGTGATGATGGCCGTGATGGTGGCCGTGATGGTGGCCGTGATGCGGGCCGTGGTCGTGGTGGTGATGCGCGGACATCGATGCCCGGCGCTACTCGACCGTCACCGATTTGGCGAGGTTGCGCGGCTTGTCGACGTCGGTCCCGCGCAACAGGGCGGTATGGTAAGCGAGCAGCTGCAGCGGCACTACGTGCAAGACCGGCGAAAGCGGCCCATAGTGCTCCGGCAGCCGGATCACATTGATGCCTTCGGACGAGGCGATATTGGTGTCCGCATCGGCGCAGACATAAAGCTCGCCGCCCCGCGCCCGCACTTCCTGCATGTTCGACTTGAGCTTTTCGAGGAGCGCGTCGTTGGGCGCCACTGTCACAACCGGCATTTCGGCGGTCACGAGAGCAAGCGGCCCGTGCTTCAGCTCACCGGCCGGATACGCTTCGGCGTGGATGTACGAGATTTCCTTCAGCTTGAGCGCCCCTTCGAGCGCGATCGGGTAGTGCAGCCCGCGTCCGAGGAACAGGGCGTTCTCCTTCGAGGCGAATCGCTCGGCCCAGGCGATGAGCTGGGGCTCCAGGGCAAGCACAGCCGCGATGGCCTTGGGCAAATGGCGCAGCTGATGCATGTACTGCGTCTCCGCTTTTTCAGTCAGCCGGCCGCGCAGCTTTGCCATCACCAGCGTCAGCACGAACAGGCCCGCCAGCTGGGTGGTGAACGCCTTGGTCGAGGCGACCCCGATTTCGACGCCGGCATGGGTGAGGAACGAGAAGTCGGTTTCGCGCATCATCGCGCTCGTCGCCACGTTGCACACGGCGAGGGCATGCTTGTGGCCCAGGCTGCGGGCGTGCTGCAGGGCGGCGAGCGTATCCGCGGTTTCACCCGACTGCGAAATCACTATCACGAGGGCATCGGGATCCGGGACGCTTTCCCGGTAGCGGTATTCGCTCGCGATCTCCACCTGGGTGCGCAGGCCGGCGATGGATTCGAGCCATAGCTTCGCGGTGAGCCCGGCATAGTAGCTCGTGCCGCACGCCAGGATCAGCGCGCCGGAGGTGCCCGAAAAGGCCGCCTGCGCCGAATCGCCGAAGATGGAAGGCGACAGGGTCTCGAGATCTTCGAGCGTGTCGGCCACCGCCCGCGGCTGCTCGAATATCTCCTTCTGCATGTAATGGCGGTAGCCGTCGAGGTCCGCCTGGCCGCCCTCGGTAACCACCGTCTGCAGCTTGCGCGGAACCGCTTGGCCGTCGTTATCCACGACCCGAAAGCCCTCCAGATCGATGGCGACGACGTCGCCCTCCTTCAGGTACGCGATCTGGTCGGTCGTGCCCGCGAGGGCCAGTGCGTCGGACGCGAGATACACGCCGTCCGCAGCCACGCCCACCACCATGGGGTTGCCGGCGCGCGCACCGACCACGCGCCCGGGTTCGGCTTTCGCGACCACCGCAATTGCATAGGCCCCCGTCAGGCGCCGCACCGCGCGCTGCACCGTGTCGAACAAGTCGCCCGAATACAGGCTGTGAATCAGGTGGGCGATCACCTCCGTATCGGTCTGGCTTTCGAACTCATAGCCCTGCGCTTTCAGCTCGGTGCGCAATTCCTCGTAGTTCTCGATGATGCCGTTGTGGACGAGGGCTATTTCACCGCGCGAGAACATCGGATGCGCATTGCGTGTAGCAGGCGCGCCGTGCGTTGCCCACCGGGTATGCGCTATCCCGGTGCCGGCGGCAAGGCCCTGGCCGGATACCTGGATGGCAAGGTCGGCCACCCGGTCCACGCTGCGCAGCCGTTCCAGCTTGCCGTCGTGAACGGCGGCAACCCCGCACGAATCGTAGCCGCGGTATTCCAGGCGGCGAAGGCCCTCCAGCAGCACCGGAACGATATTGCGTTGGGCGACCGCCCCGACTATGCCGCACATTGCCTTACCCCTTCTTCGTAGGTGGTTTCCACGCAGGCACGGAAACCTGCCGGGCGCGTCCGACGGTAAGCTGGCCGGGCGGCGTGTCTTTGCTGATGGTCGAACCGGCGCCTATGTAAGAGCCCCTGGCGACTTTGACCGGCGCAACCAGGGTTGCGTTCGATCCGACGAACACTTCGTCCTCGATGACCGTGCGCTGCTTGTTCACACCGTCGTAGTTGCAGGTGATCGTGCCGGCGCCGATATTGACCTTGCTGCCGACATCGCTGTCGCCTACGTAAGCCAGGTGGTTGGCTTTCGTACCCGCGCCGAGCCTGCTGTTTTTCACTTCGACGAAATTGCCGATGTGTACGTCCGGCGACAGCGCCGCGCCCGGACGCAGGCGGGCGTAGGGCCCGATCCGGCAGCGGGCGCCGACCGATGCTTCCTCCAGCAGCGAAAACGACTTGATTTCGGTATCAGCCTCTACGCTTACGTCTTTCAGCACGCAATTCGGTCCGATCTTCACCCGGTCCCCGAGCCTGACCGCGCCCTCGAAGATACAGTTCACGTCGATCGAAACGTCACGCCCACAGGCAAGCGTCCCGCGCAGGTCGAAGCGCACCGGGTCCGCGAGGGTCACGCCCTGCTCGAGCAATTCGTTGGCAACCTCACGCTGGTGAATTCGCTCGAGCTCGGCCAGCTGGCGTTTCGAGTTCACGCCTTCGACCTCCCAGATTTTCGCCGGGTGCGTCGTCTTCACTTGGAGGCCGTCGGCGACGGCAAGCCCGATCACGTCGGTGAGGTAGTACTCCTTTTGGGCATTGTCGTTCCTGAGACGGGCGAGCCATCCGGAGAGCCGTGCAGCGCTCGTAGCCAGGAGTCCCGTATTCCATTCGCGGATCGAGCGTTCCGCCTCGGTGGCATCCTTCTGCTCGACAATCCGCAGGACGCGCCCGGCCTTGTCCCGCACGATGCGCCCATAGCCGCTGGCGTCGTCGATGATCGCCGTCATCACGCCAAGGGTGCCGCGCGATGCCTCGAGCAGCCGCGCCAGCGATCTGGCGCCGATCAGCGGGACGTCGCCGTAGAGTACGAGGACTTCCGATTGCGGATCGATGTGCGGCATGGCCTGCATCACCGCGTGCCCGGTGCCAAGCTGGTCTTTCTGCTCGGCCCAGGTCAGTCCCGGCTCGCCAGCAAAGGCTTTCTGCACCTGGTCGCCGCCGTGGCCATAGACCACCACGATTTTCGCCGCCGCAAGGCTGCGGGCGGCGTCCACTACCCGGCCCAAAAGCGATCGACCCGCCAGGGCGTGGAGCACTTTCGGCAGGTCCGAGTGCATTCGCTTGCCCTGCCCCGCGGCGAGGACGATCACGTTCAGATTCATGCCCTGATTCTAGCATCGGCCCCTCCGGCGGATCTTGCAGGGATTGTCAGAACCCATTGAAAGATTGCCGGAATCCGGCTTGCTGCCGTGGTCGCCCTGCCGGTAAACTGAGTGGCATATCTGAAACATCGGGGGAAGAGCCGAATGAGTTCGATCGTGCGGATAACTGCGGCATGCGCCGCGCTGGCAGTTTTCCCGACAGCCTTCGCCCAGGACGCCTGCAAGAACCGCGGCGACCTCGATCCACAGTACTGCGACGAGAACGGCGACCTCACCGCCGACACGCCGAAAGATCCCAGGAAGCTGAAGACGCCCAATACGCTCGTCTTCACCTATACCCCCGTGGAAGACCCGGCCGTTTATGAAAAGGTTTTCAAGCCGTTCACCGACCACCTCGCCAGTTGCACGGGCAAGCGCGTCGTGTTCTACCAGGTGCAGTCGAACGCCGCCGAGATCGAAGCGATGCGCTCGGGGCGCCTGCATGTCGGCGGCTTTTCGACCGGGCCGACGGCGTTCGCGGTAAACATCGCCGGCGCGGTGCCCTTCGCCGTGAAGGGCTACGAGAAGGAGTTCCAAGGTTACAACCTGATCGTGGTGGTTAAAAAGGACAGCGCCTACCAGAAGCTTGCCGATCTGAAAGGCAAAAAGGTCGCGCACACCGCGCCCTCCTCGAACTCGGGCCACATGGCGCCCGTGGCGTTGTTCCCCAATGAAGGCCTGACGCCCGGCAAGGACTACACCATTCTGTTCTCGGGCAAGCACGACCAGTCGATCCTCGGCGTGAATTCCGGCGACTACGACGCGGCGGCGGTGGCCTCGGACGTGTTCCACCGGATGGGCGTGCGCGGCCAGATCGACGAGAAGAACTTCCGCATCCTCTACCGCAGCCCCAAATTCCCCACCTCTTCGTTCTCCTACGCCCACGACCTCGAGCCGGCGTTCCGCGACAGGATGCTCAAGTGTTTCTACGACTACCGCTTCACCGAAGACATGAAGAAAGCCTTCGATGGCGCGGACCGCTTCTTCCCGGCGACCTACAAGAAGGACTGGGAAGTGGTGCGCAAGGTCGCCGAATCGGGCGGCGAGGCGTTCAACCGCACCGCTTACGAGAAAGAGTCGAAGCGCGAAGAAGACTCGCGCA
Source organism: Burkholderiales bacterium (assembly GCA_038329645.1). Lineage (GTDB taxonomy): Bacteria > Pseudomonadota > Gammaproteobacteria > Burkholderiales > SG8-39 > SZAS-79. The sequence goes on from JBBQNG010000086.1 coordinate 5,796, forward strand.
AAAAAGCCGCGGAAGAAAAGGCGAAAAAACCTTGATGCGCCCGGTGGTGCTGGCACTCGCCTTCGCATTCACTGCGTCGGCTTTCGCGCAGGACGCGTGCAAAAGCCGGGGCGAGCTCGACACGCCTTACTGCGACGAGGACGGCGACCTGCTCGCCGACTCGCCCCGCGACCCCAGGCGGCAGAAAAATCCCGACACGCTGTTCTTTACCAATTCCCCGCTCGAGGATCCTGCGGTGTTCAAGAAACTGTTGGAGCCCTTCGTCGACCACCTGGCGAAGTGCACGGCGCGCAAAGTACGCTTCTACGACGTTTACTCGAGCGCCGCGGCCATCGAGGCGATGCGCTCTGGCCGCATGCACCTGGGCACGATGTCCTCCGGGGACACGGCGTTCGCGGTCAACGTGGCCGGCGCGATTCCCGTCGGCATCCGGGGAGATGCGACCGGGCCCCAGGGCTACCAGCTTTGGGTGATCGTCAAAGCCGACAGCCCCTACCAGAAGCTATCCGACCTCAAGGGCAAACGCGTCGCGCATACGACGCCGTCGTCGAACTCGGGCAACCTTGCGCCGCGTTCGCTGTTCCCCGCCGAAGGCCTCGCGCCGGACAAGGATTACAAGGTGCTCTTTTCCGGCAAGCACGAGAATTCCGTCTCTGGCGTTGCGGCGGGCGATTTCGACGCCGCGCCGATCGCGCACGACATCCTGGTGCGCATGGCCGAACGCGGCATAGTCAAAATGGCCGATTTCCGCATCATCTGGAAGAGCCGCAATTTCCCGCCCGGCGGGCTGTCGATGGCGCACGACCTCGCGCCCGCCCTGCAGCAGAAGATCCGCGATTGCACCTACAACTTCCGCTATACGCCCGAGATGGTCAAAGGCTTCCAGGGCGCGGATCGATGGCTGCCCATCGACTACAAAAAGGATTGGGAGATCGTGCGCAAGGTCGCGCAGGACAGCGGCCAGGCGTTCACCGCGTCGGCGTTCGAAAAGGAAAAGGCGCGCGCGGAGGCGGCAGCGAAGAAATGACCGCAGTAGTGACTACCGCTGCACCTGCGTTGTCGATCCGCAACCTCGACAAGGAATACGCGCGGGGCAAGTCCGTACTGCGCGACATCACGCTGGACATCGGCTCAAGCGGCCTTACCGCCATCATCGGCCCCTCGGGCACCGGCAAGTCGACCCTCATTCGCTGCATCAACCGGCTGGTCGAGCCGACGTCCGGCCAGATCCTCTTCCAGGGCGAAGACCTGGTGAAGCTCGACCGCCGCGCGTTGCGCCTGGCGCGCCGCAAGATCGGCATGGTGTTCCAGGAATACAACCTGGTCGAGCGGCTCACCGTAATGGAGAACCTGCTGTGCGGCCGCCTGGGTTATGTGGCGCCATGGCGGGCGTGGCTGAGGAAATACCCGCAGGCGGACGTCGAGCGCGCGTTTGCGCTCCTCGACACGGTCGGCCTGGCCGGGTTCGCCAACCAGCGCGCCGACAGCCTTTCGGGCGGCCAGCGCCAGCGCGTCGGCATTGCGCGCGCGCTCATGCAGGAGCCCAGGCTGCTGCTTGCCGACGAGCCGACCTCGTCGCTCGATCCCAAGACTTCAGTCGAGATCATGGAGCTTGTCAGCAGCATGGGCCGGGCGACCGGCATCCCGGTGGTGATCAACATGCACGATGTGGAGCTCGCCAAACGGTTTGCCGACCGCATCATCGGCATGTCCGGCGGCCGTGTGGTGTATGACGGCGGTCCGCAGGACCTGCAGGACGCCATGCTGAAAACCATCTACGGCGGCGAAGGCTGGCTGCAATGACGACGGGCGGCTGAGCCGGGTGGCCGCCCGCCGGGCATTCGAGCGCAATCCGATAGCCGCCTTCGGCTGGCTGGCGTTGGCGGCTTACATTGTCTACGCCTGCTCGCGCCTGGAGTTCACCTGGGCGCGCTTCATGACGGGACTGGACAACGGCGCGCGTTTCATCGCCCGCATGCTGCCGCCGCACATCAGCCAGCCGGACACGCTCTTGAAAGGGCTCACCGAAAGCCTGGAGATTGCCGTGCTGGCTTCTTTCGTCGGCATCGTCATTTCGCTTCCGATCGGGCTCTTCGCCGCGCGCAATCTCATGCCGGCCTGGGTGAGCTGGCCCGCGCGCGCCCTGATAGCCTTGTGCCGCTCGTTCCACCCGGTGATCGTAGCGATCCTGTTTGTGAAGGCGGTCGGGTTCGGTGCACTGGCGGGCATTCTTGCCCTGTCGGTGGCGTCCGTAGGGTTCACGGCCAAGCTGTTCGCGGAGGCGATCGAGGAAATTTCGCTCAAGCAGGTCGAAGCGGTGCGCGCCACCGGCGCACCGTTCATGAGCCTCATCAGCTACGGAGTCCTGCCGCAGGTATTTTCGCGTTTCGTAGGATTCGCGACCTACCAGCTCGATTCCAACCTGCGCAACTCGACCATGGTCGGCATCGTCGGCGCGGGCGGCATCGGCGGCACGCTCTTCGCGGCCTTCCAGCGCTTCGACTACGATTTCGTCTGCGCGATCCTGCTCTGCATCATCGGCATGATCATGGTGGGTGAGGTGCTCGCCACCTGGGTGCGCGGCGTGTTCCTCGAGCGAGGCAAGGTGGACGAGGAATGAGCGGGATTGCGACGGCCGGTAGGGCGCCGGCCCGGCGAACCTGGCACCGCTTCACGCCGGCACAGCGCGCAGCGCGCTTTTCGGTCTACATCGTGATCGTCGCGGCGATATTCGCATCGCTTCGCTCCGTCGAGGTGATCCCCGAATTCCTCTACGACGCGCCCGAGCAGATGCAGGACCTCTTCCGGCGCATGTGGCCGATCGCGTTCTACCACTACCCGAAGGGCGTGCACGATGCGCTGGTGGACACGCTCCACATTGCGAGCCTCGGGACGATCCTGGCGGTGATCATGGCCCTGCCCATCGGGCTGCTGGCGGCCAACAACGTGACGCCGAACCGCGCGGTGAACTACTTCGCCAAGCTGCTGCTGGTGTCGAGCCGCTCGGTCAATTCGCTGGTGTGGGCGCTGCTCTTCGTGGCGGTGTTCGGTCCCGGCGCATTGGCGGGCACGCTCGCGATCGCGTTCCGCTCGATCGGCTTCGTCGGCAAGCTCCTGGGCGAAGCGCTCGAGGAGTCCGCGCACGGCCCGATCGAAGCGCTCAAGGCGGCCGGTGCGCCCTGGGCGTCGGTCCTCGCCAAGGGCTACTGGCCGCAGGTCGAACCGGCCTTCTGGTCGGTCGTGCTGTTCCGCTGGGACATCAACGTGCGCGAGTCCGCGGTGCTCGGCCTCGTGGGTGCCGGGGGCATCGGCATGGCCCTGGACACCGCGCTCAACCTTTTTCAGTGGGACCGCGTGGCGATGGTGCTGTTCTCGATATTCTGCGTGGTGGTGGCTGCGGAAATCGTCGTGACGCAGGTAAGGAAGCGCGTGATCTAGTGGCGATTGATTTCCAACTTGCCACGGGGTTTGCGCGCGCGGCGCTTGCCAACGTCGCGCTCGAATACCCGCGCAAGCTCGATCACCTCCTGAGCGCACCCCATGGCGACCTCACGCCGAAAAAAGTGCATCCGGCGTTCTACGGCAGCTACGACTGGCACTCCGCGGTGCACATGCACTGGCTGCTCGTGAGGCTGATCGGGGAGCACCCTGACCTGCGGCAAGCGGAAGCAATCGGGCGGGTGCTCGACGAGCACCTGTCCACCCGCGCGATCGCGACCGAATGCGACTACTTTGACGGACCGGGTCGCCGGACATTCGAGCGGCCCTATGGCTGGGCCTGGGTGCTCGAGCTGCAGGCCGAGACCCTGCGCCTGGCCGCGCGCCGCGAAGACGCACGCCGCTGGGCCGATGCGCTCGAGCCGCTTGCCACCCTGCTGGCGGAACAGCTGCGCCAATTCATTCGCCTCGCGCCGTATCCGATACGCATCGGTATGCATTCGAGTACGGCATTTGCGTGCATCCTGGCGCTGGATTTTGGGCGGGTGGCCGGCGACAGGGTCCTGGTGGCGGAGATCGGGACCGGCGCGCGCAAGTGGTATGGCGAGGATCGCGATGCCCCGGTCGAGTACGAGCCATCGCTGGCGGACTTCCTCTCGCCCACCCTGGTGGAAGCGCAATTGATGCGCGAGATATTGCCGCTGCAGGCATTCCGCGCCTGGCTCGAAGGTTTCCTGCCGCAAGGGCTCGGACCGCTCGCCCGGCCGCCGGCGGTACCCGATCGCACCGACGCGCAGCTCGCCCACCTTGACGGCCTGTCGCTTTCGCGCGCGTGGGCCCTAAGGCGCATTGTTACCGCACTGGCATCCGACGATCCGCGCCGCGCCGAATTCAGCGCCGTCGCCGACCTCCACCTGGCCGCCGGATTGCCGCACGCGGTCGGCGGGGAGTACGTCGGAGAGCACTGGCTTGCGTCGTTCGCGGCGCTCGCGCTGGGCGACGCGCCCTGAGGCGCGCAGAATAACTCATCCCAAACTATCGAGCCCTGCCATGCCTGAACCGAGAATCGACTCCCTGAGAATCAATTCGAACCGCCTCTGGGACAGCATGATGACCATGGGCAAAATCGGCGCTACCCCGGGCGGCGGCTCGCGCCGACTCGCCCTATCCGACGAGGACAAGGCGGGGAGGGATCTCTTCTGCCGCTGGATGAATGATGCCGGCTGCGCGGTGACCGTCGACGAGATCGGCAACATCTTCAGCCGGCGCAAGGGGCGCAACGATGCGCGTCCGCCCGTGATGGTCGGCAGCCACCTCGATACGGTTCCCACCGGCGGCAAGTTCGACGGGGTCGCCGGAGTCATGGCGGGCGTCGAACTGATCCGCACGCTGAACGACGCGGCGCTCCAGACCGAGGCGCCGGTGGAACTCACCGTGTGGATGAACGAGGAGGGCTCGCGCTTTTCGCCATTCACGATGGGATCGATGGTGTTCGCGGGGCAGTTCCCGCTCGAGCAGGCCTACGCGTGCACGGAGATCACCAACCCCGCGAGCACCATCAGCGTGAAGGCCGAGCTCGCACGCACCGGATACCTCGGTACCGTGCCAGCGCGGGCGCGCCCCGTGGCCTGTTATTTCGAAGTGCACAACGAGCAGGGGCCGATCCTCGGTGAGGCGGGCTTCGAGGTCGGCATCGTCACCGGCTCGTTCTTTGCGCGATACTTCATCGCAACCATCCGCGGCGACGCTGCGCACGTGGGGCCGACGCCGATGGAACGGCGCAAGGATGCGCTCGTCGGCACCGCGCGCCTGGTGCTCGAGATCGACCGCATCGGCCGCAGCTACGGCCCGGATGGGCGCTCCAACGCGCCGCACATCAACGTGTATCCGAACGTGCGCGGCGTGATCCCTTCGGAGGTGAAGCTGTCTTGTGACGTGCGCCATTCCGACGTGGCTACCGTCAAGGCGATGGAGGCCGAGCTGCGCCAAACCGCGGCCCGCCTGGCCGCGGAGACCGGGTTCGGCATCGACATCGAGCAGTACTACGAGTTCGGCCCGATCCATTTCCACGCCGACATGCTCGGACTGCTGCGCGATACCGCCGGCAAGCTCGGTTACAAGTGGCGCGACATCCTTACCGTGGCCGGGCACGATGCGGTTTCGATGAATGCGCTTTGCCCCACGGCCATGATCTTCGCGCCGTCACGTGCGGAGGGCATCAGCCACAACGAGCGCGAATATTCGACGCCGGAGGATCTCGCGGCCGCCACGAACGTCCTGCTTCACGCTGTACTTTCCAAAGCGGGGACGGCGAGAGCGGCGGGGTAGCCCGTTTGCTGCCATATTTCGCCTGAGGCCCGCTTCGGGAGCCGTTCTTCTGGCGAAATGCTGCCACCTACTGCGACGTGGAGTTCACCAGCGCGGGCGTGCGGTTGAACCACGGCCGGGCGGTTTCGAGCTGCGCCGCCAGCCGGAACAATGTCGCCTCGTCGCCGAAGCGCGCCACCATCTGCGTGCCCAGCGGCAGGCCTCCGCTGCTCATGCCGAGCGGCAGCATCAGCGCAGGTTGCCCGGTGAGGTTGAACCACACGGTGAACGGCGAAAACTCGAACACGCGCCGCCAGTATTCGTCCGTGTCCTCGAGCATCATGTCGATCCAGCCGAGCTTCGGGGCGGGGCCCGCAAGTCCAGGGGTCAGAAGCACGTCGTAGTCCGCGTGGAAGGCGCCCATCTGCCGCCCCAGCCGATGCGCAGTGTTGACCGCTTTGACGTAGTCCGCGCCGCCCAAGCGCAGGCCGCGCTCGTACATTTCGCGCGTCACGTTCTCCAGCTCGCCGGATGCTGGTGCGCGCTGCTTGGCCGGATGCGTGCCGAGGTTCACGACGGTATTCGCGGCGGCAAGGGTTACGAAGGCCGGCACCATCGCCCCGCCATCGACCGGGGGATCGGCCTCCTCGACGTGATGACCCAGCTCGGCGCAAAGCTTCGCGACCGAATCGAGCTCGCGCAGGCTCTCGTCGCCGACCGCCGCGCCGTTCGGCGCCTTGCGTGTGAACGCGATCCTCAGTTGTCCCGGGTCGGCGCCGACCTCATCGAGGTACGGCCGCGCCGCGGGCGGCGCCCCATAGGGATCGCCTGCACCCGGTCCCGAAGTGGCGTCCAGCAGCGCGGCGCAGTCGCGCACGCTCAGGGTCACGGCGTGCTCGGCCGCAAGCCCCGCCAGCGCCTCGCCTGCGAAAGGCGCGAGCGTGTTGCGCCCGCGCGTCGGCTTGAGGCCAACGAGCCCGCAGCACGCAGCCGGCGCGCGGATCGAGCCAAAGCCGTCGGTGCCGTGCGCCATCGGCACGATGCGCGCGGCGGTGGCCGCGACTGCGCCGCCGCTCGACCCACCAGAGATGCGCGTGAGATCCCATGGATTTCTTGTCGCGCCGGTAAGTTGCGGCTCGCAGGTCAGCGATAGTCCCAACTCGCAGGTATTGGTGCGGCCGAAGAACACCAGCCCTGCACGCTTGAGGCGTTTGACATGCTCGCTGTCGACGGTCGCGGGCGGACTGTCTGCGAAGAAGCGCGAGGTGCGCGTCATACGCACGCCGGCGATGGACGCGGTCAGGTCCTTGAGGAGGAAAGGCACACCCTCGAAAGGACCGTCCGGCACGCCATCGGCGAGCACCTGGCGCGCGAAGTCCTCCATCGGGATGGTGATCGCGTTGACGAGCGGATTGCGCACCGCCGCGCGCGTGAGCGCGGCTTCCAGCAGCTCGGAGGACGTGACCTCGCGCCGCTTGACCAGCGCCGCAAGGCCCAGCGCATCGTAATGCTCGTAGTCCGCGAAACCGCCCACGCCCGATCCCTTTAGAAAGCGAAGTCGCCGAGGAAGATGCGCTTGACTTCGGCCGAGCCGAGCAACTCGGAGGACGGACCGTCGAGGATGGTGCGGCCCGACTCCAGGATGTAGCCGCGGTCCGCGAGGCCGAGGGCGAGCTCGACGTTCTGCTCGATGAAGATGACGCTGATGCCTTCTTCGTCCCGCACGCGTTTTAAGAGCCTGCCGATCTCCTCGACCATCTTCGGCGCGAGGCCGAGGAAGGGCTCGTCGACCATGAGGAGCTTGGGCCGCGCCATGAGGCCGCGCGCGATCGCCACCATTTGCTGCTCGCCGCCCGAGAGCGTGGTCGCAAGCTGCGAACGGCGTGCTTTGAGCAAGGGGAACAGCGCCTCCACCCGCGCGAGCGTCTCGGCGCGCCGTGCCCGCGCACGCGGGTTATGCGCGCCGAGCAGTACGTTGTCCTCGACTGTCATGAACGGGAACAGCCGCCGGCGCTCGAGCACGTGGGCGATGCCCTCGCCCACCGTGCGGTGCGCGGGCAGTCCATCAATGCGCTTGCCCTCGAAAGTCACGCTGCCGGCCACGGGAGGGTTGAGGCCGGAGATTGTGTTCATGAGCGTGGACTTGCCGGCTCCGTTCGGGCCGAGCAGCGCCACGACCTCCCCGGTGTTAACGGCGAGGTGCGCCTGCCAGAGCACCTGGAAGTCGCCATAAGCGACGTCGAGGCCTTCGACAACGAGTTGCGGCGCGGTATTCATCCGATGTACGCCTGCCCGAGATACGCCTCGACGACCTTGGGGTCGCGCGCCACGTCCTGCGGCACGCCGTCGGCGATCACTTCGCCCAGATACAACGCGACGATGCGCTGCGCCACGGCGGTGATGACGCGCATGTTGTGCTCGATCACGAGGAGCGTGAGGCCGCGGCCGTGCAATTCCTTCACCAGCTGCACGAGACCCGGGATTGAGCGCTGGTCGACGCCGCCGGTGACTTCGTCCAGCAGCAGTACACGCGGCTCGGTCGCAAGGGCCCTCGCGAGTTCCAGCCTTTTTCTCTGGCCGGTGGAGAGGGTGCGCGCATGCGCCTCGACCTTCTCGGCGAGCCCTACGCGCGCGAGCCATTCGCGGGCAACTTCGCGCGCGTGCTTCACGTCCTTGGTGCGCGTGAGTGCGCCGACCATCACGTTCTCGAGCACCGTCATGCCCTGGAAAGGGCGCAGCTTCTGGAAGGTGCGGGCGATGCCGGCGCGGCACACCACGTCAGGCGCCGAACCGGTGATGCGTTTGCCGTCGAGCTTCACTTCGCCCGCGTCGGGCGTGTAAAAGCCGCTGATGCACACGAACAGCGTCGACTTGCCGGCGCCGTTCGGCCCGATGATGCCGACGAGCTCGCCCTCGCCCACCTCGATCGAGATGCCCTTGTTGGCGGTGACGCCGCCGAAGCTCTTGGTGATACCGGAGACGGAAAGCAGGCTCATGGGGAATTCAAAGCGCGACGACGCCATCTTTCGGAAATCCACCCGACCAGGCCGCGCGGGACGAAGCGCACGATCAGGATGAGCGCGAGGCCGTAGAGGATCAGGTACGTGCCGATGAACTGCGCGCCGATGCCGCCGAAATGGGCGCGCAGCGAAGTCTCGAGCGTGGTGACCAACGCCGCGCCGAGGAAGGGCCCGAGCGCGGTCCCCAGGCCGCCGATCATCGAGGCGAGCGCGAACTTGATCGAGATGTCGAGCGAGAACACGTAGGCCGGATCGACGAAACCGATGTACTGCGCCCACAAGCCGCCGCAGGCCGCGGTGAATGCGGCGCTGACTGCAATTGCAGCCACCTTGAGGTGCAGCGCCGGCACCCCGAGGGAACGCGCGGCATCTTCGTCCTCGCGCACCGCGGCGAGCTGGAACCCGCGCCGGGAGCGCTCCAGGTACACCTGCACCAGGTATACGAGGATGGCGAGCACGAGCACGATCCAGACCCACACGCTCTTGTCAGCGATGCCCAGCGTCCAGAGGCCGGGGCGGAACGGCACCGGGATCCCCTCGGAGCCGGCGGTGAAGCCCTTGAGGCGGCTCGCGGCAATCAGCATCACCTGCGACAGGGCGATCGTCGCGATCACGAAGTACGGTCCCTTCAACCGGTTGGAAAGGAACCCGATGATCACGCCCGTGACCGCGGCAAGGCCGGCGCCGATGAGGATGCCGGTCCACGGCAGGAAACCCCACCGGGTGACCGCCATCGCGGCGCCGTAGGCTCCCAGGCCGAAAAACGCGGCGTGGCCGAGCGAGATCTGTCCGGCGTACCCGCCGGCGATGTTCCAGGCCGCCGCCGCGGCACCCCAGATGAGGATCAGCACCAGCGCGTCGAGGAAATA
>JBBQNG010000087.1:0-15316 GCA_038329645.1 Burkholderiales bacterium
GCATATCGATGCCGATCGCACGGAAAAATGTATTCAGCAGGCCGGTCTTCGGCGAGCCGAGGATCGACCAGGCGACGCCGGCCACTAGCGGCGGCACGAAGAGGGGAATCATGCATCCCGCGGCGATGAAGCCGCGCAAAGGCGTATTGGTGCGCACGACGATCCAGGAAAACGCCAGGCCGATGGTCACGGCCAGCACCGTGCCTCCGGCACACGCAAGAAGAGAATTGTAGAGCGCGGCGCGGACATTCGGATTGCTCAGGACGGTTACAAAATTGTCGAGCGAGGGCCGCAGCGCGCCGATTCCATCGACCACGGGATTGCCGTCGGTCAACGCGCCGACCAGCAGCATCGCCATCGGGTAGGCGACGAGGAAGGCGAGGATCGCCAGCAGGGCGGCGACCCATGCTCCGACGGCGACCCGCCGGCCGCGTTCGCTGCCGGTTTCGATCGCGGCCCTGCCCTCCAAGGCTGCCGCTGCGTCCATCCGTGTCTCCGTCCGTACTGCTTATATTTTGCGGAACCTTGTTACATCTGCAACCGGGCCACCGCCCCCCCGCACCCGCCTGGCCTACTTGTCCGCATCCGCGGCTCGTTCCGTGTTCTGCTGCACCTGCTCCATGGATTTCCCGATCTTCTGCTGGGCGTCGCTCATGGTCTTCTTGCCGGCCTCGATTTCCTTTTGCTTCAGTGCGGCGGCTGTCGCCGCCGTGGCCACGGTTTCCACTCCGCAGCCGGCCGCCAAGCTTGCGCCTGCCAGCATGATCACGCCAATCGTCCATTTCATGGTTTCGCTCCCCTGGGCTGAGGGGAAGATAGTAGCGCGTTCGGCTAAAATGCTCTCCCGCCGCCCCCGTAGCTCAGTGGATAGAGCGACCCCCTCCTAAGGGGTAGGTCACACGTTCGATTCGTGTCGGGGGCGCCAGCCAACTACAAGCAGCGCAGGTTGCCTTTGCCCAGCGGCTGGAAGGGCTTCGTGCAGTCGACCTCGAAAATCGTGCGCGCCGGATCGAGCGGGGGCGGCGTGCTTGAGCGCACGCGGGTGACGTACGAAGGGTTGCGATTGACGTAATCCACGTCTCTAGCTTCTGTCGCGGTGCGTCCCTCCGCGCCACCACCGGAGCCGCCCCTGCCGCCCGCACCAACCATATTCTGCGGAACGCCCCGCTGGACCACCATGTCACCCTGGCGATAAACATTCTGTCCCAGCACAGGTGTCGCAGCGGCGCCGAGCGCAGCCGCAAGCAGGATTGGTTTCAAAATCGCAAGTTTGCGCATGATGGCTTCTCCAAGTCTTAACCAGAAAGCGTATTTGTGTCGGGCGGCCGCGTCAGTGCGCTATCGAACACTTCCCTGGGCACGCGGCGGTCCGGCCTTGAGCGCCTCGAGTACGCGCACGCCGGCATGCCCATCATCGGGCAGCCCGGCAGATACTTGGAAAGCGCGGATCGCCGCGCGCGTGCGCGGCCCGATACCTCCATCGGCCGCACCCACATCGAATCCGCGGGCCGCGAGCAATTCCTGCAACTCGCGCCGTTGCGCGCGCGAAAGGCCGGGATCGTCGGTCGGCCAAGCCGTCATGAACTCCCCGCCGCCGCGCAACCTGTCCGAAAGGTGGGCAATTGCGAGCGCGTACGATTCGGCGCCGTTGTACGTATAGATCGAGTTGTAGTTGCCGAACGCCAGGAACGCGGGACCTTTCGGCCCTGCGGGCAGGATCAGCGCCGCGGATCCATTGCCCGTGAGCGGCTGGCCCTCCGCGGCCACGATGCCGAGGCTTTTCCATTGGGTCACGGCCTGGCGCGTTCCGCGGCCCGAGGGCCCCGAATAGCCTGCGGGCACGCGTACTTCGTAACCCCACGGCTGCCCGCTTTGCCATCCCGCCTTCTTCAGGAAGTTCGCGGTCGAGCCGAGCGCGTCGGGCACGGACCCGACGATGTCGCGCTTGCCGTCGCCGTCGAAATCAATCGCAAGGCGCTGGTAGGTGGTGGGCATGAACTGGGTCTGCCCGAACGCGCCCGCCCAGGATCCGCGCAGTGCCTCGGGCGGCATGTCGCCGCTTTGCAGGATGCGCAACGTCGCCATGAGCTCGTCGCGGAAGAATTTCTGCCTCCGCCCCGAACAGGCGCCGGTCGCAAGCGAGCGCACCAGGGGCCTTCCGCCCAGCGATTTGCCGTAGTCCGACTCGACGCCCCAGACGGCGACGATCACGTGACGGTCGACGCCGAACCTGCTTACGGCTGAGTCGAGCACGCGCGCCCATTCCTCGAGCTTGGCGCGCCCGTCCGCTACGCGCTGGTCGTCGACCATTGCCGCGAGGTAGTCCCAGATCGGCGTCTTGAACTCGGGCTGCGTGTCGACAGCGTCCAGCACGCTCTGGTCCGGCTCGACGCCGTTGAGGGCGGTATCGAAGGTCTGCGCGCTGACGCCCTGCCCTAACGCTTGCGCACGCAGGTTCTGGACGCAGGCGCGAAAGTCGGTGCCCTGCGCGTAGGCCGCGCCTGCGACAGCCATGAGGACCGCCAGGGCGTACTGCATATGGCATTTTGCGAAAGCGGTCATGATCGAGGTTACAGGACTTCGCGAACGGAGGCTGAACAATGGACCATTCGGCTCTGCGCGGCTGTCGGTCCGGTGCTTGGTTGCTGTAGGAAATCGCTGACCCGCTTTCGCAAAGATGAGGGGGAGACAAGACGCCGGTCCGGAGTGTCCAATAGGTTTCAACGTCAACGATAAGGCAGCCCATGACTCGTTCCACCGGGCCAGGACCCGCGCACCCGACCCACCCGATCCCGCCCGTAAGGGATCCGGGCGAGCCCGCGCCGGGGCCGAAACCCGACCCGGACCCGATTCATCCGCCCACGCCGCCGATCAGCGAACCATCGCCGTTCTCGCCGAACCCTCCCCAGTCGGTTAGACGGCCAAACGAGTAGCCAGACGAACCGGGGCTCGGCCGGCCTCAGGCGCGGGAGCGATTCGACGCATCTCCCGCGAGCGTTTTCAGCAACCGGTCGAGGTCGGCTTTGAGCTTTGAAAACCCGTCCGTCTTGCGGAAGGTTTTCGTGTCCATGAACAGCTTCTTGTTGATCTCGACCATGATGCTTTCGATCCCCTTGGCCGGCGCGCCGTGCCGCCGGTTGAGTTCGTTGCCCTCGTACGGGGTGTTCAGCGTCACGCTGTAGCCCAGCTTCTTGATTTCGGCGGCAACGTACTCGATGAAGTCTTTCGACGAGGTCGTGTAGCCGATGTTGCCCAGGCAGAAATCGGCGCGTGGCTGGCCCGCATCGGCATGCGTCGGCGCACCCACCGCCGACATGCAGTGGCAGGACAATTGCCACACCTTGCCGTGCTTCGCATGGGTCTGGTCCACTATGCGCTTCAGTTCCCGGTGGTACGGGTGGTAATAGACGTCGAAGCGCTCCTTGATCTCGGCCACTGTGAGCTTCTTTTCCTGCATCGGCTCGCCGTAGCGGGATTTGGTCTTGATGAGCCCCAGGCCGCGGATCGCCACCGGGCTCGGATTGAGCGGCGTGGGCCACTCGCCATCGATGACCGCCGGGTCGAGGTCGTCTTCCTTGCGGTTCACGTCCATGAAGGTATTCGGGAAGCAGCAGTACAGCATCGTCGCGCCGACCTGCGGCGCTGCCGCCCACAAGTCCTCGACGTACATCGAAACGTTATCGTGCAGTACCGTAAACGGCAGCGGCGAGCGGAACTCCTTGGGATACACACGCCCGCTGCGCGAAACATCGACGACGATGGGAACCGAAGACGCCTCGGGATCATGACGGACAAAAATACCGGACTGCAGGAAAGCCATTGTTTGCTCCTGGACGAAAATGACTAAAGGAATTGCCGGAGCGCTAGACGAGCATGTCGGGGGTGAGGCCTGCCTTGCGCAGGACGCTTGCGAAGACCATCCTTTCGAGCTGGCCGCGCGGTTCGAAGTTTGCCCCGTCATGGGCGCTCTGGCGCCGGACATCGTCCGAAAGGATTCGGTTGGGTCCGGGAATGGCATCCCCTGCGCACTGAACTTCGCATGCGCGCTGCAGGTGCCACATCAGGCGGAAGGCTGAAGGGATATTGCGCTCGCAAACCAGCAGGCCGTGGTTGCGCAGGATCAACACATCCTTGTCGCCCAGGCTCCTGACCAGGCGTGGCTGCTCGTCGGTGCGCACGCTGATGCCTTCGAAGTCGTGATACGCCACGCGACCGAACAGCATCGCGCCGTAAAAGTCGTCGTGCATGAGGCCCGCTTCCTTGAGCGCCACGGCGATGCCGGCCGTGGTGTGCGTGTGCATGATGCAGTGCGCATCCTCGCGCGCGGCGTGGATCGCGCTATGGATGACGAAGCCCGCCTTGTTGACCGGATGCGGCGTCGGGTCGACCGGCACCCCGTCCAGGCCGACCTTGATCAGGTTGGAGGCCGTGACTTCGCTGTAGTTGAGGCCGAACGGGTTGATGAGGTAATGCCGCTGCGGGCCGGGAACCCGCATCGTGATGTGGTTGTAGATGAGCTCCGTCCACCCCATGAAATCGAAGATCCGGTAGCAGGCGGCGAGTTCAATGCGCAGGCGCCATTCCTCCTCGCTCATGCGTTCGGGCCTCTGGCGCAGCAACGATTCGTTCATGTCCATTCGGGTTGCCTTGCCGGTCAGGCGGGGAAATCGACGAAGGGCACGTCGCTGTCGCGCGCGATCTTTTCCATCAACGCGACCTCCCAGTCGAGGTAGTCCTGCATGGCCTGCTCCACCTGGCTCTTGCGGTCGTAGGGCTTGTAGTAGACGTCGTCGTTCGCTTCCCACATCACGGTCTCGCCGGTTTCCACCGGCATGCCCGCCGCGCGCCATGCGGCGGTGCCGCCGGCAAGCACTTTGACCGGCACCGACGCGATACCGCCCAGGTCGGCAGCCGCAAATCGAGCAAATACGCCGTCGGGCGAGGTGCAGACGACCACGCCGCTTTGCGCGAGCTTGTCGCGCCTTTCGGCCAGCCGCGAGCGGATCGCGAACGCTGCCCCCGGCACGTGCCCGGCGCGGTACTCGAGACTGGTGCCGAAATCGAGCACCTGCACCTTGCCCAGGACCTTCAGCTCCTGCGCCGAGATCTCCTCAACCTGCGGCGCATCCTCGACCACATACACCTCCGGCCAGCCCATCTGCAGCAGCCAGGACGCCGTCATGATGGCGCGCACGCCTTCATTGTCGACCAGCGCGACCCGCGCGTTGCGCGTGGCCATGTAGGTGTCGGTCGCCTGCACGAGCTGGCCGCCGGGGGCGCTGGCCGCGCCGTGCAAGTGGCCCTGCGCGAATTCTTCCGGGGAGCGGACATCGAATACGTACGTGGTGCGGTCCTGCTGCGCGATGAGCCGCGCGAGGCCGGCGCGATCGAGACGCCGGATACCGAAGCGCTTCGCCACATCGGCCACCAGGCTGCGCGCCTTTGCGAGCGCTGCCGATCCAGGCGCCGGCGCGTGGTTGCGGTTGCCGTGCTCGAGCTCGAACCCGGCGAGGTGCCACCCCATCGTGCCGTTCTTTAGTGCGACCACCTTGTTGGGCAACTTCGCGTTGATGAGCGACTGCGCGCCGATGATCGACCGCGTGCGGCCGGCGCAGTTGACCACCACAAGCGTGTCCGGACTCTTGGCAAGCTCCGGCACGCGATAAACGAGTTCCGCGCCGGGACAATCCAGCGCGCCGGGAATATTCATGACCTGGAACTCGCCCATCGGGCGCGAATCCACCACCAGCACATCCGCGCCCGCGTCCAGCTTTGCCTTGAGCTCGCCTGCTGAGATGCGTGGCGTGTTATCGCGGTGCTCGATGTATTCGCCGAACGCCTTGCTCGGCACGAACACGCCCGAGTAAACCTCGTGCCCGGCGGCGCTCCAGGCGGCCAGGCCGCCGGCAAGCACGAAGATGTCGCGGTAGCCGAAGCTCCTGAGGACTGATGCTGCGCGCTGCGCCAGCTTCTCATCGTCGTCCGCCAGCACGATGCGCGTGCCTGCGCGCGGCACCATTTTCCCGATCAGCATCTCCATGCGGGACAGCGGGCAGGATGCGGCGAGGAAGAGGTGACCCTTGGAGAACACGCCCTCCTCGCGCGGATCGAGGATGGCGAGCTCGCCGCCATCGGCGATCATCGCCTTGAGCTCGGCCGGCGAAATGCGCGGCGAAAAAACCTCGGGTCTGGACATGAAGCGCTTGAACGGCCCACCCGTGCTCGCGCCGAAGAAGATGCGCTCGGGCAGGTCTTCCAGCGTCTTGCCGTACAGGTGTAGGTGGAGCGACTCCTTGCCGTTGACGACTTCGATGGTGTGGAAGTCGTCGGGCAGGAAGGCGCACGCGTTGCCCTTCACCACGGTCAGCTCGCCCGACTTCGCGAGGCGCCCTTCGCCTTCGGCCTTGCGGTCGTCCACGCGGTCGTAGAACACGTTGTGCTCGTCGCCGTACACGCCGGCGATGCAAGCCCACGTGGTGTGGTTGTGCGGGGGCTGCGCCTTGCCGGGCGCGCCGGCCGAGCCGTACAGCGCAAAGCGGCCGTCGGGATCCTCGGCGAGGTGAAAGAGCGTTCCCGGCCGCCCGGGCAGGTTGCCGAACGACTCGGCGGCAAACAGCTCGGTGCGCGAAGCGAGTTCCACCAGCACGGGCTTGATGCGCTCGAGAGTTTCGCGGGATACGCCGTATTGCGCCTCGATGGCGCGGACGGTTTCGATGGTTTTGCGCACTGCTTGCGCGCGCTGGTCGGCAATCTGCATTTTCGCTCCTTGGAGGTTGCCGGCAGTCTACAATCCGGCGCAACGGAGGGGAACATGGTGTTTCACGGTAAATGGTACGACGAGGTGGCGGTCGGCGAGACCTTCGGCACCAGCCTCACGGTCACCGAGACCCACCTGGTGCTCGGCTCGGGCTTGTTCGGCGACTTCAATCCCCTTCACGTCGACGAGGAATTCGCGAAGAAATCCATGTTCGGCGGGCGCATCCTGCATGGCCCCTTCACCAGCGCATTGGTTTCCTCGCCCGTCGGCATGTATTTCGCCGGAACCGCGATCGCCTATATCGAGCATGCTTGCCGATTCAAGGCGCCGGTCAAGCCCGGCGACACTCTCAAGACGCAGTGGACCGTGACCGCCAGGCTCGACAAGCCGAAGCACAAGGGAGGCATCGTCGTGATGGCCTGCGTGGCGACCAACCAGGCGGGCGAAATCGTGGTGGAGGCGGACGGGAAGATCCTCGTGGCCTCGCGCCGTTGATTTTTCGTTTTCGGAAAAACAACTGGCATTAAGCTGGCTCTGCTGGCGGATCTACGAAAATGTAAGTTTAACTTTTTAAGGACACCGCAATGCGCAAGCTCGCCGTTTCTATGCTCGCCGCAGTGTTGCCAGGCCTCGTATCGCCGGCCTTCGCCGCCTTTCCCGACAAGCCTCTGCGCATTGTCAGCGGCTACGCCGCTGGCGGCGCAAGCGACCTGATCTCCCGCTTCATCGCCGAAGCCGTGTCGCCAACCCTGGGCCAGCGCGTGTTGGTGGAGAACCGCCCCGGCGTGAACGGCGTAATCGGCGCCGAGATCGTGGCCCGCGGCGCCGCGGATGGCTATTCGGTGTTCCAGTGCCCCATGAGCACCCTGTCCATCACGCCGCAGCTGATCGGCATGCAGGTCCCGATCGATCCGGGCGTGGAGCTGTTGCCCGTGTCCAACATGACGCTCTCCTCCTACGGCCTGGTGGTCGCCGCCGCCAGCCCGCATCGCAACATGGCCGACATCCTGGCTGCAGCGCGCAGCCGCCCCGGCCAGCTGACCTTCGCCAGCCCCGGCCCGGGCTCCGCCCAGCACCTGTCGGGCGAGCTTCTAAAAAAATTGGCGAACGTCGATATGCAGCACATCGCCTACAAGGGCGCGGCGCCCGCGACGGTGGACATCATCGGCGGGCGCGTCGATTTCATGATCACCAACCTGGGGGACGTCGGCCGCCAGGTGCAGGCCGGCCAGCTGAGGCTGCTGGCGCAGGGCGACCCGTCGAAGTTCCCGCTGTTCCCGGACCTGCCGCGCATCGCCGACACGGTTCCCGGCTTCGAGGTGACCGGCTGGTTCGGCATCTGCGGCCCCAAGGCCATGCCTGCCGAGGCAGTGGCACGCTGGGACGACTCGATCCGCCAGGCCATGCAAGACGCGGTCTTCGTGCGCCGGGTGCAGGACGCCGGGTTCACTCCGTTCTACGAGGGGCCGGCGGCGTTCGCGCGCCGGCTGGAAACCGACCGCAAGCGCTGGCGCGAAGTCATCCAGGCCGGCAAGGTGGGCGGGCAATAGGGATGCTGAAGATCACGCCCCTGCACCCGCATATCGGCGCACGCGCCGAGGGCATCGACCTGCGCCGCCCGCCTTCCCGCGAGGAAGCCACCGAGGTCGAGGCCGCGATGGACCGGCACGCCGTGCTGGTGTTTCCCGGCCAGCACATCGACGACGACCAGCAGATGGCCTTCGCCACGACCTTCGGGCCGCTCGAGGCGACGCGCGCGACGGTCGACGTGGCCAAGCAGCGCCTCGCGCACCCGCTCATGAACGACATCTCCAACCTGGACGAGAACGGCGAGATCCTGGGTGCGGAGGACCGCAGGCGCATGTTCAACCTCGGCAACCGGCTCTGGCATTCGGACAGCAGCTTCAAGGCCACGCCGGCCAGGTATTCGATGCTGCATGCGCGCTCGATCCCGCCGGAGGGCGGCGAGACAGAGTTCGCCGATATGCGCGCGGCCTGGGACGCGCTGCCTGAAAAGACGAAGGTCCAGGTCCGCGACATGGTCTGCGACCATTCGCTCATCTACAGCCGCGCCCTGCTCGGGTTCGGCGAGTTCAACGCCGAGGAGCGCCGCCAGTTTGCTCCCGTGCCGCAGCGCTTGGTGCGCCGCCACGCCGGATCGGGGCGCCTGAGCCTGTACCTTTCGGCGCACATCGGCAGGATCGAAGGCTGGCCGGTGCCCGAAGCCATGGCCCTCGTTCGCGACCTCACCGAGCATGCGACCCAGCGCGAGTTCGTCTACCAGCACCGCTGGACCGTGCTGGACCTGGTCGTATGGGATAACCGATGCACCATGCACCGGGGGCGCGCCTACGAGGACCGGAAATACCCGCGCGACATGCGGCGCGCCACGATTTCGGATAGCGCCCCGACGCTCGAGCAGGCGGCCTGATATCCGGGACAGACCACGTTTTAAAACGTGGTCTGTCCCGGGTTATTCCTGGAAAGCCTCCATCCAGAGCAGGCAGATCATCGTCTTCACGTCGGTGATCCGGCCGTCGCGGACCATCGCGAGGGCTTGCGCGAAGGGCATCTCCAGCACTTCGAGGAATTCCTCTTCGTCCAGCGCCTGCTTCTTTTTCACCAGGCCGCGCGCGACGTAAAGCTCGATGGCCTCGTCGGAATAGGAGATCGCATTGTGGATCGTCGTGAGCCGCTGCCATCGGCTCGCGGCGTAGCCGGTTTCCTCCAGCAGCTCACGCTGCGCGCTCGCAAGCAGGTCCTCGCCGGGCTCGACCTTGCCGGCCGGGATCTCGATGAAGTCGCGCGCATTCGGGTAGCGGTACTGGCGCTCGAGCACGACATCGCCCGAGGCGGTGAACGGAAGGATGGCTACCGCGCCCGGGTGGCGGATGTATTCGCGCGTAGCGTGGGCGCCGTCGGGCATGCGCACCGTATCGCGATGCACTTCGAGCAGGCGCCCGGCGAAGACCGCCTCGCCGCTGACGAAATGCTCGCTGAAATCGTCTTTCGCCATCGCCGACCTGCCCTTCGGTTCAGAGCGACTTGATGGCGAGCATGCAGAGCCCGAGCAGGGGCTGTGGCAGGATTCCCAGTGCGAGGAGCGCGAGGCCGTTGATCGAGAGCAGCCAGCGCATCTCGCCCGGACCCTCGACCACGCCGGCGCCCGGCGCATGCGCGTCAGGCTCGTCGAAATACATGAGCTTCACGATGCGCAGGTAGTAGAACGCGCCGACCAGCGAGAACAGCACCGCCACGACGGCGAGCCAGACCCAACCCGCCGCGACCGCAGCTGAGAGCACCGCGTACTTGGCGAAGAACCCCCCGGTGGGCGGCAGCCCGGCGAGCGAGAACATCAGCACAAGCATTATGAAGGCGTACCAGGGGCTGCGCCGGTTGAGGCCCTTGAGGTCCTCGAGGCGCTCGCACTCGAAGCCCTTGCGCGACAGGAACAGCAGCATGCCGAACGAACCCAGGGTCATCAGCACGTAGACGACAACGTAGAACATCGACGCACTGTAGGCGTCGGCTGCGTTGAACCAGTTGCCCCCGACCACGCCCGAGAGCATTCCGATGAGCAGGAATCCCATGTGCGAAATCGTCGAGTAGGCCAGCAGGCGCTTCAAATTGGTCTGCGCGATCGCGGTGATGTTGCCGATGGCCATCGACAGCACGGCCATGATTGCGAGCATCTGCTGCCAGTCGGCCGCAAGGTCCAGCATGCCGTTCACGAGCAGGCGCATGGCCATCGCGAACGCCGCGAGCTTGGGACCGGTGCCGATCACCAGCGTCACCGCTGTGGGAGCCCCGTGGTACACGTCCGGGATCCACATGTGAAACGGCGCCACGCCGAGCTTGAAGGCGAGGCCGCACACCACGAACACCAGGCCAAAGACGAGGAACGCCCGGTCGGAGAACCCGTTGCCGATGGGCGACGCGCTGTTGGCGATGGCCTTGGCCACCTCGGTGATGGTCAGCGTGCCGGTGGCGCCGTAGATCATCGACATGCCGTAGAGCAGCAGCCCCGAGGCCAGGGCACCCAGCACGAAATACTTCATCGCGGCCTCGGTGGAGGCGGCCGAGTCGCGGTTGAGGGCGACCATCGCATACAGGCACAGCGACAGCAGCTCTAGGCCCATGTAGATGGTGACGAAGCTGTTGGCCGACATGAGGACCATGCCGCCTAGCAGGGAAAACAGGAGCAGCGTCAGGTACTCGCCCGTCATCAGCCCCCGGTCGAGCATGTACTGGCGCGTATACACCAGCGCGACCGAGGCGCCGATGTAGGCGGCCAGCTTGAGCAGGTGGGACATCAGGTCCGCGACGAACAGGCCGTTGAACGTGTACAGCAGCGCACTCTCTGTGCCGAACATGACCAGCAGCGTGAGGCACGCGCAGCCCAGCAGCGTGAAATGCGCCAACAGGTAACTCGCGGTGCGGCGCTCGCTCTTCACGAACAGGTCGGCGATCATGACCACGCACGCCATCGCCAGCAGGAAGATCTCCGGCAGGGCCGGCAGGAACTGGGCGGCGAGGTCGACCGGCACGAAAACGGGCGTCATAACTTGGGGACCGCGACGTGGCGCAGCAGGTCGTTGACCGACGCGTGCATGACTTCGGTGAACGGCAGCGGATAGATGCCCATCGCGAGCACGGCGATCGCCAGCGCGCCCAGGACCAGGAATTCGCGGCCGTTCAGGTCCTTGAGGGCCGCGACATGGTCATTGGCGATCGCGCCGAAAACCACACGCTTGTACATCCAAAGCGTGTACGCCGCGCCGAACACCAGTGTGGTCGCCGCCGCGAAAGCGATCCAGAAATTGGCCTTCATGGCCCCCATGATCACCATGAACTCGCCGACGAAGCCGCTGGTGGCCGGCAACCCGCAGTTGGCCATCGCGAAAAGCATGAAGAACGCGGCGAATCTGGGCATCGTGTTGACCACGCCGCCATAGTCCGCGATCTGGCGGCTGTGCATACGGTCGTACATGACGCCGACGCACAGGAACATCGCCGCCGAGATGAACCCGTGCGAGATCATCTGGATCAGCGCGCCTTCCACGCCGTAGGCGTTGAAGATGAAGAAGCCCAGCGTGACGAAGCCCATGTGCGAGATCGACGAATACGCGATCAGCTTCTTCATGTCGGATTGCACCAGCGCCACCAGCCCAATGTAGACCACCGCGATGAGCGACAGCGCGATCATGAGCCAGGCGAACTCGCGGCTCGCGTCGGGCAGGATCGGCAGCGAAAAGCGCACGAAGCCGTACGCCCCGAGCTTCAGCATGATCGCCGCCAGCACTACCGAGCCGCCGGTGGGGGCCTCGACGTGCGCGTCGGGCAGCCACGTATGCACCGGCCACATGGGCACCTTCACCGCGAACGCCAGCAGGAAGGCGAAGAACAGCCATTTCTGCGCGCCAAGCGCGATCGGCATCTTGTGCCAGTCGAGGATCGAGAAGCTGCCGCCGGACTTGGTGTAGAGGTACAGCAGGGCCACCAGCATGAGGAGGGACCCCATCAGCGTGTAGAGGAAGAACTTGAGCGCCGCGTAAACCCTGTTCGGACCGCCCCACACGCCGATGATGATGAACATCGGGATCAGCGTGGCCTCGAAAAACACATAGAAAAGGACCCCGTCCAGCGCCGCGAACACGCCGTTCATGATCCCCGAGAGGAACAAGAACGAGGCGAAATACTGCGCGATGCGGTTCTCGATCACGGTCCAGCCTGCGATCACCACCAGCACCGTGATGAAGCTGTTGAGCAGGATGAACAGCACCGAAATGCCGTCCACGCCGAGGTGGTAGTTGACGTTGAATTGGGCGATCCAGGGCGCCAGCTCGACGAACTGCATCGCAGCCGACTGGGGATTGAAGCCGGTGTAGAGCGGGATCGTCACCAGGAAGCCGAACAGCGCGCCGACAAGCGCGATTGCGCGCGCCATGGCGGCATTGCGGTCGGTACCCGTCGCGAGCACCAGCACGCCTGCCAGGATGGGCACCCAGATGGATAGGCTGAGCAGGTGGGATGTGGTTTGCATCACGCCCGCCAGAACCAGAGGCCGAGCGCCAGGCCGACAATCATCGCGAATGCGTAGTGGTAAATGCGGCCGGTCTGGAGACCGCGTGCGATGCGCGAAGTCCATCCGACCAGGCGCGCCGTGCCGTTGACCGCCAGCCCGTCGATGAGGCGTTGGTCGCCGTATTTCCACAGGCCGTTGCCGGCCAGCAGCGCGCCCCTGGCAAGCAGCCACGCGTAGAGCTCGTCGAAGCCGTACTTGCGCTCCACCAGCGCGTACACCACACCGAACTTGCCCGCCACCACCTTGGGCAGGTCCGGGCGGGCGATATACAGGTACCAGGCTGTGCCGGCCCCGGCCAGGGCAAACCAGAACGGCAGGCCAGTCAGTCCGTGCAGCATCATCGAGCCTATGCCATGGAATTCCTCCGCCAGCTCGGCCATTGCCGGATGCGCGGGAAGGACCTGGATCGACGGGCCGAAATACCCGCCGTAGACCACCGTGCCTATCGTCCACCCGGCGACCACGGATGGGATTGCCAGAAGCACCAATGGCACCCAGACAACCCAAGGTGACTCATGCAGGTGCTCCCGGGTGTGCTCGTCCATGCCCTCCGTGCCGTGGAAAGTCATGAACACGAGGCGCAGCGAATACAAGCCGCCGAAGAAAACCGCAGCGAGCGCGGCAAGGTACGCAAATGTCGCGCCCGGGGTGTGCGAGGCATGCAGTGCCTCGATGATCGTGTCCTTGGAGAAGAATCCGGCGAACGGCGGGAAACCCGCATTGGCCAGCGCGCCGATCAGCACCGTCCAGTAGGTGATGGGCATGTACTTCCTCAGGCCGCCCATGCGGCGCATGTCCTGCTCGTGGTGCATGGCGATGATCACCGAGCCGGCGCCGAGGAACAGCACCGCCTTGAAGAACGCATGGGTCATCAGGTGGAAGATCGCCACCGGGTAGGCCGACGCACCCAGCGCCATGGTCATGTAGCCCAGCTGCGAGAGCGTCGAATACGCCACCACGCGCTTGATGTCGAACTGGGTGATCGCCACCATCGCCATGAAGAGCGCGGTGATCGCCCCGATGACCAGCACCACTGAAAGCGCCGTTTCGGAGAGCTCGAACAACGGCGACATGCGGGCCACCATGAAGATGCCGGCCGTCACCATCGTGGCAGCATGGATCAGCGCGGAGATCGGCGTGGGGCCCTCCATCGAATCGGGCAGCCAGACGTGCAGCGGGAACTGCGCGCTCTTGCCCATCGCGCCGACGAACAGGCAGATGCAGATCACCGACATCAGCAGCCACGGCGAACCGCCGAACACCTCGATGGTCCTGGCAGAGACCGAAGGCGCCTGCGAGAAGACCGCGGCGTAGTCGAGCGTGCCGAAATGCGCCAGCACGAGGCCGATGCCGAGGATGAACCCGAAGTCGCCGACCCGGTTGACGAGGAACGCCTTCATGTTGGCGTAGATCGCGGTCGGGCGGGTGTACCAGAAGCCGATCAGCAGGTAGGACACCAGGCCCACCGCTTCCCAGCCGAAAAACAGCTGCAGGAAATTGTTCGCCATCACCAGCATCAGCATCGAGAAGGTGAACAGCGAGATGTACGAGAAGAACCGCTGGTATCCGGGGTCCTCGGCCATGTAGCCGATGGTGTAGACATGGACCATCAGGGACACGAAGGTGACGACGATCATCATGATCGCGGTCAGCCGGTCGATGAGGAACCCGATCTCGAGACGCGTCTCGCCGCTGGTGATCCACGTGTAGACGCTGCCGTTGAACACGTTCCCGGCGAGGACGTCCTGGAAGACGATCACCGAGCAAACGAAGGAGATCAGAACCGACAGGATCGTCACCCAATGCGCGCCGGCGCGCCCGATTGCGCGGCCGAAGAGGCCGGCGATGATCGCCCCGGCGAGGGGCGCGAACGGAATTACGAGGTAGATCGACTTCATCGCCGCATCAGCCCTTGAGCGAGTCGAGGTCGTCGACGTTGATGGTGTTGAGGTTCCTGAACAGCACGACCAGGATCGCCAGGCCGATCGCCGACTCGGCCGCCGCCACGGTGAGGATGAAGAACACGAACACCTGGCCCGCAAGGTCGCCGAGGTAGTGCGAGAAGGCGACGAAGTTGAGGTTGACCGCGAGCAGCATCAGCTCGATCGCCATGAGCAGGATGATCACGTTCTTGCGGTTGAGGAAGAGACCCACCACGCTGATCGCGAAGAGGAGCGCCCCGAGCACGAGGAAATGCGACAGGGTCAGGGTCACTTGCCGTCCTCCGGGTCACGCTCCGACGCCATCGGCACGATGCGCACGCGGTCGGCGCGCCGCACCCGGACCTGGGCCGCCGGGTCCTGGCCCTTGGTGTCCTTGCGCCGGCGCAGCGTCAGCGCGATGGCCGCGATGATCGCCACCAGCAGCACGACCGCGGCGATTTCGAAGGGATACATGTAGTCGGTATAAAGGACCCGGCCAAGCTCCTTGGTGTTGTTGTACGTGAGGCTGTAGTCCTTCGGCTTGGGCAGCAT
>JBBQNG010000088.1:0-15239 GCA_038329645.1 Burkholderiales bacterium
GGTCTGGACCGGCTTATTGCTGTCCTGCCGGCCATCCCGGGGTGCAAATTAGTCATTGCGGGAAACGATGAGGAGGGCCTGAAACCGAAACTGGAAGCCATCGCCGAGAGCGGCGGAGTGCTGGAGCGGATATCGTTCGTCGGTCCGCGTCATGGCGACGACAAGGCAGCGCTGCTCAGCCGTGCGCTCTTGCTAGTCCTGCCTTCGTACTCGGAGAATTTCGGAAATGTCGTCCTCGAAGCCATGGCTGCGGGCTGTCCGGTGGTAACGACGCCCGAAGTGGGGGCTGCGGACATCGTACGCGAGAGTGGTGCAGGAATCGTTTTAGGCGGGGATCCGGCAATACTGGCAGACGGCATACGCGCCTTAGTGATGGACCCGCTCGCCCTCGAGCAAATGGGGACTCGAGGCCGCGAATTCGTGCGGAGAAAATACAGTTGGGAAATGGTAGGCGCGCAAATGGAGGCGGAATATCGGCGCGTAATCACGCGTCACAGCTCAAATGCTAGATGAGATCACCCCGCTGGTCCTGACTTATAACGAAGCGCCGAATATCGGCCGCGTCCTGGATCGGCTGCGCTGGGCCAAACGGGCTGTGGTGCTGGACAGCTACAGCGACGACGAAACAGAGGCGATCGCGCGAGGATATCCAAACGTTTCATTTTACAAAAGGAAGTTCGACAACCATGCGAGCCAGTGGAACTTCGGACTCCGTAAAACGGGCATCGACACGATTTGGGTACTCGCCATTGATTCGGACTACATCCTTCCCTATCCATTCGTTGAGGAACTGGGCTCACTTCTTCCCGGATCGGATGTGGCGGGCTATAGGGCAAGGTTTCGCTATTGCATCGAAGGAGTTCCCCTACGCGGGGCGGCGTATACGCCGGTCACGGTCCTGTTCCGACGCGATAGCGCGGACTACGAACAGCAAGGACATACACAGCGCGTACGGCTGGACGGAGTCGTAGCTTCGCTCCGCACGCCGATCCATCACGACGACCGCAAGCCCCTTGATCGTTGGTTCGCTTCGCAGCTCAAATACATGGAGCTTGAAGCCGAAAAGGTAGTCGGCACGCCTTGGGAAAGGTTGGACTTTGCCGATCGGATCCGCAAGGCGGTTGTAGTTGCACCGCTGGCGATGTTTGCCTACTGCATGATAGTCAAGCTTGCACTTTTCGACGGCCGGCGTGGACTCCTCTACGCATGCCAGCGCGCAACTGCAGAAATAATTTTGTCGCTGTTTATGCTCCAGAAGATGCTCAGATGAAGGCGGTCGTTCGCAAAACGAGAGGTGCGCGACCGGCTGGTAACGTCGTCTAACGAACGCGGTGCCCCTACCCTTTGATTTGTAAAAGTCGAGCCGTTTCTTCCAACCTGACCTTGACTCTTTCAGTTGCGTTGCCCAGAGTCAGCGAAATGCCAGCTTACCCATTCGTCCAATCGCTGTGGCTTTTGGTACGCACGTACGCGTGCGGAGTATCGCATTGGGCGCCGGCCACTTTGCGCCGGCGGGTCGTTACCCTATCCAAGCTCCTTTTATCTCCGCTTTCTTGCGCACGGGTAGTCCATACGCTCGCTGCAGCCAAGCTGGCACGGTTGGTTCGCAAGGATCCGACCATCTTCCTCAAGTTTTCGCGGTTTGCCTATTCAAGTGGCCTGTCGATCGCCCAAACCGCGGCGCTTGTGGCTACCCACTACGATTGTTTACTGCGCAAGGTAGGCCAAGAATTTCTCAATGTAATTTTTGACGGCCGCGCGAGGCTGTGGGACGCCAACATCGGCGCTCATAACTTTGGAATTTACCTTTCGACGGTTCCGGTGAACAACATAGAGGGCGAATTGACGTTGCATTTCCGGACGAATACGACCGATATTTACGTGCTGTCTTTCATCATCGCCCCGGCGCCCGTACTGGGATTGAATGCGGATCATGCAATTTTTGTGACCGGTTTGCAGGGCATACGGGGTACTGGGGAACTCGTCAAGCTCGCGACAAAATCGGCCGTCGACGTGAGCCCTCCTTTGATCCTCATGGCAGCGATCCAAGGAATAGCGCAAGCGCTCGGAATTGGGCACGTCGTTGGGATCAACGCCGCCGACCAGGTGTGCACTGCAGGATTGCCGCCGACGCAGGATTTCATTTCGGCCTACGATGAATTCTGGACTTCAATCCAGGGTAGGCGACTTTCATCGGGACACTTTTCTTTTCCGATTCCTTTGCCAGAAAAGCCATTGGCGCAAATCAAGCACAATCACAGGCTGCGCGTGAGAGCCAGGCGTGCATTCAGAAATGAGGTCGCCGTGCAAGTCCGGGAGGTAATGAGCGAAGCCTGCCGGAATTGACCGAGAGAGCTAAACGCGGTGTCGAATTGGATATGATGTATCTATCGACCCGGCCGGAAAATAAGAGCATGTTTCTCCTGGGCATCAATGCATATCACGGCGATGCCTCCGCATGTCTGGTCAAGGATGGCACCTTGATTGCGGCTGCGGAGGAGGAGCGCTTTCGCCGGATCAAGCACTGGGCGGGATTTCCGGCGGAATCCATCCGCTATTGCCTGGCCCAAGCGGGCATTGGCCTCGCCGAAGTGGACATCGTGGCGATCAACCAGGACGCGAGCGCGAACCTGTGGAAGAAGGTCGCTTACCTCGCGACGCGCCGCCCTGAACTTTCGCTCGTGCTCGATCGCGTGCGCAATAAGCGCGAACGCGTTGGTGTGGCAGATGAGTTGACACGCGTTTTTGCCGGCCAGACCCTGCGCGCCGCAGTGCGGCACATCGAGCACCACCTCGCGCACCTGGGCTCGGCGTTCCTGGTGTCCCCATTCGAGGAGGCCGTCGTCGTGTCGGTGGACGGTTTTGGCGATTTCGCCAGCGCCGCGTGGGGCCTTGGCCGCGAGGGCCGCGTCGAAGCCGAAGAGAAAATCTATTTCCCCCATTCACTTGGCATTTTCTACCAGGCGTTGACGCAGTATCTGGGCTTTCCGAACTATGGGGACGAGTACAAAGTCATGGGCCTGGCGCCCTATGGCGAGCCGCGATTCATCGGCGAGATGCGCCGGGTCGTGAATCTCGAAGATGACGGGAGGTTCCGCCTGAACCTCGACCACTTCCGCCACCATCGCGAAAAGGTCGAATACGAATGGGAGGGCGGCGAGCCCTTCGTCGGCAATCTCTTCTCGTCGCGCCTCGGCGAATTGCTGGGACCAGCGCGCCAGAAAGACGACGAATTGACGCAGCGCCATAAGGACATCGCCTGCTCGGTCCAGTCGATGTATGAGGAGGCGTTCTTCCATCTGCTCAACCGGCTCCATGCGCGCTATGCAGTCGATGCGGTTGCCCTCGCCGGCGGGTGCGCGATGAATTCGGTGGCTAACGGCAAGGTGTATCGCAATACGCCATTCAAGCGAATGTATGTGCAGGCGGCGGCGGGGGATGCGGGCGGGGCGCTCGGTGCGGCGTGCGTCGCGTGGCAGGAGAGCGGCGAGCGCAGCCGACGATTTGTCATGGATCACGCTTACTGGGGACCGGAGTTTACGAACGAGGAGATATCGGCGCTTCTCAAGCGGCACAAGAAGGCCTTGCTGCGCGAAATGTGCACGCTGCGCCGGGTTCCGGACGAGCGCGAGCTCGCGCGCGTCACGGCGGAAGCCATTTCGCGTGGACAGGTGGTGGGATGGTTCCAGGGGCGCATGGAGTGGGGACCGCGTGCGCTCGGGAATCGATCCATCCTCGCCGACCCAAGGCGCGCCGACATGAAGGACATCCTCAACCGCAAGATCAAGCGGCGCGAATCGTTCCGGCCGTTCGCTCCGTCCATCCTTCGCGAAGCGGTCGCGGACTGGTTCGAGTGCGACGACGACGTTCCCTTCATGACCCAGGTCTACCCGATACGGGAATCGAAGCGGGCGCTGATTCCGGCCGTCACGCATGTGGATGGGACGGGACGATTGCAAACGGTCACCCCGGAATCGAATCCCCGGTACTACCAGCTGATCAAGGCGTTTGAATCGCTCACCGGGGTGCCCATGGTGCTGAACACCTCCTTCAACGAGAACGAGCCCGTGGTGTGCACTCCCGGGGAGGCGCTGAATTGTTTCTTGCGTACGAAAATGGACTTATTGGTCTTGGGGGAGTGTTTACTAGAGCGTGGAGATCCGACCGCATGACAGATATATAAACATAATCAATAAGTTATAAAATTCGATGTTGTAGAAATGCAACAAACCCGCCGATGCTAAACAAATACCTGTCAAATATTTGGCAGACTAGTGAATAATAAGGGTAATTTCCTTCGCGAGCGGGGCGCGAACCGGCCATGAGAACCAGCGCAACAAACCGACATCGACTGCTTCTCTTAGCCTTGTGGCTGGGAACTGGCGGAGCTCTTGGGCAACCTTCTCCGGCACCGCTGGAATCAGCGGCGGCGCTGACGCCCTCGGGGGCGTTGCCTGTTCCCCCGGGAGGCATACCCCTCGGCCCGTTGATCGTTTACCCCGGCATCGACGCATCGTACGGACACAACGACAACCTCTTTTCGAGCAACATCAACAAGGGCAGTTCCTCTGTCACGACGATCAGCCCTTACGCGAAAGCCGAAGCCAAGATCGGCCCGCACACGTTCGATGCGCTTTTTCGCATCGACGACGTCAGGTATTCGAGCAGTCGCGCGGATAACTACACGGCCTACGGCCTTCTGGGCAACGCGAACCTTGTCATCAGCGGCCGCGCCGGCCTCAAGCTGCGCGCGGAGCACCGGCGAGGATTCGACCCCCGGGGTTCGACGGATCGAGCCGCCAGCGGGTCTCCGGACGAATACATCAACCAAGGCATCGAGGGAATATTCAGCTACGGCGCCCCCGGCGCGCAGGGCCGCATCGAGATTGACGGCGGCGCGTATTCGAGGCGCTACCAGAACAACCGCGCGATCACGGTGGTGAGCGATCGCGACACAACGCAGCTGGGCGGCACGTTCCTGTGGAGGATCGCGCCCAAGACTGAACTCCTTGCGTTGGCGCAAAGACGATCCATCGATTACGCGCTCGACACTTCCACGCAGAGTTCGACCGAGATGCGTTACCAGGTGGGTGCAAAGTGGGATGCGACGGCCAAGACCTCCGGCATCGTCAAGTTCGGCCTGCTGGAAAAGAAATTCAACAATTCGACGCGGTCGGATTTCTCCGGGTCGAGCTGGGACGGCGCGGTCCGGTGGAGCCCGCTTACTTATTCGGTATTCGATTTCTATACCTCGAAAGCGACCAACGAATCCACCGGGACGGGCGACTTCCTGCTGACCCAGACCTATGGGATGACCTGGAACCATGCGTGGAACAGCCGCTTTTCGACCGTGGGTCTAGCCAGCTGGCGCAAGGATGATTTTCTCGGCACGGGCGGCGGACGTATCGACAAGACCAGCACGGTCGGTGTGAAAGCCAGCTACCAGTGGCAGCGCTGGCTTCGGTTCGGCGGGGAGTACACCATGACGGACCGGGTCTCGAATCCCAACACGTTTGACTACACGCGCCACCTCTGGATGTTCACGGTGGGGGCCACGCTTTGAGTCGCAGGTAGCGGAGTGTAGCCAGGGAGTTTGTTGCTATACTTTCCGTGAGGGTTTCCCCTTGGCGGATTCCCGATTTTGGCCATTCCCTGATGAGCCTTCGGTCACTAGTAGCGAATCTACTGTTTGCAGGCCTCGTGCTTGCCGGGTCCGTCGCGGGCGCGCAGTCGGAAGTGAACTCGATTTCCAACTATCGTCTCGGGGCGGGCGACGTGATAAGCATACAGGTCCTCGGCGAGGAGGATCTCAAGCGCGAAAGGATCCGTCTTTCCGACGCCGCTACGATTTCGTACCCGATCCTGGGCGAAATCAGATTGCTTGGAAAGACTGTTGCGGAGCTGGAAGTCCTGATTCGTGATGGATTAAAGGGGCGCTATTTGCTGAATCCCCAGGTCACGGTAACTATCAATGACTACCGCAATTTCTTCATCAACGGGCAGGTAGTCAATTCCGGCGGATTTCAGTATGTCCCAGGCCTGACGGTCAGAAAAGCCGTTTCGCTTGCGGGAGGCTTCCGGGAACGCGCATCCCGGGAGAAGATCTTCATCATTCGGGAGGATGACCCTTCGCAGACCCCGAAGAAAGTGGACCTCAACGCCAGCGTGAACCCCGGCGACATCATCACCGTCGAGGAAAGCTTCTTCTGAGGCCCCGCGTTTGAATACCGTCGCCGACAAATCGATCCCGCTGCGGGACCTGCTGGGCGGGCCGGAAATCGAAGGCGAAACGCTCGATATCGTCCGCTACTGGCGCGCAATATCGCGCAGCAAGTGGCGCATCCTGGTTCTTGCGATAGCCGTCGGGATCCTTGCGACGATGGTGGCCAACAGCCTGAAGCCGACTTATCGCGCCACTGCAACGATCCTGATCGAATCCAGCAAGCCCAAGCTTGTGTCGATCGAGGAGGTCTACAGCCAGCTCTCGACAACCACGCCGGCGTTTTATGTCACCCAAGCTGAAGTCCTCAAATCCCGCGAGCTCGCCAAGCGCCTCGTCAAGCGGCTGAATCTCACCGAGCACCCGGCGCTCGATCCGCGCAAGGCGGCGCCCGCGTTCTGGCACGAATGGCTGCCGGAAGGATGGTTCGATCGAAAGGAGAAAGTGTCGCTCTCCGCAGAAGCGGTGGAGAGCGCAGTTGTTGGCGCCGTACGCGGCGGCTTGACGGTAGCGCCGGTTCGCAACAGCCAGCTCGTACGAATCACTTTCGAATCGGGCGATCGCGAATTGTCGGGAAAAGTGCCCAACACGCTGGCCGACCTCTACATCGAGGCCGACCTCGAAGCACGCATAACGATGACGCAAAAGGCCACGTCGTGGCTCACGGGCCAGGCGGCGGACCTGAAGAAAAAGCTGTCCGAATCTGAGCAGGCGCTGCAGCAGTTCCGCGAGCGCGAGAAGATCATCGACACCAAGGGTCTTTCGCAAAGCGGCGCGACCCGCCAGCTGGAAGACCTGCAGAAAGCGCTCAATGACGCCCGCACCAGGCGGTCCGAGGCCGAGATCGTATTCAGCCAGGTTTCGGCGGTAATCAACGGCAAGTCGCAGGAATCCCTCGAGTCGCTCCCGGCGATGCAGAAGAATCCGCTGGTGCTGCAGAGCAAGGGTCAGGAGACCGAAGCCGAAAAGCGGTTCAGCGAAGCCTCGCGGCGGTACGGCGCGGAGCACCCGCGCTTCATAACGGCCGAAGCCGAGTTCAAGACGGCCAGAGAAAACTCGCGCAAGCAGATCGCCTCGGTGGCGCAATCCGTCACCAAGGAGCTGGACGTGGCTAAGGCCAACGAGGCCGTGACCGAGCGCAACTACAACGCGGCGCGCGGCGACATCCAGAACCTCAACCGCAAGGAGTTCCAGCTCGCGTCTCTCGAGCGCGAAGTCGCCACCAGCCGCCAGTTCTACGACATGTTCGTGCAGCGCTTCAAGGAGACGAATATCTCGGGGGAAATGCAGTCCGCGATCGCGCGCGTGGTCGATCCGGCACTGGCTGGCGGGGCCTATGGTCCCGACAGGCAGCGGATAGTTGCGATCGCTGTCGTGCTTGCGTTGCTGCTGGGTGCCGGACTCGCGCTCCTCATCGAGCGCCTGAACAACACCCTCAAGACCAGCCACGACGTCGAAACCAAGCTCGGCGTGCCGGTGCTGGGGGTGCTCCAGATCGCCAAGGTCAAGCGCGGCCAGCAGCTCGAGCGGGTGTTTCTCGAGGACCCGCAGAGTTCCTTCGCGGAGTCGATACGTACGATCCGCAGCGGTGTCATGCTGTCCTCGCTCGACAGCCCGAAAAAGATCGTGGTGATTACCTCGTCGATCCCGGAAGAGGGCAAGACCACCGTCGCGATCAACCTTGCATTCGCGCTCGGCCAGGTCAAGAAGACGCTCCTGATCGACGCCGACATGCGGCGCCCGAGGATAGGCAAGGTGCTCGGCGGCAAGTCGAACGCGTCGCTGCTCGGCCTGTCTCAACTGGTCTCCGGCGAAGCGCCGCTTGAAAAGTGCATCTACCCGGTCAACGACACCAACTTGCACGTGCTGCCCGCCGGCCGCGTGCCGCCGAATCCGCTCGAGCTCCTTTCGTCGCACCGCTTCGCCGAAGCGATCGACCAGCTCGGCAAGATCTTCGACGTGATCCTCATCGACAGCCCGCCCACGCAGCTGGTCAGCGACGCGCTTGTGCTGTCGAACATCGCGACCGAGGTGGTATACGTCGTCAAGGCCGACGACACGCCGTATCCCCTTGCACGCGTGGGCATCAAGCGCCTGCGGCGCGTCAATGCGCCCATCGTAGGGGTCGTGCTCAACCAGCTCGACGTCGAGAAAGCCGACCGCTACTACGGCGAGTACAGCGGCTACGGCAGCCGGTATTACGGTAAGTACGGCAAGAAATACGGTTACGGCTACGGCCCGACCAAAACCTGATCCTGCCGGCGCCGCCTGAGCCGGGACGCGCGTGATCGACCTCCACTGCCATCTGCTTCCCGGTATCGACGACGGCCCGGCGACGCTGGACGAAGCCCTCGCGATGGCGCGCCTTGCCGTGGCCAACGGCATCAGCGAGGCGCGCGTAACTCCCCACGTCCACGTCGGGCGCTGGGACAACGATCTGGCCGGCATCGAGAAGGCGGTCGAGGCGCATCGCGTGGAACTGGCGCTGGCGGGGATCCCGCTCAAGCTCGGATTCGCGGCCGAGGTGCGTCTTGCGTACGAAGTGCTGCCGCTCATAGAAGCGGGGCGCGTGCCTTTCCTCGGCGAGCTGGACGGCTACAAGGTCATGCTGCTCGAGTTTCCGCACAGCCACGTGCCGGTCGGGAGCGACAAGTTCGTTGCCTGGCTGCTCAAGCGCGGCATCCGCCCGATGATCGCCCATCCCGAGCGCAACAAGGAGATCATGCGCGACAGCTCGCGGCTGAGCCCGTTCATTGTGGACGGGTGCCTGATCCAGCTTACCGCCGACGCGGTGGCGGGCGAGTTTGGCGAAATATGCGAGGCACGCGCGATCGAGTTTCTCGAAAAGGGCTGGGTGACCGTGCTGGCCTCCGACGCCCACGACGTCGTCACCCGGCCGCCGCGTATTGCGCCGGGACTGGAAGTGGCCAGCGCGATTTTGGGGGCCGAGGCGGCGCAAAGGCTCGTCGACGAGACGCCGCGGCGCATCGTCTACGGCGTTTAGCGACGTGGCCCGCCGCGCGCCGGTTTTCGAAAGCATCTCTCTCGGCATCCTCCTGTTGCTGATCCTGTGGGCGCCCTTTCCGCTGGGCAGCAACCGGGCGTGGGCGTGGGGCCTGCTGGAAGCCGGGCTGTTTGTTGCCGGGATCTTCTGGATCCTGGGCTGGATGCGCGGTGAGTTCCGTATGCCGGAGGTGCTGGGCAAGGCATGGCCCGCGTTTGCAGTGCTTGGGATATGGCTCGCCTACCTCATCATCTATTGGATCCCGCTTCCCCCGTCGGTCGTGGGACTCGTCTCGCCGGAGGCCCGAAAGCTGTACGCGATGGTGGAAGGCTACGGCGCCTCCACGGCGTACCTTTCGGTCGATCCCAACGCGAGTTTCGTGTTCTGGCTGAAGAGCTGCGCTTACGCCGTGGCATTCTTCCTCGTCATCGCCCTCTGCCGCGACCGCGGCCGCCTGCGGCTGGTTGCGTACGCGCTGGTCTTCAGCGGACTTGTCCAGGCTGTCTACGGCGGGCTGATGCACCTTGCAGGCGAAAACCTCGTCGTTTTCGGCGCAACTGTCACGCACGCCTCCCAGGCGAGCGGGGGATTCGTCAACCGCAACCACCTGGCAGGCTTCCTGGAGATCTCGCTGGCGGTGGGCATCGGCCTGATGATCGCGGACCTCGAGGATGCCGGGCAACGCACCTGGCGGCGCTTCGTGCGCGACCTGGCGAGCGTCGTGCTGAGCCGCAAGGCGCCCTTGCGCATCTTCCTGATCGTGATGGTGGTCGGGCTGGTGATGACCCGGTCGCGGATGGGCAATACGGCGTTCTTTGCGAGCCTGCTGGTCGCGGGCGCCATCGGGCTCGTCCTGTCCCGGCACGCCACGCGCAGCACCGTGGTCCTGTTTGCCAGCCTGATCGTGATGGACATCTTCATCGTCGGTGCGTGGTTCGGCGTGGAGAAGACGGTCCAAAGGATCGAGGAGACCACCAAGCGCGACGTCGAGGAGCGCGTCGACCCCAGCGGCCAGGCGCTGGCGATATTCCGGGATTTCCCTGCCGTGGGATCAGGGGCCGGGACGTTCTACACGGCGTTCAGCCGCTATCGCAGCGAGGACATCCTGCCCTTCTTCGATTTCGTCCACAACGACTTCGTCCAGTTCCTCACCGACACCGGCGCAATCGGCATCTGCATCATCGGCCTGTTTGCGCTGATGCCGCTGGGCGCGGGCATCCTGGCTCAGGCGCGGCGGCGCGACCCGCTCGCGCGCGGGATGGGCTTTGCCGTCGTGATGGGAGTCGTCGCGCTGGGGATCCACAGCGCGGTGGACTTCAACCTGCAGATCCCGGCCAACGCGTTCGCTTTCATGATCCTGCTTGCGTTCGGCTGGCTGTCGCTGTTTCTCGGGCGCAGCCCCGGGCGGCGTCCCGCCGGGTCAGTGGAGTTTCCTAAAATGGAAAACGGATTGGCATGACTGCATTGACAGAAGCCACTCTACGAAAATGAAAGTTATGGATTCTGGCAGCCGTCCGGGAACAGCGCAGTCGTTTTTCCGGTGAAGTAGTAGGCCGCCAACCCGACCCATTCCTTGATCCCGATGGACAGGTTGTTGAGGTTGCCCAGGAGGCCGCCGGCAATCACCCGCAGCTGCTTGCCTTTCAGCACCCGGTGATCGACCGGATAGGCAACCGTCGGCCAGCCGATCCGGCAGAAGATCCCCACCGACCGCGGCATATGGAAGGCCGAGGTCACGAGAATCCATACCTCCTGGGACGCCGGCCTGGCCAGGACTTTGCTCATCACGGCGTTTTCGACCGTGTTCCTGGACTCGCTCTCGAAAAGGATCCGCGCTGTGTCGAGCCCCTGTTCCCCGTAAAGCTTCGCTGCCACGGTGGCACCTTTGAGCTTCTGGTCGAGGGCGCTGCCGCTCCCAGACGTGAAAAGGAGCTTCGCCTCGGGATATCGCCGAGCCAGCGTTACCGAGGCAAGGAACCGTTCGGCCGAATCGTTGACCTCGACTTGGTCCCAGGCGGCCGAGCGCTCGGCATCCTCCGCCCCGCCGAGCACGATGATGCCCGCAACTTTCTGCGGGAGGACCGGGTTGGCCGGGAAGCGCGTTTCCAACGGGTGGAGCACCCATTCGCCGACCGGCAGGAAGGAAAGGACCAGCATTCCCGCCGCAACCGCGCCGAGCACCCGCTTGCCACACTTGATTGAGCCGCGGGCGAGCAGCAAATACGAACCCAGCACGAGGAGGACCAGCACGCTATCGGGGGCGATCACGAACCACGCCAGTTTCGACAGCAAGAAGAAAGCGGTGTCCAACTTCGGATCTGCCTACTGACCGCCGAGCACCATGCGCCCGAGGTACCAGGCTAGCCCGGCCATGAAAGCCGAGCAGGGGATGGTGAGCACCCAGGCCCAGACGATGTTGCCCGCCAGTCCCCAGCGCACAGCCGCCACGTTCTGCGCCGAGCCCACCCCGACGATCGCACCGGTGATGGTGTGGGTGGTCGACACCGGGATGCCCAGGCTGGTGGCGAGGAACAGGGTGATCGCGCCGCCGGTCTCGGCGCAGAACCCGCCGACGGGCTTGAGCTTGGTGATCTTCTGGCCCATGGTCTTCACGATCCGCCAGCCGCCGAACATGGTGCCCAGCGCAATCGTGATGTAGCAGATGACCGCAACCCACATCGGAAAAGGATCGCTGGTTTTCATGTAACCGGCGGCGATCAGCAGCATCCAGATGATGCCGGCCGTCTTTTGCGCATCGTTGCCGCCGTGGCCGAGGCTGTAGAGCGAAGCCGAGACGAGCTGCAGGCGGCGGAACCAGCGGTCCACGCGGCTGGGCGTCGAGCGCACGAAGATCCAGGAAACCGCGAGCATCAACAGCGACCCGAGAAGGAACCCCAGCAGCGGCGATACGAGGATGAAGGCCACCGTTTTCCAGATGCCGGCCGGGATCAGCGCCCAGGTACCCGCCTTGGCCACCGCCGCGCCCACCAGCCCGCCGATCAAGGCGTGCGAGGAGGAAGACGGAATGCCGTAGTACCAGGTGATGATGTTCCAGATGATCGCGCCGACCAGCGCCCCGAAGATCACGTAGTGGTCGACGATGCCCTGGTCGATGATTCCGCTGCCTACCGTCGTCGCGACCTTGAAATGGAACACGAACAGGGCGGCGAAGTTGAAGAAAGCCGCCATCAGGACCGCCTGGTGCGGCTTGAGCACGCGGGTGGATACGACCGTGGCGATCGAGTTGGCCGCATCGTGGAAGCCGTTCATGAAATCGAACGCGAGCGCGACCAGGATCAGGACCACCACCACCCACAGGCTGATGCTGAGGACTTCCATCGCCGCCTACGAGTTTTCCAGCACGATACCTTCGATGATGTTCGCCACGTCCTCGCAGCGGTCGGTGATCTCCTCGAGGAGATCGTAGATCGTGCGCAATTTGATCAACTGCTTCACGTCCGATTCGTCGCGAAACAGCTTCGACATCGCCGAGCGCATGACCCGGTCCGCGTCCGACTCGAGCCGGTCGATCTCCTCGCAGGTCTTGAGGATCGCCTCGGGGTCGCGCAGGTTCGACAGGAGGCCTACCGCGATCTTCACCCGCTCGCAGCTCATCTGGCAGATCTCGCCCAGTTGCTTGGCCTCGGGGGTGATCTTGCGGATGTCGTAGAGCACCACGGATTCGGCGACGTCCTGCATGAGGTCCAGCACGTCGTCCATGTTGGTGATGAGCTGGTGGATCTGGTCGCGGTCCAGCGGCGTGATGAAGGTCTTGTGCAGCAGCGCGATGGTTTCGTGCGTGATCTTGTCGGCGGCGCGCTCGGCGGTATCGATGCCCTGGGCGCGGGCCTCGAGGTCCTTGAATTCGGTCATCATGAGCTTGAGCTCGCGGCTGCCGATCACGATCTGCTCGGCGTGGGCGTTGAACAGCTCGAAGAAATTTCCTTCGCGGGGCATCAGGCGGGAAAGCATGGCGACCTCTTGGCGGTGGGCGGAGCCGGGGGACCTGTTTTTTGTTACCGCAATGTTACATTCAAACCCCTCAGATCACTCCCCGTTCGCGCAGCTTGTCCTGCTCGTCCTGTCCGAGTCCGAGCCAGCGGCCGTAGACCTCGGCATTGTGCGCGCCCATCGCCGGGCCGGCAGAGCGGATCGAACCGGGCGTGGCGGAAAAACGCGGGACGACCCCGGGCATCTTCACCGAGCCGAAATCCGCGTCGGGCACCGAAGTCACGGCGCCCCGCTCGATGAAATGCGCATCCTCGAGGATCTGGCGGTTGCTGTAGATCGGCGCGGCCGACACGCCTGCGCCGTTCAGCTTTTCCAGCACTTCCGCGAGCGGCAGGGCGGCAATCCATTCCTGCGCCATCGCGTCCATCTCCTTGCGGTTCTGCACTCGCGCGGCATTGCGGGCAAAGCGCGGATCCGAGATCAGCTCGGGTCGCCCGATGAGCGCGGCGAAGCGCTCGAAGATGTTCTGCGTCGCGCAGGTAAACGTGACCCAGTGACCGTCGCCCGTGGGGAAGATGTTCGCAGGTGCTACATAGGCGTTGTCATTGCCTATCCGCTCGTGCACCTGGCCGAGCTGGTCGTACTCGATCGGCAGCACCTCGAGCAGGCGCAGCATCGCTTCGGTCGCCGAGAGGTCGATCTCCTGGCCGGGCGAATCGGGATGACGCAGGCGGTGGTACAGCGCCGTGACCACGCTGAAAGCCCCGAAGACGCCCGCGATTGGGTCGCCTATCGGGTAACCCGGATGCAGCGGCGGGCCGTCGCGCTCGCCGGTGATGTAGGTGAGGCCCGAGTACGCTTCGAACAGGCGCGCGAATCCGGGGAAATTGCGATAGGGGCCAGTCTGGCCGAAGCCGGTCAGACGCAGAATCGTGAGCTTGGGGGCGATGGCCCAGAGGGTTTCCTTGTCGAGGCCCCACTTGTCGAGCGTGCCGGGACGGTAGTTCTCGATCAGCACGTCGAAGCGCGGCAACAACCGCTTGAACAGTACGCTGCCTTCGGGCTTTCGCAGGTCCAGCGTGATTGCCTTCTTGTTGCGGTTGGTGACTTTCCAGATGAGTGGTTTGCCGTCCTTGTGCGGGGGGATCGCCCGGCAGGGGTCGCCTGCGCCCGGCAGTTCCACCTTGAGCACGTCCGCGCCGAAGTCGCCCAGCATTCCGGCGGCGAAAGGGCCGGCGATCACATTCGAAATGTCGAGGACGCGCAGCCCGGCCAAGGGTCCTTCGCTCGCCGTTTCCCCCATTACGAGGCGAATCCGAGGCCGAGCGATTTGAGCCGGGCCACGTCGGCGGAAGCGAAGCCCCAGTCGGCCAGGGCCGCCGCGCCGCCTTCGCCGCGCTCCGGGGGCTTGCCGCGGATGCCGCCCGGCGTGCGCGAAAAGCGGGGCGCCGGCGCGGGCTGCTTGACCCCGCCGACCTCGACAAAGCTCTTGCGCGCGACGTTGTGGGGGTGCGCATACGCTTCGCTCCACGTGAGGACGGGGGCAAAGCACGCGTCCGATCCCTCGAAAATCGCGCACCATTCGTCGCGCGTTTTAGTCTTGAAGGCCGTGGCATAGCGCGCTCGTAGTTTGGGCCACCCGGCGCGATCGTGCTGCTTGGGCAAGTCTTCACCGGCGATGCCCAGCCGTTCGAGCAGGTCGGCGTAGAAGCGACCCTCGATGGAGCCGATCGAGACATGCTTGCCGTCTTTCGTTGCGTAGGTCTCGTACCAGGGCGCGCCGCTGTCGAGGTGATTCGCGCCGCGCTCTTCCGTCCAGCGCTTCGAGGCGAGCATGCCGTGGAACATGGTCGACAGGAGCGACGCCCCTTCGCACATTGCTGCGTCAACGACCTGGCCTTTCCCGGAGCGCTGCG
Organism: Burkholderiales bacterium; assembly: GCA_038329645.1. Classification (GTDB taxonomy): domain Bacteria; phylum Pseudomonadota; class Gammaproteobacteria; order Burkholderiales; family SG8-39; genus SZAS-79. The sequence continues at coordinate 15,092 of JBBQNG010000088.1, forward strand.
CTTCGACCAGCGCTGCAGCAATGCCGAACGCAAGCAGCATCCCGCCGCCTCCGAAATCGCCGACGAGGTTCAACGGCGGGACCGGCGCTTCGCCCGCACGGCCAATCGCCGCGAGGGGGCCCGCCAGCGCGATGTAGTTGATGTCGTG
>JBBQNG010000089.1:0-15099 GCA_038329645.1 Burkholderiales bacterium
CGAACGAGTCGTTCGTGCGCCGCATCGTCGAGCGCGAAATCGAGACCGCCAGCGGCCCTTTCAAGCTGATCGCCTATCGCGATACGCCCACGGGCTCGAGCCATCTCGCGCTGGTGCGAGGGGAGATCGGCGCCGCGAAGGAAACGCTCGTGCGCGTGCATGAGCCGCTTTCGGTGATCGACCTGCTCGAGACCGGTACCGGCGTGCATTCGTGGGCGGTGAGCGAAGCGTTGGCGGCAATCGCGGCGAACGGCGGCGGCGTCATGGTGCTGCTCAACTGCTCCCAGTCAGATGACGCGCTCGAGGCGCGGTTGTCGGACGATTCGCCCGATGCGCGCGCCTCGCGCACGTCCGATCGCAGCGCCGACCTGCGAACCTACGGGATAGGCGCGCAGATCCTGCGCGACCTCGGCGTCGGCCGCATGCGCCTGATGGCCGCGCGGCGCAAGATGCCGAGCATGGCCGGCTTCGGCCTCGAAGTCCTCGGCTACGCCGAACTCCCCAAGCGCAGGGGCTGAGGATGGGCAGCGCCGGCCCCGCCGCCGCGAACCTGGGCGGAGCAGGGCTCAGGGTGGCCATTGTTGCGAGCCGCTTCAACGAGGATTTCTGCGAACGCCTGCTGGCCGGCGCCCTCGCCGAGCTTGCGGCGCTCAACGTCGCGGCTGCCGATATCCTGACCGAGCGGGTGCCGGGCGCGCTGGAGGTCCCGATGGCCCTGCAATGGCTCGCGCAGAGCAGCCGCTTCGATGCCCTCATCGCGTTGGGTGTAGTGATCCGCGGCGAGACGTACCACTTCGACCTCGTCGCCAACGAGTCTTCGCGCGGCGTCATGAAAGTGCAGCTGGAGACGGGTGTGCCGATCGCCAACGGCATCATCACGACGGAGAACGTGGCGCAGGCCGAAGCACGCATCGGCAAGGGCGCGGAGGCTGCCCGGGTGGCGGTCGAAATGGCGCGCCTGCGCGTGCGCATCGCCGGGCAGGCCAAATGAGCGCATCCCCCGGCGCTTCCAAGGCCAAAGGCGTGAGCACCAAGACGGCACGCCGGCGCTCACGTGAATTCGCGTTGCAGGCGCTGTACGCCTGGCAGATGGCGCAGGGCAGCCCCAAGGACATCGTCGACCAGGTGCGCGGATACGAGGGTTTCGAGCGCGCCAATGCGGAACTCGCCGAAACCATCGTGCGCGGCGTGGCCGAGCGCGCCGCCGAGCTCGAGGCCCTGATCGCGCCTTTCCTCGACCGCAGCTTTGCCTCGCTCTCGCCGGTGGAGCGCGCGATCCTCTACATCGGCACTTTCGAGCTGCGCACGCAGCCCCACACGCCGTTCAAGGTCATCGTCAACGAGGCGATCGAGCTGGGCAAGAGCTTCGGCGGCACCGACGGGCACAAGTTCGTCAACGGTGTGCTCGAGAAGCTGGCGGCGAGCCTGCGGCCGGCGGAGTTCGAGCGCGCCCGCGGGAAAGCGCCGCAGGCCGCCGAACCGCTGCGCTAGGACGGCACCGCGGTGCTGTCCGAATTCGAGCTCATCAGGAAATATTTCGAGCGCCCCGCGCGCGGGCTCGGCCTGGGCATCGGCGACGATTGCGCGCTGCTGCACCCGGCCACCGGCATGGAGCTCGCCGTGTCCACCGACATGCTGGTAGAGGGACGCCACTTCTCCGCGGGCGCCGATCCTTCCAAGCTCGGCCACAAGACCCTCGCGGTCAACCTTTCCGACCTGGCGGCGATGGGCGCTGCGCCGCGCTGGGCCACGCTCGCGCTCGCCCTGCCCGCCGTGGACGAGGCCTGGCTCGCGGGTTTCTCCGCGGGGCTCTTTGCGCTGGCCGATCGGTTCGACGTCGCGCTGGTCGGCGGCGACACCACGCGCGGGCCGCTCACGCTGTCGGTCACCATCATGGGCGAAGTGCCCGCGGGTCTCGCGCTGTACCGCGCGGGCGCCCAGCCCGGCGACGAGATCTGGGTTTCGGGCGAGCTCGGCGGTGCGGCGCTCGGGCTCGTGCACGAGCTCGGGCGCGCCAGGCTCGAAGGCGCGGATGCCGGGGCGATGCTCGCGCGCCTGCACCAGCCCGAGCCGCGCGTGGCGCTAGGCGAGCGATTGCGCGGCCTGGCTACCGCGGCCATCGACGTCTCCGACGGCTTCGCGGGCGACCTTGCGCACATCCTCGAGCGCTCGACGGTCGGCGCACTGGTGCGCTATGCGCAGCTTCCGCGTCCGGCGGCGTTCGGCCGCCTGGGAAACGCCGAGCTCGAGCGCAGCTGCGTGCTCTCGGGCGGCGACGACTACGAGCTCATCTTCACCGCGCCCCAGGCGCGCCGCGCGGAGATCGATGCCCTCGCCGCGGACCTGCACCTGCCGCTCACGCGCGTGGGCTATGTGCAGAAAGGCGACGCGCGGCTGGTGCTGCTCGACGCGCAAGGGAACGCGATGCCGGTGCCGGGCGGTTTCGATCATTTCAAGCCGGCGACGCCGTGATCCTGCGTCCCGGCTTCAGGTTCGTCTTCAGCCACCCGGCGCATTTCATCTCGTTCGGCTTCGGCGCCGGGCTGTCGCCGTTTGCGCCCGGCACGGCCGGGACGCTCGTTGGCATTCCCCTCTTCTGGCTGATCGGCCCGCGCTCTTCGCCGTGGGAGATGCTGGTCCTGGTGGCCATCCTCTTCGGGATCGGCGTCTGGGCCTGTGGTATCACCGGCCGCAACTTGGGCATCTCGGACCATGGCGGGATGTGCTGGGACGAGATCGTGGCGTTCCTCCTGATCCTCGAGATCGCGCCGGACGACCTGTACTGGCAGATCGCGGCGTTCTTCCTGTTCCGGCTCTTCGACGTGGTGAAGCCCTCGCCGATCCGGGAGCTCGAGAAGCGCATGAAGGGCGGCTTCGGGGTGATGTTCGACGACATCCTCGCCGCCGGCTACACACTGCTCGCGCTGGCGGTCATCAAGCGCATCTGGTTCTGAGGGCGTCCATGGCACTGGGAAATCTAACCGAGCTCGCATCGACCGTCGGGCGGCTCCTGAAGGCCAAGGGCGAGAAGCTCGTCACCGCCGAGTCGTGCACCGGCGGCGGCGTCGCCGAAGCGGTGACCGCGATCTCCGGCAGCTCCGAGTGGTTCGATCGCGGCTTCGTGACCTACTCGAACGAAGCGAAGATGGAAATGCTGAAGGTCTCGGCGGGCACGCTTGCAAGCCATGGTGCCGTAAGCGAGGAAACGGCGCGCGAGATGGCGCTCGGCGCGCTCGCGGTAAGCCCCGGGACCGTCTCGGTATCGATCACCGGGATCGCCGGTCCTACTGGAGGTTCGCGCGCCAAGCCCGTTGGCACCGTGTGCTTTGCCTGGGCGAGGAGCGGCGAGGCGATGCCGCGCTCGGAGACCCGCCACTTTTCGGGCGACCGCGAGAGCGTGCGGCGCCAGTCGGTGGTGCGGGCGCTGCAAGGCGTGGACGAGATCCTCGACGATGGCAGCGTGGATAAATATAGGGGTGCGGGACCCTAAATTAAGGGTTGCCGCTAATTTAGGCTCCTCGTCACCGGCCTCCTCTTGTTTTACGGAATGACCTTATCCTAAAATAGCGGCATTCGCTAATTTAGGTTGCCGCCGATGAAGCGCCCCCTGCAAGGCCGATATCTCAAGGTCTCCGTCCCGGGCGAGGCCTTCAGGGCATTCGTGCCCGCCCCACTTCCTCCCAAGCCGCCGATAGACTGGGCTCCCCGCCTGCGTGCGCGCTTCGACGCCGCGCTCGTTGCGCTCGGCCGGCTCGACGCAGTGACCGATCTTCTACCGAACGCCTCGCTGGTTCTCTACAGTTTCGTGCGCAAGGAAGCGGTTCTGTCGTCGATGATCGAAGGCACACAGTCCTCGCTGGCCGACCTCTTGCTTTTCGAATTGGACGAGCAGCCAGGAGTTCCGCTCGAAGATGCCCGCGAGGTGAGCCGCTACGTGGCCGCGCTGGAGCACGGCCTAAAACGCCTTCGTGGCGGCTTTCCGCTGTCGCTGCGGCTTTTGTGCGAGGTGCACAAGGTGCTGCTGGGCGGAGGCCGCAGCGGAAAACTGACGCCGGGAGAATTCCGGCGGACTCAGGTGTGGATCGGTGGAACTCGGCCCGGCAACGCGATCTTTGTGCCTCCTCCGGCGAATGAAGTCAACGAATGCCTCAAGCCCTTGGAACGCTTCCTCCACGACGCGCCCGATGTCACGCCGCCGCTGGTCAAGGCCGCGCTCGCGCATGTGCAGTTCGAAACGATCCACCCCTATCTGGACGGCAATGGTCGCGTGGGGCGATTGCTTATCGCGCTGCAGCTCTCTAACGACGGTCTCTTGCGCGAGCCACTGTTGTACCTGAGTCTGCATTTCAAAGAGCATCGGCAAACGTACTACGAGCTTTTGAACCGGGTGAGGGAGACAGGCGAGTGGGAAGCATGGCTGGAGTTCTTCGCGGAGGCAGTCGAGGTAAGCGCCAAACAGGCGTCCCGGTCGGCGCGGCGTCTGCTGGATCTCGCTTCCGCCGATGCACTGCGCGTCGAGAAATTGGGACGAGCAGCGCCTTCCGCTCTCGCAATCCATCGCGTGCTTCAGCGCCAGCCAATTGCCACGGCTGCATCGCTTTCGGCGGTTACGGGATTGACGCCCGCGACAGTAAACAAGTCGCTGGCGAACCTGGAACGCCTTGGGATCGTCGCCGAGTTGACCAGCAAGCAGCGCGGGCGCGTGTTTGGCTATGCGAGCTACACGGACATCCTGAACGAAGGTATGGCCTTGCCGGGAGGAGGTAATCGATGACGAATAATTTTGCATTCCGCATTGCGACTGGGAGGTATGACAACAAACTACAATATGGTGCAGTCCCACGCCTCATATGCAACTCCGCCTATAACATGGACCCACAACCACAGCGGGCTCAGCTTGTTGATCTGGTCCGAGTCCTTGAGTCCGTGCGTACGACGGCGTTAGTTGCATGAAACGGATAAAGTTTAACTTTGTTTTATGTAGATTCAATAAGGGCAAGGCTATACAGTCGATTTAGTTTTCAAAACGGGCATATATCTCATGACCACCCTCTACCTCGTGCGCCACGGCCAGGCATCCTTCGCCGCGGAGAACTACGACTGCCTCTCCGAGCTCGGGCACCGGCAGTCGGCGTGGCTGGGCGAGCAATTCGCCGCGCGCGGCATCGTGTTCTCGCGCGCCGTCTGCGGCACGCTCGACCGGCAGCGGCAGACCGCGCGCACGCTGCTCGACGCAATGGGCTCGAACCTTGAGCCGGTCGAGCATCCAGGCTGGAACGAGTATTCGGGTGACGCGCTGTACAAGGCCTACCACGGCGAGGACTGGGCCAAGGCGCGCGCCAAAAACGATGTGCGCGAGTTCTACCGCACCATCAAGTCGGCGCTGCAGGACTGGTCGGAGGAGAAGCTCGCCGGCGACCTGCCTGAAACGTGGAAGGCGTTCGGCGAGCGCGGCGTGGCGGCGATGCGCGCGGCATGCGAGGGCGTGCCCATGGACGGCTACGTCCTCGCGGCCTCGTCGGGCGGCGCGATCTCGCGGGCGGTGTGCGAGATCCTCAAGGCGCCGGCGCAGGCCGCCATCGAGCTCAACCTGCAGTTCCGCAACTCGGGCTTCTGCGAGATCTTCGTGAGTCCGCGCTCGATGCGGCTGGTGAGCTTCAACTGCATCCCGCACCTCGAGCGGCCTGACCGCCAGGACGCGATTACTTATTCCTGAGCGGCGGACGTGCGGTAGCGGCTTGACGACGGAACCACGCAAGTCTAGAACTGTCTCACCGCCACCGGAGAATTTCGCGCCATGCCTACCCTCAGACCTCCTGCCGTCGCCGGCGCTTTCTACCCCGGCGACCCGCAATCGCTGCTGAGTGAAGTCGACGACCTGCTCGACGGCGTCGACAGCCTCGCGGTGCGCTTCGGCCATCCCAAGGTGCTGATCGTTCCGCATGCCGGCTACATCTATTCCGGCGCGACCGCCGCGCACGCCTACAGCGAGCTGATCCCGGCGCGGGGCGTTGTAAAACGCGTCGTGCTGCTCGGGCCGGTGCATCGCGTCGCGGTGCGCGGACTTGCGCTGCCGGGCGTGGACGTGTTCGACACGCCCCTGGGCGGAATCCCGATCGACGCGGCGGCCGTGCAGTCGCTCAAGGACCTGCCGCAGGTGGTGACCAGCGCGCCGGCGCACGCCATGGAGCACTCGCTCGAGGTGCAGCTGCCTTTCCTGCAGCGCGTGCTAGGCGATTTTTCGCTCGTTCCGCTGGCCGTGGGCGGTGCGACCATCGCGCAGGTCGCCGAAGTCCTCGAGCGGCTCTGGGGCGGGCCGGAAACGCTCGTCGTGATCAGCACCGACCTCTCCCACTACCACGAGTACGAAACGGCGCGGCGCATCGACGGCGACACGGCCGATCGCATCGCGCGACTGGAGAGCGGGCTCAACCACCAGCAGGCGTGCGGCGCCACGCCCCTCAACGGCCTGCTGTCCCTGGCGCGCAGGAAAGGTTTGTCGATCCGGCGTTTGTCGGTCTGCAATTCAGGCGACACCGCCGGGGGCCGCGGACGCGTGGTCGGATACTCGGCCTTTGCGCTCGACGAGGGCGATGCGGTGTCCGGTGACGAAGCCGGCCGCACGCTCATCGGCATGGCGCGCGCGGCAATCGGCGCGAAGCTCGTGTCGCGCGAGGCGCCCAAGGCCAACGGCGCGAGCTGGCTCGTGCAGCCGGGGGCCACCTTCGTCACGATTACGCGGGGCGGGCGCCTTCGCGGCTGCATCGGCAGCCTGGCGCCGCAGCGGCCGCTGGGCGCCGACGTGATCGCCAACGCCGAGGCCGCCGCTTTCCGCGACCCGCGTTTTGCGCCGATGACCAACGACGAGTGGATAGACACGCAGACCGAGGTGTCGCTCCTGTCTGTTGCGAAGTCGATCCGGTTCTCCGACGAGTCCGACCTGCTCGACAAGATCGTGCCGGGCGAGGACGGACTGATCCTGGAGGCCGGCGGGCGGCGCGGCACGTTCCTGCCGCAGGTGTGGGAGTCGCTGCCGGACAAACGCCAGTTCCTCGACCAGCTCAAGCTCAAGGCCGGCCTGCCGGCGGATTTCCGCCTCGCGCGCTGCCGGGTGCTGCGCTACAGGGTGATCAAGTGGAAGCAGTCGGACTTCCCGGTGCAGTGAAGCAGGTGCGGCGCGCATGAACCATCCCGGCCGCTGGTGGCACGCCCTGGACGACGGCCGCATCCAGTGCGACCTGTGCCCGCGCGACTGCCGGCTGCACGAAGGTCAGCGCGGCGCGTGCTTCGTGCGCCAGCGCGAGGGCGATGCCATCGTGCTGACGACGTACAACCGTTCTTCCGGGTTCTGCGTCGACCCGATCGAGAAGAAGCCGCTCAACCAGTTCTACCCTGGCACCAGCGTGCTGTCTTTCGGCACCGCCGGCTGCAACCTCGCTTGCAAGTTCTGCCAGAACTGGGACATCTCCAAGTCGCGCGAAATGGACACGCTGATGGCCGAGGCCACGGGCGACACGATTGCGAAGGCCGCCGGGCAGCTGGGATGCAAGAGCGTGGCGTTCACCTACAACGACCCCGTGATCTTTGCCGAATACGCGATGGACGTTGCCGACGCCTGCCACGCGCGCGGCATCAAGACGGTCGCGGTGACGGCGGGCTACATCCACGCGGAGCCGCGGCGCGAGTTCTATTCGAAGATGGACGCGGCCAACGTCGACCTCAAGGCCTTCACCGAGGAGTTCTATTTCAGGCAGACCGGTGCGCACCTGGCGCCGGTGCTGGAAACCCTCGAATACCTCGTGCACGAGACCGACGTGTGGACCGAGATCACCACACTGCTGATCCCGGGCAAGAACGATTCGGACGCGGAGCTCGAGGCCGAGTGCCGCTGGATCCGCAAGCACCTGGGCCGGGACGTGCCGCTGCACTTCACGGCGTTCCATCCTGACTACCGCATGACGGATGTTCCCCCGACGCCGGCGGCGACGCTTACTCGCGCGCGCGAGATCGGCCGCCTGGCCGGCCTCAACTACGTCTACACCGGCAACGTGCACGACGCGGGCGGCAGCAGCACTTACTGCCCGTCATGCGAGAACGTGGTCATCGATCGCGACTGGTACGAAATCCGCAGCTACAGGCTTTCCGATGCCGGCGAGTGCCTGCACTGCGGCACGCAGCTCGCGGGGCGCTACCAGAAATTCGGCAAGCCCTTCGGCGCCAGGCGGATCCCGGTCAGGCTGGCCCACGCCTGAAGGGGGAAATTTATTTTCGCCGGAGTGTCGATTTCCGCCCCGCCGCGGCGTCGTTACGATGACCCCGGACGTCGGGGCGCCCAACCACCGAGAGGAAGCACCATGCAATACATGATCCTGATATACGGCGACGAGAAAAACTTTGCCCAGATGGCCGACCAGCCCGAGGCGCAGAAACAGATGTATGCGGCATTCTCCAAGTATGGCAAGGACATGCGTGAAGCCGGGGTGCTGCGAGGCGGAGCCGAACTCAAGCCCACCGGCACGGCGACTACGGTACGCGTTAAAGGCGGCAAGACCGTGAGCACGGACGGGCCCTTTGCCGAAACAAAAGAGCAACTGGGCGGTTTCTACACGATCGATGTTCCGAACCTCGACGAAGCCGTGAAATGGGCGGCGCGCTGCCCGGCGGCTGCGCACGGCTCTATCGAAGTGCGCCCCGTCGGGGTGACGCCCGATACGGTTTGAGCGTGCGCGGGGCGACGGCGGCGGGAGCCAGTGAAATGAAGTGCTGACTGCGCTCATCGACGGCGTTTGCCGGGCGGAGGGCGCGCGCGTGCTTGCGGGGTTGATCCGGCGCTTCGGGGATTTCGAGCTGGCCGAGGATGCGCTGCAGGACGCATTCACGAAGGCCATCGAGCGCTGGCCGGCCGAAGGCCTGCCCGAGCGGCCCGCGGCCTGGCTCACGACCGTCGCGCAGCGCCGCGCACTGGATATGCTTCGCCGCCGCCGCGCCGGGCCGCAATACACCGACGATCCGCCGGACATTGCGGCACCCGAGCCGGAGGGCGAAGACCACCCGGCTGAAGTGTCCGGCGTGGAAGACGACCGCCTGCGGCTGGTTTTCACCTGTTGCCATCCGGCCCTCGCTCCTGCAGCGCAGATGGCGCTCGCGCTGCGCACGCTGTGCGGCCTGACCACGCGCGAGATCGCCCGCGCATTCCTCGAGGCCGAGGCCACAGCGGCCCAGCGCCTTGTGCGCGCCAAGAGAAAGATTTTCGAAGCGGGCATCCCTTACGAGGTGCCGCAGCGCGATGCCCTGCCGGAAAGGCTCGATGCGGTGCTCGGCGTGGTGTATCTCGTTTTCAACGAGGGCTACTCGGCTACCAACACGCCCGGACTTGTCCGGCCCGACCTCTGCACTGAAGCGATCCGGCTCGCGCGCCTGGTCGTGGAACTCATGCCGGAGGAGCCCGAAGCACGCGGCTTGCTCGCGCTGATGCTGCTGCACGATGCGAGGCGCGCAACACGCGTCGGAAGCGATGGGGCGATCGTCCCCCTCGAGGAGCAGAATCGCGCCCTGTGGAACCGCGATGCGATTTCGGACGGGCTTGCCCTCCTGGATGCCGCGCTCGCTTTGCGCCGGCGCGGTCCCTACCAGCTGCAGGCGGCGATCGCGGCGTTGCACGCGCAAGCGCCGCGCGCCGCAGATACAGACTGGAGGCAGATCGCGGCGCTATACGTCGGCTTGCTGCGCGAGAGGCCGGGCGCCGTTGTCGAGCTGAATGCGGCGGTTGCGGTTGCGATGGCCGAAGGGGCGGACGCTGGACTCGAATGGATCGAGCGGCTCGCCGGACGCGAGGAACTGGCCGGGTATTACCTGCTGCCCGCCGCCAGGGCGGACTTATTGCGCAGGCTCGGACGGTTCACCGAAGCCCGTAACGCCTATGGGGCCGCACTGGCCCTTGTGGCCAACCCCGCCGAACGCTCGTATCTCGAGAGGCGGCTTGCGGAATGCGAACCCCGCTAGTTCAACCGCGCTCCAGCGCGCAGGTTCGAAACCCGGCAAAAATGTCGCCGCGGTCAGGCGTATAGAAATTGCGCCACGTGTTGCGGATCAGCCGGCGGGGCGTGGCAAAGCTGCCGCCGCGCAGCACCTTGTGCGTGCCGAACCAGGGCTCGGAGTATTCCTTGTAGGGATCGGCGACGAAGCCCGGATAAGGCCCGAAGTCACTGGCGGTCCATTCCCAGACGTTGCCGAGCAACTGGCGGCAGCCGTCAGCGGAGTCGCCCTCCGCAAAGGCATCCACCGGGGCCGTGGCGCCGCCCTCCAGGTTGGCGCGCTTGCCGGCCGGTAATGAACCGCCCCATGGGAAATGCTTCTTGTCCGGAGATGCCGCGTACTCCCATTCCGCTTCCGTCGGAAGCCGGCGACTTGCGAAGCGGCAATAGGCCTGGGCCTCGTGCCAGTTGACGTGGATCACCGGGTGGCGCAGGGGTAGCGGCAGCGTCCGGTCGAAGCGCCGCGCCAGCCACGAATCGCCCTCCTTCTTCCAGTAGCGCGGCGTGTCCGCACCGGCGGCCGTGCGCCATGCCCAGCCTTCATCGCTCCAGAATTCGCGCCGGCCGTATCCGCCGGCATCGACGAACGCAGCGAACTCGGCGTTGGTGACCGCGGTGCGAGCGATCCTGAAAGGCGCGAGGGTTACTTCGTGCGCCCATTTCTCGTTGTCGAATACGAAGTCATCATTCGGCGGGGCGCCAAGAATGAACCGCCCCCCGTCGAATGCCACGTCGCCTTGCGCGGCGGACGCCGGTTCGGCTGCTTTCGCCGGCTCGAGAGGATCCTCATAGCCCAGCGTCTGGCGCGTGTAGTGGAAAGCTTCGCCGTGCATGTCCTCGTGAAACGCAGCGAGGTCCGCAAAATACAGAAGCTCCCGGCTTTCGGGTTCGTTGTCCAACCTGCGCAGCACCAGCCCGAGTACCTCGGCCTGGTAATCGCGCGTGGCCTGGAGCGTCGGCAGCGGCAGGCCCCAGCGGGTCGCGTGCGCGACCTTCGCCGAATCGTAGAGGCGGTCTGCGTCTTTCAGGATCGAATCGCGCGGCGCGCCTTCCTCGCGATGGCGCAGGCACCAGTTTTCCTGGAACCACGCCATGTGGCCCAGTTCCCAAAGCGGCGGATTGACGATCGCCAGCTTCGGTCCCAGCAGGCGCTCGCCGACAAGGTCGCGCGTGATGCGGGTTGTGCGCTCGCGCGCGGCGGCCAGCGCGCTCGCCAGGGTGCTAGCATTCGCGCTCATGCGAATCTCACTGGTCATGCCGCAAGGCACCGCCGCGCGTACCGGCAACCACCACACTGCGCAGCGCTGGGCGGGTTTCCTGCGCAAGTCCGGGCACCGCGTCGCCATCGAGGAGGAATGGGGCGGCGCGCCGGCCGATCTGCTGATTGCGCTGCATGCGAGGAAGAGTGCGGATTCGGCGCAGAGGTTTAATCGGGAGCACCCCGACCGGCCTTTGATTGTAGCGCTCACCGGCACCGACCTGTATCGCGACATCGACACTTCGGCCGAAGCTAAGCGTGCGCTCGAGCTTGCGACCCGCCTCATCGTCCTGCAACCGAACGGCCGCACCCATCTCGCCCGGCACCTGCGAGCGAAGACGCGCGTGATCTTCCAGTCGGCGGATACGCGTCTCGCGCATTGCCCGCTGGCCAGCCGCTTTCGCATCGTCGTCGTTGGCAACCTGCGCGAGGAGAAGGATCCGTTCCGCGCCGCCGAGGCCCTCTCGCGGCTTCCCGCCCGCACCAGTGCCGAGGTGGTGCAGGTCGGCGCGAGCCTCGCGCCCGCGATGGCCAGATCCGCCCAGCGCCGGATGCGCGAGGATCCGCGTTACCGCTGGATCGGGAGCAGGGCGCACGGCGATTCGCTGCGCCGGATGGCCTCGAGCCGCCTGCTCGTGGTGAGCTCGGTCATGGAAGGCGGTGCCAACGTGATCTGCGAGGCTTCGAGGATCGGCGTGCCGGTACTCGCATCGCGCGTGTCCGGCAACGTCGGCATGCTGGGTACGAACTACCCGGGCTATTTCGCGCTTTTCGACGACCGCAGGCTCGCCCGGCTGATCGAGCGGACCATGGATGACCGGGCCTTTTACGCGAGGCTCAAGCGTGGAATCCTCGCCCGCCGCGCCCTGTTCGCACCCGCGGCAGAGCGTCGCGGCCTCGAAGACTTGCTGGCGGAATTCGCTTAGTCCGCCCTTTGTGCGACAGCGCACGGTGGGTGGCCCTGCGCGCTGGTCAAATCGGGTATTCCCGACATTTCCCCCGCACGAGGAGGTTCCCGATGACAACCATCAAAGCGCCAGCGCCCGCTCCAAAGGTGGGCACTTCCAAAGTACATCCGCACCCGCAGCCGAAAGACCCCAAGCACGAAGAGTGGGTAATTGACGAGACGGTGGACGAGTCCTTCCCGGCCAGCGATGCCCCGTCGCATACCCCGCCGAAGGAACGCAAAAGCAAGAAGTAAGGCGGTCGAAGGCGGCGGCGCTGAGCGTCATTGCAACCGCGAAAGCAGGCCGTTCGCTCCTCCAGTGGACACCATCGCTTCGCATTGACGCGGTGTGAGCTGAGTGCCGCCTGGCGCAGTCTCGTCGCGCATCAGGTTGCCCGCTTCAGCCGAGTGCGCCCCGGAATCCGCAAGCACATGCGCGAGCTCATGCGCGATCACGAGCGGCAGGTCGCGCGCGCCGGCAGCGATCCAGATCGTGTCTCTCATTTCGGGGCGACCGCGGCTGTTGCTGCGTCCGATGGTCTCTGCGTCGAACGGCGACCGCTGGCGCGAATCGGCAACGAAAAATACGGTGGGCCGGGGAAGGGCGAGCCGCCGCGCGAGGTCGCTCGAGACCGGGGTCAGCACGGAGCGGTAACGCGGCGGTCCCTCGAACTCGTGCAGGTCGATCGAAATCCGGATCGCGCACTGGGCGAGGATTCCGGCGGCCTGCCTTGCGGCACTGAGGACCTTTGCTGGGTCCCACCCGGTCTCGTTCATCAATGCCAGGGTCACTCGCAACTGGTGGGTCGCGGCGACCGAGCCTTGCGGGGCGCGAATTTCTCCCACCGAAAGGTGGCGCAGGACGCGCAGCTCGGGCAGGCCGCCTCCTTGCGCGTACGCGGCGCCGCAGTTGAAGGCGAGCCAGAATGCGAATGGGCGCAGGCGATGCATTTTCAGCACGGCGAAAGGTCCCATCGCACCGGGTCGATGTGCTGGCCGGCGAGAAAATCGTTCGCCTGCGAGAAATGCCGGCAGCCGAGGAACTTGCGCGCCGAGAGCGGGGAAGGATGCGCCGCCTCCAGCACGAGATGGCGCGTGCGATCGATGAGCGGCGCCTTGGCGCGCGCATGGTTGCCCCAGAGCATGAAGACCGCCGCGGGCGCTTCCCGGGACGCGCAGGCCACCAGGCCATTTGTGACCTGCTCCCAGCCAATGTCCTTGTGGGACGCGGCGCGGCCTTCCTCGACGCTCAGCGAAGTATTGAGGAGGAGCACGCCCTGCTCGGCCCAAGCAGTGAGATCGCCGTGGCCCGGCCGCGGTACGCCCAGGTCGGTGGCGAGCTCCTTGTAGATGTTGGCCAGGGAGGGCGGTACGCGAATGCCGCGCGGGACGGAGAACGCCAGTCCCATAGCCTGGCCCGCCCCGTGGTAAGGGTCCTGGCCGAGAATCACGACCTTGGCGTCCGCCGGCGGGACCAGCTCGAGCGCGCGATAGCGAAGGTCCGCGGGAGGATAGACATGGATTCCCGCGCTTTCGCGCGCCGACACATAGGCTTCGGCGTGAGCGAGGGCCGCGCGGGCAGCGGGATCCAGGCCCCGCAGCCAGGCTTCAGGCAGCGGCATTCACGCCGTCAATCCTTCGCAAGCAGGTTCATGAGCGACGACGTATCCCACCGCGCGCCACCGCGCGCCTGCACCTGCGCGTAGAACTGGTCGATCATCGCGGTGGCGGGCAGCCGCGCGCCGTTCTTCTTGGCTTCCTCCAGGCAGATGCCGAGGTCTTTCCTCATCCAGTCCACCGCGAACCCGAAGCCGTCGAACTTGACGTCGTTCATGGCCGTCCAGCGGTTTTCCATCTGCCAGGAGCCGGCAGCACCCTTGGAGATCACCGCCACGACCTTCTCCATGTCGAGGCCCGACTTCTTGCCGAAGTTGAGGGCTTCGGAGAGGCCCTGGAGCAGGCCGGCGATGGCGATCTGGTTGACCATCTTGGTCAGCTGCCCGGCGCCGGGCGCGCCGATCAGAACGCAGCTCTTGGCATACACATCCAGTATTGGTTTGGCCTTGGCGAACACCGCCTCCTCGCCGCCGCACATGATGCCGAGCTGCGCGTTGACCGCGCCGGCCTGACCGCCGGAGACCGGCGCGTCGACGAAGCCGATGCCCTTCTCCTTGCACTTGGCGTGCAGCTCGCGCGCGAGGATTGCCGACGCGGTGGTGTGGTCGACGAGGATCGAGCCCGACTTCATGCCCGCCAGTGCCCCGCTGTCCCCGTAAATGACCGAGCGCACATCGTCGTCGTTGCCGACGCACACCATGACGAACTCGGCGCCCGTAACCGCTTCTTTCGGCGTGGGCGCCGACTTGCCGCCGTATTCCTTTGTCCACTGCGCCGCCTTGGCCGCGTTACGGTTGTAGACGGTGACCTCGTGGGCCCCCTTCTTGAGCAGGTGGCCGGCCATCGGGTAGCCCATCACCCCCAGCCCAAGGAACGCGACTTTCGTCATGATCGAATCTCCAAGCAGTTGTCTGAATTGAGGAAAGCGGGAATTTTACACCCCCGATCTCCGCCCCTCTCCGCGGCCCCCAAGGTCACCTCATGAGCCACTTGCGGAGCGTTCCGGTCAACGGCTACAATTACTGCACGTTTATACAGTACCGGTGTTAGCCCGGGCGCAAGTAGATCCTTACCAGCGCTCCGCCATTTGATGCTGACGGCCAATAAAAAGGAGTAGTCATGGACGACAACAAAGCCAAAGCCCTCACCGCAGCACTGTCCCAGATCGAAAAGCAGTTCGGCAAGGGCTCCATCATGCGCATGGACGCCTCGGCGATGCAGGACATCCAGGTGGTGTCCACCGG
>JBBQNG010000090.1:0-15041 GCA_038329645.1 Burkholderiales bacterium
CGCCGTAGTGAATATCAAGGTCAGCTCGGTTACCAAGGCCGTGGCCGACCTGCCCGACGAACTCAAGAACTCCCCCTTCGGCGAGTTCTTCCGCCGCTTCGGCGTGCCCGGTGGCGGCCAGCAGGCCCCCGGCGTGCCTTCTCGCGGCGAAGGCTCCGGATTCATCGTCACCTCCGACGGTGTTGTGCTGACCAACGCGCACGTAGTTGCCGACGCCTCGACGGTGACGGTGCGGCTGACCGACGGACGCGATTTCGAAGCCAAGGTCGTCGGCGTCGACAAGAAAACCGATGTGGCGGTCCTGCGCATCGATGCCAAGGGCCTACCGACCGTCAAGATCGGTAATCCCTCGACCACGCGGGTAGGTGAGTGGGTAGTCGCAATCGGCTCGCCGTACGGCTTCGAAAACACCGTCACCGCCGGCATCGTAAGCGCCAAGTCGCGCTCGCTGCCGGAGGAAAACTACGTCCCCTTTATCCAGACGGACGCAGCGGTCAACCCGGGCAACTCGGGCGGGCCCCTGTTCAACCTCGCCGGCGAAGTGATCGGCATCAACTCGCAGATCTACAGCCGCACCGGCGGGTACCAGGGCTTGTCGTTTGCAATCCCGATCGACGTCGCAATGCGGATCGAGAACCAACTCGTCACCCACGGGCGGGTGAGCCGCGCCAAGCTCGGCGTCGCCGTGCAGGAAATCGATCGCGGCATAGCAGACTCCTTCGGCCTGCCCAATACGCAGGGCGCCCTGGTGGCCAATGTCGAGAAAGGCGGCCCGGCCAACAAGGCGGGCCTTGAGTCGGGGGACGTGATCCTCAAGTTCAATGGCCGCGCGATCAACCGCTCCGGCGACCTGCCGATGGCGGTAGGTGAGGCAGCGCCCGGGTCTACGGCCAACGTCGAGATCTGGCGCAAGGGCAAGGTCGAGCGCGTGAACGTAAAGCTGGCTGAACTCACCGACGCGAAAGTCGCCGACGCCGCGCCGGCGGCGGCCAAGACCGACGGCGGCAAGCTCGGCCTCGCCGTGCGTCCCCTGACGGCGGACGAGCGCCGCGAGGCGGAAGTCGCCGGTGGCGTGCTGGTCGAGGAAGTGCGTGGTCCCGCGGCCCGCGCCGGGCTGCAGCAAGGCGATGTGATCCTCGCGCTCAACGGCAAGCCGGTCAACAGCGCCGAGGAACTGCGCACCCTTGCCGGCAAGAGCGGCAAGACAGTTGCGCTGCTCGTGCAGCGCGAGGGCGGCCGCCGCTACGTGGCGATTCCGCTGGGCTAGACAGCGACGGCGTAACGCTCGACGAATTTCTCGTTGATCGTTACGCCCAGCCCCGGCCGGTCGGGGATCTCGATGGTCCCGTCCTGAACCGGGAAGCCTTCCACCGGCAACTCCTGCAACAGCGGGTTCGCCCCGAACGAATACTCCAGGATGAAGCCGCAAGACGTGGCCGCGGTCACGTGCATGCCGGCCGCGAACGCCAGCGCGCCCGTCCACAGGTGGGGCGCAAGGCGCAGGTTGTAGGCGGAGGCGATCGCGGCAATTTTCATCGCCTCGCTCACGCCCCCGCAGATCGCGAGGTCCGGCTGGAAAATATCGGCCGCGCCTAGTTCCGCCAGCTCCCTGAAATCGAAGCGGTTGAATTCGGATTCGCCGGCCGCGATTGGCACGGATGACGATCGCCGCACCTCCGCGCAGCCGCGCTTGTCGTCCGCGGTGACCGGCTCCTCGAACCACATCAGGTCGAGGTCTTCCACCTGCCGGCAGAATTGCTTGGCTTCCGCCACGCTCCAGGTGCCGTGGGCGTCGCATGCGAGGCCGATGTCGGGGCCGAGCGCTTCCCGCGCCGCTTTCACCCGTTCCACCGACTTCGTAACGGTTCCGTCGATGATGCCGACGCGCATCTTGACCGCGCGCACGTTGCCTTTCTTGACGTAGCCCATCAACTGATCGCCGATCCCTTTGGCATCGGCCCAGCCCCCTGAGGCGTAGATCGGCATGCGTTCGGCCTTGCGTCCACCGAGCAGCCGCCACACCGGCGCATTGAGCGACTTGCCGAGCAGGTCCCAGAGCGCGAGGTCGATGCCGCTCATCGCGCAGATTGAAGCACCGCGCCGCCCAAGTGCCGGGAACACGCGGCCGTGGGCAAGTGCGTAGTGCCCGCGCACGCCGCTGTACATGAGCTCGTTCAGGCGGACGATGTCGCGCGGGTCTTCGCCCACCAGCATCGGCCCGTACTTCTCGTTAATCGCCGTAGTGACCGTGCGGTTGTTGCCGGCGCTGCCGACTTCTTCCTTCGATTCGCCCCAGCCCACCAGGCCGCACTCGGTTTCGATGCGCACCAGCGTGCAGTCGAAAGACCCGACGCGGCCGAAATCGGAGACGTGCTGTTGCTTCTCGGGGATCGGGACGTGCAGCCAGGTGGCCGCGACGAGCTTGATGCGCATCAGCCGGTCGCGGTTTTCACCAGGTAACCGCCGGATTTCTCGTCGCGCTCCAGTTGCAGGAGGTTACGCGCCGCGGCTTCTTCCAGCAGCAAGTTGAACGACTTGAAACCGTAGTAGCTCTCGGAGAACCCGGGGTTCCTGCGCTTGAGTGCCTGCTTGACCATCGAGCCCCAGAGCTTCTCCTCGGCACCCCTTTCGGTCATTAGGGCCTCGGTTGTTGCGAGCACAAGTTCGAACGCCTCTTGTTTCCTGTCCTTATCCTTGCTTTCTGCAGGCGGAGCCGGAGCTGCAACGGACGAGGCGGCCGTGGCGGCCTTCCCGCGCCCAGGCCTCTTCTCGGCGCGTCTGGGCGGTTGCTTCTTCTGCTCGCGCACGAGGTCGTCGTAGAAGATGAACTCGTCGCAGTTGGCGATCAGCAGGTTCGAGGTCGAATTCTTCACCCCGACCGCGATCACCGTCTTGTTGTTCTCGCGCAGCTTGGACACCAGCGGCGAAAAATCCGAATCGCCGCTGATGATCACGAAGGTGTCCACATGCGATTTCGTGTAGCACAGGTCGAGCGCATCGACGACCATGCGAATGTCGGCCGAGTTCTTGCCCGACATGCGCACATGCGGGATCTCAATCATCTCGAAAGACGCCTCGTGCATGCCTGACTTGAAGTCCTTGTAGCGCTCCCAGTCGCAGTACGCCTTCTTCACGACGATGCTGCCCTTGAGCAGCAGGCGCTCGAGGACCAGGCCGATGTCGAACTTGTCGTACTTGGCTTCGCGCACGCCGAGCGCGACGTTCTCGAAATCGCAGAACAGCGCTAGGTTGCGGTTGTCGCTGGGGGTGGTCATATACTCCGAGTATATAGCCGCGACGGAACCGCCACCGAATGACCGCAGGACAGCCCTCCTATGACGCCGTGATCGTCGGCGCCGGCCACAATGGCCTGGCCTGCGCGTGCTACCTGGCGCGTGGCGGGCTCAAGGTGCGCGTGCTCGAGCGCCGGTCTGTGGTCGGCGGGGCCGCGGTGACCGAGGAGTTTCATCCGGGCTTTCGCAATTCGGTCGCGGCGTACACGGTCAGCCTGCTCAATCCCAGGGTGATTCGCGATCTGCGCCTGGCCGAGCACGGCCTGCGCATCGTCGAGCGGCCGGTGTCCAACTTCCTGCCGCTGGACGGGCAGAACTCGCTGACGATCGGGCCGAATTTGGCGAGCACGCAGGCGGAGCTCGCAAAGTTTTCCGCGCGCGATGCCGAACGGCTCCCGCAGTACTGGGCGATGCTGGAAAAAGTCGCCGACGTCCTGCGCCACCTGGTCCTCGAGTGCCCGCCTAACGTGGGCGGAGGCGCGCTCGACCTCTTGCGCGCAGTCAAGGCCGGGCGCCTGGCAAAGAAGCTCGACATGGAGTCGCGCCGTGACCTGCTGAACCTGTTTGCGCAGAGCGCGGCCGAAATGCTGGAGGGCTGGTTCGAGGGCGAGGCGGTGAAGGCGGCTTTCGGGTTTGACGCGGTGGTGGGCAATTTCGCCAGCCCTTACCACCCGGGCACCGCGTACGTGCTGCTGCATCATTGCTTCGGCGAGGTGAACGGGAAAAAGGGTGCGTGGGGCCATGCGATCGGCGGCATGGGCGCCATCACGCAAGCAATGGCGGCCGAAGCCCGGCGCCTGGGCGTGGAGATCGATTGCGACGTGGCCGTGGCTCGCGTCAACGTCAGCGGCGGCAAGGCGCAGGGCGTCTGCCTTACCGACGGAACGGAAATTGCGGCCAGGAGCGTAATCGGCAACCTCAATCCGAAGCTGCTCTACCTGGAGTTGCTGGAGCGAAGCGCACTGCCCGAGAACTTCAGGGCGCGTATCGGACGCTGGAAATGCGCGTCGGGTACCTTCCGCATGAACGTCGCGCTCTCCGAATTGCCGCGCTTCACGTGCCGGCCGGAGCCCGGCCCGCACCACGGCTCGGGCATCATCATGGCGCCAACGCTTGCCTACATGGACCGAGCCTATCTCGACGCCAAAGCAGATGGGATCTCGCAGGCGCCGATCGTCGAGATGCTGATCCCCAGCACGCTCGACGACTCGCTCGCGCCCAAGGGGGCGCATGTCGCAAGCCTGTTCTGCCAGCACTTCGCGCCTGAAGCGGACTGGACGACGCGCAAGGACGAGGCGATCGGGCGCATCTTCGACGTGGTCGAGGGCCACGCGCCGGGTTTCAGGAAGAGCGTGATTGCGCACAATGCGCTGTCGCCGGCCGACCTGGAGCAGCAGTTCGGGTTGGTGGGCGGCGACATCTTCCACGGCGCGCTTTCTCTGGACCAGCTCTATTCCGCACGCCCGATGCTGGGTTATGCCGATTACCGAGGGCCGGTCAAAGGCCTTTACATGTGCGGTTCAGGCACGCATCCGGGGGGCGGAGTGACGGGCGCGCCGGGGCACAACTGCGCGCGCGAGGTGCTAAGGGATTTCGGGCGGCGGATGTAGCTTCAGGCTGCGTATTGCGGTCGCAACGCATCGAGGGCGACCAGCCACATGACCACCCAAGCCACGCTCCACGTCGCTGAAATAGTGTACGCCCAGGTAAATTCGGCTGATTCCGACCATGATCACGATGCAACCGGCGAAGAGGAAAATTGCGGCACGAGAACCCCACGCCGGTACTCTTGATGCGAGAAAAGCTGCTAGCAGCCCGTAGAACAAGGTGGCCCCAGTGACGTGGCCGCTCGGGAAACTATAGGTGGACAGCGAAAGCAGCGCGGTATCGAGGCTCGGGCGATCGCGGCGAAAGATCTGTTTCAGAAGCACGTTAAGAAGCATCCCGCCCGGCAGCACGAATGCGAGCGTGACAAGCCAGCACGAGAGCCGTCGGCGCCACAAGTAGAGCCCGAACGCGAGCCCCATGATGCTGATCGCGATGGTGCCGTGGGTATTCGTCACCAACAGCATCCCCCACGTGAGCGCAGGGGTCGCATGGGCATGAAACCACGCGCTGATCTTCCGGTCGGCGTCGATCAGCGGATCGCCAGTGACAACGTCTTCGGCAATGCCCGCGAACAACCAGGTCGCACCGATGAACAGCAGGACGCTCAAAGTGAGCCGCAGTCCCAGCCTGCCGTCCCGGGCAATACGGGCTCTTAGAAAAGCGATTTGCGGCGCAAACCGGGCATGCAGCAGGGCTCGCCGGCGCATCGGTCAGATCGGGAAGATGAGGCAGGTCGTGGTGCCATGTGCGAAGATCTTGCCGCTGGCATCCACCAGCTTGCCTTCGGCAGTCCCGGTCCGGCTGCCCGCATAAATCACGCGCCCTTCGGCCGTCAGGCGGCCGCTGGTCGCCACCACGGCGCGCACGAAATTGACCTTGATCTCCAGGCTCGTATAGCCCTGGCCGGGCTTGAGCGTCGTGTGCATCGCGCAGCCCATGCAGGAATCCAGGAGCGTGGCGATCCAGCCGCCGTGCACGGTGCCGATCGGGTTGTAGTGGTCGTACTTGGCATCGCCCGAAAAAACCGCGCTGCCGTGTTCGACGCGCTCGAGCCTGAAGTCGAGCGCGCGCATGATCGGCGGCGGGGGATATTTTCCCGCGATCAGGCCTTGCATCAATTCGAGGCCTGAAAGCTTGCGCACCTCTTCCATGGGGACTACGCCGACTTCGCTCACGTCCGTTCCTTTCATCGTTTGTCCAGAGGCAGGTGTCGCCGATGCAACCCCGCCGACGCCTGGGTGTCTCAGAAACATTAACATTGTATTTCAAAGATCGGCCACAGACGCGGCTAATACGCTAATTGTATTGCCAATTTGGAAAACTTAAGTAACACCGAGGACGTGGCGGCAACTCCCTAATGTGCGCTGACGCACGGTACCACCGAATGGCGGCGGGTATTTTGAGCGCGTCGCGGAGTCCTCCGAGGTCACGAATCTTCAACGGAGAAGTGCAATGTCAATGAAACAGGTTGGCGGAATTTTTGCCCCGGTGGCCGTTGCCTTTTCGTCACCGATAAGTTGAATTTGCCGCTCCCCCGGCGTAAGCTTGTTGCTCGGATTCGGTGTATGAAAACAGTAAAACTTCTGAAAGCGGCATTGGTTTGGCTTGTGATGCTGGCAATTCCTGCCCAGGGATTTGCAGCCGCGACCATGCTTTTCTGCGGGCCCATGCACGAGCGCATGGGTGCGGGCACCGCATCGGCGCACGCGCATTCGAATGGTGTGGAACCGGGCCATGACCATCACGCCGCGCCGATGGAACGCGCTGCCGGCGCAGGCCTTTCGGACGCCACCTTCGATCCGGAGAGATCCGGCGAGTTCGCCAAATCCACGTGCAGCGCCTGTGCAAACTGCTGCGTGGGAACGGCGTTGGTGGCAGTCAGCGCCAGCCTGCCGCTGATTGACGCTGCCAGTGAACCTGTAGTCTCGATCGTTCCGCACTCGATCGGCTTCGTCACCGACGGGCCGAAACGTCCTCCCAGATCCTCCGACGCTTAGGCGGCGCTTCACGCGCTGATCAGGCGCGCGCATTTGCGCTGCATTTCGTGTTGCCGTCACAACCTGTGGCGGAATGTTCACATGCAATCGTGAGGATCGGATGAATAGAAATGTCCTTCTGGCCTGGGTCATGCCCATGGTCGCCGCAGCACCGCTGGCCTGGTCCCAGGCTGGCCCCGCCAATCCCAGGCCCGATGCGATGGAAGCAACCGCGCCCGTCCCCCCCGCGACCTACGAGTCGCCCTTCAACGGCTATCGAACCTTCTCCGAGGAAAAGGTGGCGCCATGGAAAGACACCAACGACACCGTGGGGCGCGTCGGCGGATGGCGCGCCTACGCAAAGGAGGCGGCACCGCCGAAACCCGCCGCCGGCCCCGCCCCGGCGGCGGTGACCCAACCCGGCCCGGCCGGTCATGATGGCCATAAGCGCTAGGAGGATGCAATGACAGCCAATCCATCCCGGGGCGACCGCATGCGGCTTGCCTTGGTCGTTCTCGCCGTCCTGCCTCTGGGCGGTTGTGCAACGTTCAGCGCAGACGGGGGCTTCGACACAGTCGGCCAGATTGCCGCGCAACGCCCCGGCAAGGCGGTCACATGGGCGCGGACCGATGCCGACCGCGAGGCCATCGACAAGCGCGTGGCAGAGTTGCTGGGCAAACCCCTGTCGGTGGAGGACGCGGTGCAGGTCGCGATCCTGAATAACAAGGGACTGCAGGCCTCGTTCTTTGAGCTCGGCATCGCGGAGTCGGACCTCGTCCAGGCGGGGCGCCTGCCCAACCCGCGCTTCTCGATGCTGCGCGCGCGGCACGACGGGGACTACAAGATCGAGCAGGCGCTCACGTTCAACATCTTTGCGCTGGTCACCATGCCGCTTGCGCGCGAAGTCGAGCAGCGCCGATTCGAGCAGACGCAACGCCAGGCGGCCGTGGATGTGCTGCAGCTGGCGGCGCAAACGCGCAAAGCGTATTACACCGCGGTCGGCGCAGAGGAGACCGTTCGCTACATGCGGCAGGTCAGGAACGTGGCCGAGACGAGCGCGCAGCTCGCCCGCCGCATGGCGCAGGCCGGCAACTGGAACAAGCTCCAGCAGGCGCGCGAGCAGGGCTTTTATGCCGATGCCGCGCTCAACATGGCGCGTGCGGAGGAGTCTTCGGTCGCTGCCCGGGAAAGGCTGACCCGCCTGCTCGGCGTATGGGGCACGCAGGCACAGTTCGCGCTGCCCGAAAGGCTCCCGGATCTTCCAAAGGTGGCCGAGGAGCTGCCCGATATCGAGCGAATGGCGATGGCGCAACGGCTCGACTTGCAGGCCGTGCGGCTTGAAACCGAGGCGCTGGCGAAGAACCTCGGCCTGGCTCGGGCGACGCGCTTCATCAACGTGCTCGAGTTCGGTCCCGCGCGCGTGCTCGAGGGCCCCCGCTCCGACCCCTACAAGAAGGGCTACGAGATCAGTTTCGAGCTGCCGATCTTCGACTGGGGTACCGCGCGCGTGAACAAGGCCGAGTCGATTTACATGCAGGCGGTGAACCGGGCTGCGGAAACCGCGATCAATGCGCGCTCCGAGGTGCGCGAGGCTTATCGCACCTCGCGCCTGCGCTTTGACATGGCCCGCCACTATCGCGACGAGATCGTGCCCCTGAGAAAGCGCATCGCCGAGGAGAACCAGCTGCGCTACAACGGCATGCTGATCGGCGTGTTCGAGTTGCTGGCGGACGCGCGCTCGCAGATTGCCAGCGTCAACGGCTATATCGAGGCGCTGCGCGATTATTGGCTCGCCAGGGCCGATCTCGACATGGCCCTGATAGGCAAGCCCCGACCCAGCGCCGTTTCCAGATTCCCCATGGCTGGCGGCGAATCTGCCGCCGGCCATTGATCCAAGGACGAATCATGCATTCCCGTAGAGCATTCCTGAGAAACGCCGGCGCGGTGACGGCTGCGGTAACCGCGGCCGCCGTGAGCAAGGTGGCGATGGCCGCCTTGCCCGAGCCGGTGATCCAGACGAAACCCGACACCATGCCGCCGCTGGTCCCCACCACCGGCCGTCCTTTCAACCCGGTGGTCACCCTGAATGGCTGGACGCTGCCCTGGCGCATGAACAACGGTGTCAAAGAGTTCCACCTCGTCGCCGAACCGGTAGTGCGCGAAATGTCGCCCGGATTCAAGGCGCACCTGTGGGGCTACAACGGCCAGTCGCCCGGCCCGACCATCGAAGTGGTGGAAGGCGACCGGGTGAGAATCTTCGTCACCAACCGTCTGCCGGAGCACACCAGCATGCACTGGCACGGCCAGCGCCTGCCGAACGGGATGGACGGCGTCACGGGGCTCACCCAGAAAGGCATCGAGCCGGGCAAAACCTTTATGTACGAATTCGTTGCCCAGCGTCCCGGCACCTTCATGTACCACCCGCACGCTGACGAAATGACGCAGATGGCGATGGGCATGATGGGCTTCTGGGTCACGCACCCCAAGGCGAAGCATCCCCTGATCGACGAGGTCGACCGCGACTTCGTTTTCCTGCTCAACGCCTACGACATCGATCCGGGCAGCTACACGCCGAAGATCATGACCATGCTCGATTTCAACCTGTGGTCGTGGAACAGCCGCATTTTCCCGGGCATCGATCCCCTGGTGGTGCGCAAAAACGACAAGGTGCGCATCCGCATCGGCAACCTCACGATGACCAACCATCCGATGCACCTGCACGGGCACGAGTTCCTTGTGACCGGTACGGATGGCGGGCCGACGCCGAAGGCCTCGCGCTGGCCCGAAGTCACAACCGACGTGGCCGTCGGCCAGATGCGGCAGCTCGAGTTCGTCGCCGACGCCGAGGGCGACTGGGCGTTCCATTGCCACAAGAGCCACCACACCATGAACGCCATGGGCCACGATGTGCCGACGATGATCGGCGTCGATCACTCCGGCATCGTCAAGCAGCTCAATTCCCTCGTTCCTGACTACATGGTGATGGGCGAGCGCGGCATGGCCGACATGACCGAGATGCAGATGCCGCTGCCCGACAACACGGAACCAATGATGGGGGGAGAAGGTCCATTCGGATCGGTCGAGATGGGCGGCATGTTCACCGTGGTCAAGGTTCGCGCAGGCCAGAAACGGGGCGACTACAAGGATCCGGGGTGGTACCGGCACCCGCCGGGCACGGTAGCCTCCGAATGGGCTGGCAACTCCGTTGAAGCACCGCGGTCCAACTCGGCAGGCGGGCAATCGATGCCGCCGCGGAACATGCCATCGAAGGATACGGAAGTGCGCATTCGCAAACCCGCCGGCCATTCGGGCCACTGAAGCGGCCGGAAACTACACCTACTCACTCGGAGGGACCTATCGTGAAAATTCTGCTACCCGTCATTCTCGCGCTCGCAGGGCTGGGCGCGGGCGGTGCATTGGCCGCCGGAGACCACGCAAGCCACCACGCCGACGACAGCGCGATCGGCGTTCCCGGTGACGCCAACAAGGTTTCGCGCATGATCTCGATCACGATGTCGGACAAGATGCGGTTCACGCCCTCGAGCATCTCCGTCAGGCAAGGGGAAACCGTCCGTTTCCGGGTGAAGAACGCGGGCAAGCTCAAGCACGAGCTGATCCTTGGCACCGAGAAGGAGCTCAAGGAACACCACGAGGCGATGAAGAAAAATCCAGGCATGGAGCACGACGAGCCGGGCGCACTCGAGGTCGAGCCCGGCAAGACCGGCGAACTGGTCTGGAATTTCACCAAGGCGGGCAAAGTCGACTTCGTCTGCTTCGAGCCCGGCCATTATGAAGCCGGCATGAAAGGCCAGGTCGTGGTTGCTGCAGGCAAGCTTGCCGACCTCAAGGCGCAGCCGGGCAAGGACATAGCCAAGGGCGCGCCGGCGGCAACCGGCGACCTGACCGAGGGCGAAGTACGCAAGATCGACAAGGCCGCGGGCAAGATCACTCTTAAGCATGGCGAGATCAAGAACCTGGAGATGCCCGGGATGACGATGGTGTTCCAGGTGAAGGATTCCGCGCTCCTGGAGAAAATTCAGGTCGGCGACAAGGTTGGGTTCAAGGCCGAGAAATCCGGTAGCGCCCTGGTGGTCACCGAGATCCAGGCCCGGTAGATCAATGGAAAGCGCGCCAAAAGCCCTTTCCGCATGCGGCCCTCAGACCGGGCCTCGCGATGCCGAATCGCTTAACAGCAGCTGCTTTTGCGTCAGCCTTGACGTCGATGCGCTGAAGCACGAATTCGAAACGGACTCCGAAACGCGCAGCGTTTATCCGCTGATTCTTGAAAAAAATCCGCACCTGTTCGCGGCACTGCCGGTATTCGTGTCGCGCCGCCATCTCGACGAAATGGCGGCCATCATCCAGGCGGTGCAAGCGGTCATTGCGTTGCGCGCATACCGCGACACCGTTCTAGAGTGGTCGCCAGAGGTGGCGCGTTTCGATGCCGGGGGCGCGAGGGGCGTGTTCCTGAGCTACGATTTTCATGTGGCCGAGGCAGGGCCGAAGCTGATCGAGATCAACACCAACGCCGGGGGCGCGCTTCTCAACGCTGCATTGGCGCGCGCACAGCGGGTCTGCTGCCCGGCGATTGCAGGCATGAACACCAGCCCTGTTGCGCTCGAAGCCCTCGAACAAACCTTCGTGGACATGTTCCTCGCCGAGTGGCGCCTGGCTCGCGGCGAAAGGGAACTGCGGCGAATCGCGATCGTCGACGAGAACCCGCAGGAACAGTATCTCTACCCGGAATTCATCCTGTTCCAGCAGCTTTTCCGCCGCCATGGAATCGATGCGGTCATCACGGACCCGGCGGCGTTGAAGCTGGAGAATGGCGCCCTGTGGCAGGGCAAGGACTCGGTCGACCTCGTCTACAACCGGCTTACCGACTTCATGCTGGAAGCCCCAGCGCACGCGGTGCTGCGCGAAGCCTATTTGAACAGCGCGGCGGTGCTGACGCCCCATCCGCGTGCCCACGCGCTTTACGCCAATAAACGCAATCTCGCCGTGCTCACGGATCCGGACCAATTGCGGTCCATGGGCGTACCTGAAGACGTTGCGCGTACGCTCTTGAACGGCATTCCCAGGACCGAGGTTGTACATGCCTGCGATGCTGCTCGCTTGTGGTCGGAGCGGCGCCAGCTGTTTTTCAAGCCCGCAGCGGGCTATGGCAGCAAGGCGGCCTATCGCGGCGACAAGCTGACAAAGCGCGTGTGGGAACAGATCCTGGCCGGCGACTACATCGCGCAGGCGCTGGTGGCGCCCGGCGAACGCCTGGTGGTCGATCCCCAGCCGGCACATGCGCTCAAGTTCGACGTCCGCAACTACGTGTATCAGGGAGCGGTCCAGTTCGTTACTGCCCGCCTCTATCAGGGACAGACCACTAATTTCCGCACACCCGGCGGAGGCTTCGCTCCGGTTTTCACCGACGCTGCGGCCACGCCCGGGACGGGTTCGGCGCACTGCGGCCCTCCAGGCCAGAGCACCGTCCTCGGCCCATTGGTTGGATAGCGAACAGACGATCCGTGGGACGACCGCTACGGTTTCGCAGCTTTCCCCCGGCATTCCGATTCACCTAATGGACATCCAATGAAGACTCTCGCTTTCGCACTGATCTCCGCATCCATCGCCGGCGCAAGCGTGCCTGCTTTCGCCATGGATATGGCCAAGCACATGAAAATGATGGACTCGAACGGCGACGGCATGATCTCGAAGGACGAGTTCATGAAGCATCACGAAGAAATGTATGACGGGATGAAGAAAAACAGCAGCGGCATGGTCAGCATGAAGGACATGCAGGCGATGATGAAAGGCGGCGGAAAAATGGCCGGTGGCAAGGCGATGAAGCACGAGGGCATGTCGAAGGACGGCAGTATGATGAACCACGACGCCATGATGAAGGACAAGGCCAAGTAGCCCGCCCGGCGTGCGCGGGGTTTGACTTGGGTCAAAACGCCCGCCGCGCGCAACGCTAGATTAGTCCGACACAGTCGGGGTGCCATCCGGCAGCCCGAACCAGGCAGGACGGCATCGTGGCGAATCCGAATCCATCACGTACGGGGATGGCCCTAGTCGCGACTGCGGGGCTGGGCTACGCCGCCTGCACGCTGCTCTTCCGGCTGTTTCCGGAAGCGGCAATGGCTCCATGAAGTACCACTACGTCTGGCTGATTTGGTCGTGCGCCTTTCTTGTGCCATGGCTAATTCTGTACGTGCTTTCCGACCAACAGCTGAGGCGAGGGATGTGGTGGGGGAGCGTCTTCATGGGATTGTTCGGGCTCACCGAACCGTTTTTCGTGCCTCAGTACTGGAACCCGCCCAGCCTGTTCGAACTGGCACAAAGAACCGGTTTCGATATTGAAAGCCTAATCTTCAGCTTTGCGATCGGCGGTATCGGTACCGTTCTCTACAACCGGGTCTTGAACAGGCGTTGGGAGTCCGTCGATCATGAGGCGCGCGGTCAATCCAGCCACCGCCCGCATCGCTGGGCGCTCGCGTCCCCCTTCGTCTTGTTTCCCGTTTTGTACTTCCTGCCTTGGAATCCGATTTATGCGGCCATTTCGGCCATGGTGCTGGGGGCGATTGCCGCGGTCTTGTGCCGGCCCGACTTGAAGGCCAATACCCTCGTGGGCGGCGCCTTGTTTCTCGCCATCTACACGATATTCCTGCTCGGGTTGAAGTGGTCGGCGCCGGGCTACATCGAACAGGTCTGGAATCTCGAGGCGCTGAGCGGCGCGGTCATTTATGGCTTGCCCCTGGAGGAACTCGTGTTTGGTTTTTCATTCGGTCTCGTATGGACAGGAATCTATGAGCATTTCACATGGCAACGCAGCGTTGCTGCGAGGAGAGCCTCGTCAGTGAGATTGCCTATTGAAAGTTCGGCTTAGCATTGACGGCAGAATTCGTGCAGGATCAGGCCCGCTTGGGCGCCCCGCCGTGGACCCATCTCAACAACATTCGTCAGCCGGTACCGGTATACCGGGTGGAATGAGTGCGCAGGCGTACCCAAGGTTCGACACCGCACGGACACGCTCCTCAGGTGCGCCCATGAAAGTCTATTCACGAAACCGAACCGGAGTCCAACCATGAAGCGCATCAGCTGTCCCAGGTTCTCGAGTATCGCCGCATCGCTTGGTGGAATGCTTTCTGCAGCAAGCGTGTGGGCACAGCCGGCACAGGGCGGTTACGGTCCTGGCAATGGCATGGGCTCCGGCATGATGGGCGGCGGCTGGATGGGGGGCTACGGGGGTTTCTGGCTGCCGGTCCTTCTGCTCGTCGTGGTCGTCGGACTCGTCGCGTGGGTCGTCTCGCAGAAGAAAAAGTGACCCGCCGGCCGATTGATCCAGATCAATAACGTTTGCGTCTGCAGGCGGAGAATGACATCCATGAAAACGTTCGGTATGGCATGGCGCAGGTTGTTGGGCGCGGCGGCGATGGGCATCGCGATGCTCCTCCTGCCGGTCGCTGCGTCTGCGCACGCATCCGCCGAGCACCATCGCATCACGGCGAATGTGACCGTTGAACCGGCGCATGCCGGCTGTGTGCATGACTGTCTGGCTCCGACTGCAGGTTACGGCCTTCACTGTGATCTTTCCTCGCTTCCGCCGCTGGCGGATGGCGCGAAGCAAACGCGAAGCCACGATCGGGCGGCTGCCCTCGCAACTTCGCGGCAGTTATTCATGGCGCAGACACACCCTGCGTCCACGGCGCCGTCGGCGCGTATTCCGACCGCAGCCCCTCCGGGCTACATCCTGTTCGGAAACTTTCGCAGTTAAGCGTTTCCGCGCCGTATTGCCTGCGCCAAATTATGGGCGACTAGCCGCCGCGGGTCGTTTCTCGCACATCACTGATTTCAATTCTTTACAGCCCACATTCGGCTGTCGATTTTCAACTTCACCAGGAGTTTGATTATGAAACGCACGAACCTTCGCACGATGCCTAAAACCGCGATCCTTCTCGCAACGATGATGGCGTTCGCCTTGAGCGCACCTTACGCCGCCGCCCAAATGGCGCACAAGTCTGGCGACAAACCAGCCGCCATGTCCTCGAACATGGACGGGCAGATGGGCCAGATGCAGGAAAGAATGAAAACGATGCAGGGGCAGATGGACGCCATTCACAAAGCGACCGACCCGAAGGCACGCCAGGCGCTCATGCAGATTCATATGAAA
>JBBQNG010000091.1:0-14906 GCA_038329645.1 Burkholderiales bacterium
CGTTGTACTCGCGCGGTATCTCGGTGACTGCCATGTCTTCCCCCCTGTTTTTCGGCTGTCCGCATTGTTCGCGCCTGCCCTGGCAGCGTCAAGCGAGGCTTGGAATGTGATCGACGCTTCAGCCGGCCGTATCGACTGGTACGGCAAAAGTAGCAAACTGGTATGCATTGCAGTACTACCGTAGTAGTATTACGGCAGGCCAACACACCGTACCGATACCATGCTCGCCCAGAAAATTTCGATTTCCCTCGATCCCGGCACCATGAAATTCGTCGATGCCTACCTCAAGCGGCACAAGGAAAAAAGTCGCTCCCAGGTGATCGGCGAGGCGCTGCGACTGCTGCAGCGCCAGGAGCTGGAGGCGCAACTCGAGTCCGCGTACGCGCAGAGCGCCACGGCGGACCGGTTGATTGCCGCCGAATTTTCCGGCGCAGACAATGACGGCCTCGAACATGAAGCGTGGTGAGATCTTCTTCGCCGTGCTCGATCCTACGCGCGGAGCGGAGATTCGAAAGAGCCGTCCGGTGGTCATCGTCAGCAATGACGCGGCCAACCGGGCATCCGCGCTGGTTACCGTGATTCCCTTGACCTCCAACGTGTCAATTGTCCATTCGTTCGAGGTCAAGCTCGGCGCACGCGAGAGCGGGCTCCCAAAGGACAGCAAGGCGATGGCCCAACAGGTACGCACCATCGACAAGACGCGGCTCGGGAGTGTGCGGCGGGGAATCGTGCCCGGCTTGAAAATGCGCGAGGTCGACGCTGCGCTGCGCCTTCATCTGGCGTTGTGATTAAGAGCCCTAGGCCGTAGCGGCAACCCGCTCGCGAACCTCCGCAATCCACTCTCCCGCCCATTCCTCGGCCTTCTCTTCCGGCAGCACGCCCGATGACGCATCGTGCTGGATGCGATCGCCGACGCGTTGCGCGCCGAGCTCCCCAAGCACCTCATCGAAACGCTTGCCGCCGAAATTGAAGGTTTCGGCATATGTGCGGTCCCCAAGACCAAACACGCCATAGCGCACGTGCGACAAGTCGGGCTTGCCGGCCTGCAGGTCCTCGTACAGTTTTTTCGCGTTGTCGGGCACATCCCCCTGCCCGTACGTCGAGGTGCAGATGAGGAATACGCCTTCGCGCTCGAAAACCGAGGCGTCGAGGTTGTCCATGAGCAGCGTTTCGACCGCCACGTCCTCCGCGTCCCAGATGAGCTCGAGCTCCTGCGCGACGAGCTGCGCGGTGCCCGTCATGGTGCCGACGAGGATGTTGATCTTGAGTTTGTTCATGGCAGGACCAAGGATCGGTTGACAGACATTATAATGCAGTCCATAATTAATTCAAGCACTATATTTCATAATCGGCTTTTCATACCGCATCCGAGCCCCATGAACAGTACCGCAGCCGCCCATTCCGACCAGTCCGGGGACGACGCCTTCCTCGCCCTGCTGGGCGAGCGCGTGCGTGCGTGGCGGGACAGCCGCAGAATCACGCGCAAAGCGCTGGCGCTTTCCTCCGGCGTTTCCGAGCGCTACCTCGCGCAGCTCGAATCCGGGCAGGGAAACATGTCGATCCTCCTCTTGCGCCAGGTGGCCCAGGCCATGCAGGTGCCGGTGGGGGAGCTCGTACGCGAATCCACCGGGATTCCGCGGCGCGAGCGCATCGCCCTGGTGGGCCTGCGCGGCGCGGGCAAGTCCTCGCTCGGCGCCAAGCTGGCGGCCGAACTCGGCATGCCGTTCATCGAGCTCGACCGCGAAATCGAAAGGGAAGCGGGCACCACGCTGGCGGAACTCTTCGGCATGTATGGCCAGGAGGGCTACCGCCGCTTCGAACGGCGGGCCCTCGAGCGCGTGCTGGCCGAGCATGCGCGCTGCGTGATCGCCACGGGCGGCAGCATCGTGACGGCGCCGGAAACCTATGCCCGCCTGCTCGCCGCGTGCCTGACCGTGTGGCTCAAGGCCGCACCCGAGGAGCACATGGCGCGCGTGATCGCACAGGGCGACATGCGGCCGATCCGCGGCCATGCGGCGGCCATGGATGACCTCAAAGCATTGTTGATCGAACGCACCCACTTGTATGCCCGGGCCGATGCGGCGGTCGACACCGCCGGCCGCACGCTGCGGCAAAGCCTTGCCGAGCTGAAGAAGTTTTCCCAGGAAGCCCCATGATCACTTTCGATACGACCCCCGAAAAGTACAACCACTGGAAGCTCTCCATCGAGCCGCCGGTTGCGACGCTGACGCTCGACATCCAGGAGGACAAGGGGCTGTTCCCGACCTACAAGCTCAAGCTCAACTCGTACGACCTGGGCGTGGATATCGAGCTCAACGACGCGCTCAACCGCATCCGCTTCGAGCATCCCGAAGTCAAGAGCGTGGTGGTCACCTCGGGCAAGCCGCGCATGTTCTGCTCCGGCGCCAACATCTACATGCTCGGGCAGAGCACGCACGCGTGGAAGGTCAACTTCTGCAAGTTCACCAACGAGACGAGGAACGGCATCGAGGACTCGAGCCGCCACTCCGGGCTTAAATTCCTTGCCGCGTTGAACGGCGCTACCGCGGGCGGCGGGTACGAAATGGCACTGGCGTGCGACGAGATCGCCATGATCGACGACCGCTCTTCGGCAGTAAGCCTGCCTGAAGTGCCGCTGCTCGGCGTGCTGCCGGGCACGGGCGGTCTCACGCGGCTGGTCGACAAGCGCAAGATGCGGCGCGACCTCGCGGATGTTTTCTGCACGACTTCGGAAGGCGTGCGCGCCGACCGCGCCAAGGAATGGCGGCTCGTGGACCATGTGGCCAAGCCGCAGGCGTTCGCGGGAATGGTCAAGGCGCGCGCGCTGGAGATGGCCAGGAAATCGGACCGCCCCGAGGGCGCCAAGGGCGTGGCACTCACTCCGCTCAAGCGCACCATTGACGACAGGGGCTATCACTACGTCCACGTGGATGTCACGATCGACCGCACCGCGCGCAACGCGACCATCACCGTCAAAGGGCCGCAGGGCGCGCAGCCCGGCACGATCGACGCGATCCTCGCGCAGGGCGACCAGTGGTGGCCGCTCGCAATGGCGCGCGAGCTCGACGACGCGGTGCTGCTCCTGCGCACCAATGACGCCGAAGTCGGCACGTGGGTTCTGAAGACTGAAGGCTCGGTCGAGGCGGTGCTTGGGGCCGACAAGGTCCTTGCGGCCAATGAAAAGAATTGGTTCGTGCGCGAGACGCTCGGGTTCATCCGCCGCACTTTCTCGCGCATCGACGTGGCTTCGCGCTCGCTGATCGCGCTGATCGACGCCGGATCGTGCTTCGCGGGCACGCTCGCCGAGCTCGCGCTCGCCGCCGACCGCAGCTACATGCTTGCGCTGCCCGGCGACGCCGCCAAGGCGCCAAAGATTGCGCTGAGCGCGCTTAATTTCGGGCCTTACGAAATGGCCAACCACCGCACCCGAATCGCCACGCGCTTCTGCGACGAGGAGACGCCCATCGAGCGCTGCAAGTCCGCGATCGGCGAGCCGCTCGACGCGGACGCCGCAAGCGAGCTGGGCCTGGTGACGATCACGCCGGACGACCTCGACTGGGCCGATGAAATTCGCCTGGCGATCGAGGAGCGCGCGAGTCAGTCGCCGGATGCGCTGACGGCAATGGAAGCAAGCTTGCGCTTCGCGGGCGCCGAGACCATGGAAACGCGCATCTTCGGCCGCCTCACCGCGTGGCAGAACTGGGTGTTCAACCGCCCCAATGCCGTCGGCGAGCAGGGTGCGCTGAAAGTCTACGGCACCGGCAGCAAAGCGAAATTCAACTGGGAAAGGGTCTGACATGGCCATCGATTACGCAGAAAAAATCCCCAACAACGTCAACCTCGCCAACGACAAGACCCTCCAACGGGCCCTCGAGCACTGGCAGCCCAGCTTCCTCAATTGGTGGCAGGAAATGGGCCCGTCCGACTTCCAGGCGTCGGACGTCTACCTGCGCACCGCCGTTTCCGTGGACGCAGACGGCTGGGCGCAATACGGCGCAGTGAAAATGCCCGACTATCGCTGGGGCATCTTCCTCGCCGACCAGGTGCCCGACCGCAAGATCGGCTTTGGCGACGCGATGGGCCAGCCGGTCTGGCAGCAGGTGCCGGGGGAATATCGGTCGACCTTGCGACGGCTGATTGTCACGCAGGGCGACACCGAGCCGGCCTCGGTCGAGCAGCAGCGCCTGCTGGGCCACACCTGCCCTTCGCTCTACGACCTTCGCAACCTGTTCCAGATCAACGTGGAGGAAGGCCGCCACCTGTGGGCGATGGTGTACCTGCTGCATGCCTATTTCGGCCGCGACGGGCGCGAGGAAGCCGAAGAGCTCCTCTCGCGCCACTCGGGCGACACCGACAAGCCGCGCATCCTGTCCACTTTCAACGAGCCGATCACCGACTGGCTGTCGCTGTACTGCTTCACCTACTTCACGGATCGGGATGGCAAGTACCAGCTCAAGAGCCTCGCCGAATCGTCGTTCGATCCGCTTTCGCGCACCTGCCGCTTCATGCTGACCGAAGAAGCGCATCACATGTTCGTCGGCGAGACGGGCCTCGGACGCGTGATCAAGCGCTCGCTCGAAGTCATGAAGGAACTCGGCACCGACGATCCGGCTGCAGTGCGCCGCGCGGGTGCGGTCGACCTGCCGCTCGTGCAGAAGTACATCAACTTCTGGTGCTCGTCGTCCCTCGACCTGTTCGGCAACGAGATCTCGTCCAATTCGGCCTCAAGCTTCGCCAACGGGCTCAAGGGGCGGCCGGACGAATCCACCTACACGGATCATGTGCTGCGCGAATCGACGATGCAGCTGCAGACCCCGCAAGGCACGCAGGAAGTGCCGATGCTCAACGCGCTCAACGAAGTCATGCGCGAGTCCTATCTCAAGGATTGCGAGATTGGCATGCGGCGCTGGAACCGCGCCATCGAGCGCGCCGGGCACGAGTTCCGCCTCTCGCTGCCGAATATCCGCTTTCGCCGCTCGATCGGCGCGTGGGCCGGATTGCCGGTGGACACGCTGGGCAACCTGATCCCCATGGAAGACTACGAGCGCCGCAAGGACGAGTGGGTCCCCTCCGAGTCCGATCGCGCCTTCGTGAAAAGCCTGATGCAGAAAGTGGTCACACCGGGCAAGATGGCGGGCTGGATCGCCGCGCCCGAGCGCGGCATCAACAACCTGGCGGTCGAGTACGAGTACGTGCACCTGAACTGAGCAAAGGACCGTCCCATGGCCGCGCAGTATCCCGATTGGCAGCCCAGCCCCCGCTACCCCGATCCCGCCGTCGTTTCGGTCGACCCTTCGTTCGACGCCTATCGCCTGGCCTCAGCCAGCATCGAGCGCCTCGCCACCGGCTGCCGCTGGAGCGAGGGCCCGCTTTGGCTTGGCGACGCGCGCGCGCTCATTTGGAGCGACATCCCCAACAACCGCATCCTGCGCTGGGACGAGGAGACCGGCGCGGTAAGCGCGTTCCGCAAGCCCTCCAACAACGCCAACGGCAACACGCGCGACCGGCAGGGGCGCATCGTGACCTGCGAGCATGGGGCGCGCCGCGTCACGCGCACCGAGCACGACGGGACCATCACGGTCGTCGCGGACTCGTTCCAGGGCAAGCGGCTCAACTCGCCCAACGACATCGTGGTGAAGTCCGACGGCTCGATCTGGTTCACCGACCCGACGTTCGGCATCCTGGGCTGGTACGAAGGCGGCAAGGCCACCCCGGAGCTGCCGATGAACGTCTATCGGGTCGACCCGTCGGGCGCGATCGACGTGGTGGCCGAGGGGATCAACCAGCCCAACGGCCTGGCTTTTTCGCCCGACGAGTCGATCCTGTACATCGTCGAATCGCGCGCCGTGCCGCGCAAGATCCTTGCGTGCGATGTGAAGAACGGCAAAACGCTGGGCGACCGGCGCGTGCTGATCAGCGCCGGCCCCGGCACGCCCGACGGCTTTCGCGTCGATATGGAGGGCAACCTCTGGTGCGGCTGGGGCATGGGCAAGGAGGGCCTAGATGGCGTGCACATCTTCAATCCGGCCGGCAAGCTGATCGGCCGCATCGACCTGCCCGAGCGCTGTGCGAACCTGTGCTTCGGCGGCACCCACCGGAACCGGTTGTTCATGGCTGCGAGCACTTCGCTCTACGCCCTCTACGTGAACACGCAGGGCATCGCTTACACGTAGCTACTTGTAGCGGTATACGACCAGCTTGTCGGCAGCCGACTCGGGGGTCCAGACCTCGCCTTTGCGGCCGTGGATCTGGCGCACGTTCGCCACCTCGGTGGTCGAGCGGAAGGATTCGAACTTCTCGGTCTTCGGGTCGAAGCGCAGCATCACTTGCCTGCTCCAGTCCGACGTCCAGACCTTGTCGGTTTCGTCCACGTAAACCGCATAGATTTTCGGGCTCTCCCCGGGCGCCTTCCACGCCTTCCACTGCCCGCTTGCCGGGTCGTAACGCGAGAGCTGGCCCGAATTCCATTCGGCGACCCAGATCGCGCCCTTCGAATCCGACCACACGCGGCGCGCGCCCTGGCCGCGCGTCGGCGGCTCGATGACCGTGACCTTGTAGCTTTGCGGATCGATCCGCCCGACGTAAGAGCCTGCAAGCGAGGCGAAGTACACCGTGCCGTCCGGAGTGGAATGGATTCCGTACGGCCCGCTTCCCTTCGGCGACTCGAACACCTTGAGGTCGCCGCTGGCCGGATCGAGGCGCCCGTAGTAGCCCGACTGGCCCGTAAACCAGTGGATACCCGCCTTGTCGAAGGTCGCGGTGTTCAGGTTCGTATAGCCGGTCCTTTCGGGGAGTGTCCACTTCTTCACTTCGCGCGTCTTCGGGTCGACGCGCACGATCGCGTTCTGCCCGCCGTCGGTGAGCCAAGGTGAGCCATCCGGCCCGGCGATCACGCCGTGAGGCGAGGACCCGGAACCCAGGGGCACGAGATCGACCTTGCCGGACTTCGGATCGAGCCGGCCCAGGGCGCCGCTGCGCTGGAACGAAATCCATACGGGTCCGTCGGGGGCGGCATCGGCCCACAGATCGTGCGCGAAGTTGCGCGGGGGCAGTGCATATTCCTGCACCGTGACCTGCGCAAATGCCGGAAGAGCGACAAACATCAGAAACAGGATTCGCATCATGGCCGATCTCCTCGCTGTTGCGGTTAGAAAAGCGCAGTTAGTAAAGCTGCGCGTTGTAGCGCTCGACCATCTGCTCCTGTGTCTCCGCCGCGGTCGCGCCGCCGGTCTGGTCGCGAATCATTTCGCCCAGCGACGGCAGCACGCTGCGCGGCACCTGCGACTCTGCCTTCCACAGCCCCGCACGCATGATCGCCTTGGCGCAATGCAGGTAGGCCTCGCGCACCTTCACGCTCACGACGACCTGTGCGGGCTTGCCTTGCTCCACGCATTGAGCGCGCAGCGCCTCGTCGGTGCGCAACTCGGCCGTGCCGTTGATGCGCAGCATCTCGTCCACGCCGGGCACGAAAATGAGCAGGCCGATGCGGCCGGTGCCGATGATGTTCGTGAAGCTGTCCAGCCGGTTGTTGCCCGGCCGGTCGGGGAGCAGCAGCGTGTGGTCGTCGGCCACCTTGCAGAAGCCGGCCTCGCCGCCACGCGGCGAAGCGTCCAGGTTGCCTTTCGCGTCGGAGGTGCAAAGGACGACGTAAGGCGATAGCGCGATGAAGCTGCGGCAATGGCGATCGATATACGTGAGCTGCTTCTTGAGCGCCCGCTCGGTTGCCGGCGCATAGATCGAGCGCAACTGGTCGACGCAAGTGATGGACGGCATTCGAAAAGACCCCGCGGACGGAAAACCGCAGTTTAGCCGCATCGTCCGGCACGCGGCGCGGCTTGATACACTTCCCGCATGGGAGAAACGCGAGGCATGGGAGAAACGCAGGACCAGCGCCACCTGCGCGACGCAATCGCGCTCTCCGAGGCGGCGCGCCTGCGCGGCAACATGCCCTTCGGCGCGGTCCTCATCGCGCCGGACGGCACGGTGCTCGCGCGCAACGAGAATACGATCATCACCGACCGCGACATGACCGCCCACGCCGAAATCAACGCGCTGCGGGCGGCCTCCAAAACCTGCACGCCGCAACAGATCGCCGCCGCCACGATGTACGCAAGCGGCGAGCCCTGCCCGATGTGCTCCGGCGCGATGATGCGCATGGGTCTGCGCCGGCTCGTGTTCGGCATCCGCGCCACGGTGGCCACGCCCTACCTGCCGCTGGCTGCCGGCGCGATGGCCGGTCCGGTGAGCTGCCGCGACATCCTGCGCCTTGCCCCGTCGACGGTTGAAATCGAGGGCCCGGTGCTGGAAGACGAAGCGAAGCAGCCGTTCGAAGCGTTCGCGGCACGGGGCGCCGCATGACGTCGGCCATGACGCCGGCCATGAACCAACGACTGCATTCCGGCCTCCGGTTCGCAGCAGCGGGCGTCGAGCTTGAAAAGCGTCCCGACGGCTCGACGATCCTGCGCTCGCCGCAACCCCTCAGACCCTATCCGCGCGCACTCGGCGAATGGCTGGTGCACTGGGCAACCAAAGCGCCGCAGCGCATTTTCCTTGCCGAGCGCGCAGGCGATGGCTGGCGCAAGGTCGGCTACGCCGACGCGCTCGATGCGGCCCGCCGGATAGGCGAGTCGCTGCTCGCACGCGGACTTAACGCGTCGACGCCCGTCGCGATCCTGTCGGACAATTCGGTGGACCATGCACTGCTTGCGCTCGGCGCGATGCATGCCGGCATCCCGGTAGCGCCGATCTCCCCGGCGTATTCGCTGATGTCCAAGGACCACGCCAAGCTGAATGCGATCTTCGAGCTCCTCCGGCCCGGCCTTGTGTTCGCGCAGGACGCGGCGAAGTTCGCGCCGGCACTGGCTGCGGTGGGAGCAACCGCGACGCCGATCGACGAGCTGCTCTCCGGCCAGCCCGGATCGCGCGTCGACGCCGCGTTCGCGGCCGTAGGGCCTGACACAGTGGCAAAGATCCTGTTCACCTCGGGCTCGACCGGCGCACCGAAGGGCGTCATCAACACGCACCGCATGCTGTGCTCCAACCAGCAAAGCTGGGCGCAGCTGTGGCCCTTCGTCGAAGAGATCCCGCCCGTGCTGTGCGAGTGGCTGCCCTGGAACCATACCTTCGGCGGCAATGCCACGTTCAACATGGTGCTGCGCAACGGCGGCACATTGCACGTCGACGGCGGCAAGCCCGCTCCCGGGCTGGTGGAGACGACGGCCAGCAACCTGCGCGAGGTCTCGCCGACGATCTATTTCAACGTGCCGCGCGGCTTCGACCTGCTGCTGCCTTTTCTCGAATCCGACGCGGGGCTGCGCGGGAATTTCTTTCGCAACCTCGACGCGATCTTCTACGCCGGCGCCGCGCTGCCGCAGAACCTGTGGGAGCGCCTGGAGGCGCTTGCGGTCGCCGAGAAAGGCGGCAACCTGTCGATGCTTTCCGCCTGGGGCTCGACCGAGACTTCGCCGATGGCGACCTGCGTTCACTACCGCATCGAGCGCGCCGGGGTGGTCGGCAACCCGGGGCCCGGCACCGAGCTGAAGCTGGTGCCCTCCGGCGGCAAGCTCGAGGTGCGCGTGCGCGGGCCGAACGTCACGCCGGGCTACTTCGGGCGCGACGACCTCACCAAAGCGGCCTTCGACGCAGAGGGTTTCTACCGGATCGGAGACGCGATGAAATTCGCCGACGAACGCGACCCGGCCCGCGGCATCGCCTTCGACGGGCGCGTGGCCGAGGATTTCAAGCTGATGTCCGGGACCTGGGTGCACGTCGGCGCGGTGCGCGTGAAGCTGATCGCGGCGTGCGACCCATTGGTGCAGGACGCGGTGATCACCGGCCACGACCGCGAGGAAATGGGCGCCCTGGTGTTCGTGAATCCGGCGGCCATGAAGGCGCTGGGGCTGGATGCCGAAGGCGTGCGCGCGCGGCTTCGGGCCGCCCTCGCGAAACTCAACGGCGAAGCGACCGGCAGCTCCACCGCCCCGGCGCGCCTGCTCGTGATGGATGAGCCGCCCTCGATCGACGCCAACGAGATCACCGACAAGGGCTACATCAACCAGCAAGCGGTCCTGGAGCGCCGCTCGGCGCTGGTCGAGCGCCTGCACGCCGGCGGGCCGGACGTAATCTTCGCCACGTGACCGACGAACTCTTCCGCCTGACCGCCACCGATGCGGTCGCCCGCCTGCGCCGCCGCGAAGTCTCGCCGCTGGAACTCATCGACGCGGCCGTATCGCGCATCGAAGCGGTCGACGGCAAGGTCAATGCGCTGCCGATCCGGTTCTTCGACGTGGCGCGCGCGAATGCGCTCAAGTTCATGGCTCGGAAGCCGCCCGCCGACCCCGGGCCGGGCTGGCTCGCCGGACTGCCGGTGGCCGCCAAGGACTACAACAACGTTGGCGGCCAGCCGACCACCTACGGCTCGCCGATCTTCGCGAAATCCATCGCACCCGCCAACGACTACACGGTCGACACGCTCGAAGCAAGCGGGGCGATCTTCATGGCGAAATCCAACGTGCCTGAGTTCGCCGGTTCGAACACGTTCAACCCGGTGTTCGGCGCGACGCGCAATCCATGGAACCTGGAGATGACCGCGGGTGGCTCTTCCGGCGGTGCGGCTGCGGCACTTGCTTCGGGCACGCAATGGCTTGCCATGGGCAGCGACCTCGGCGGCAGCCTGCGCATCCCGGCGAGCTACTGTTCCATCGTCGGGCTGCGGCCTTCGCCGGGGCGCGTGCCGAGGGGCGCCGGGCTCCCGGCGT
Organism: Burkholderiales bacterium; assembly: GCA_038329645.1. Taxonomy (GTDB): domain Bacteria; phylum Pseudomonadota; class Gammaproteobacteria; order Burkholderiales; family SG8-39; genus SZAS-79. Next base: position 10,758 of record JBBQNG010000091.1, read on the forward strand.
TCGACTCGCTCTGGGTCGAGGGGCCCATGGCGCGCAACGTGCCCGATCTCGCGCTGATGCTCGACGCAATGGCAGTGCAGCACCCGAAGGACCCGCTCTCGATGCCTGCGCCGCGCGTGCCTTTCACGACCGCGGTGCGGGAAGCGCGCACGCCGAAGCGCGTGGCCTTCTCGCCGGACCTTGGCGCGTCGAACGTGGACCCCGAAGTCGCGGCGATCTGCCGCGCCGCTGCGCACCGCTTTGCGGAGATCGGCGCCGTTGTCGAGGAAACCGCACCGGATTTTTCCGGCGCGATCGACACCTTCCAGACCCAGCGCGGACTGCTGTTCGCTGCGCTGCGCGGCGAGCTGCTCGCGACCGAGCGTGCCCGCATCAACCCTTCGATCGTCTGGAACATCGAGAAGGGCCTCAATCTGACCGCCGACGAAATCATCCGCGCCGAACGTGGGCGGGCGGCGCTCTACCATCGCGTCGCGCGCTTTTTCGAAAGCTACGACCTCCTGCTTTGCCCTGTGGTGGCCGTCCCGCCCTATCCGGTCGGGCAGGCCTACCCGACCGAGATCGGCGGCCAAAAGCTCACTAGCTATATCGACTGGATGTTCCTGACGTTCGTGATCACGCTGACCGGCTGCCCGGCGCTTTCACTGCCGTGCGGGTTCACCCGGAACGGGATGCCGGTGGGCCTGCAGGTCATCGGCCCGACCCATGGGGATGCGGCCGTGCTTGCCGCCAGTGCGCTGATGGAGCAGGTTTTCGGCCTCTCGACCGCCCTGCCGATTCAACCACGGCCCTGAGATAGTTATTCTATTTTTATAATTCGAATTGGCTGGAGAATGCCTCAGTTAGCCATTCTCGAAAAATAAATTCAGCCAATTCATGGCTTTCGCGGACAGCACGGTCCTCTACGTTTTGCAAGGCATGCGCGGCACGCCGGGACCGATCACAGACGTGTTCCGGGGCGTGGTTCCATTCATGATTGTTTACATTCTCGCCATAGTGGTCCTGATGCTCGCGCCGGAGCTTGCCTTATGGCTGCCGCGGGTCTCACAATAGGCTTCAATCCATGGCCAAGAATACCGCCCGCCTTCGCACCTACATCCAGGCCATGACCCGCCTGGTGTCGGCTCACGGCACGGACGAGGCGAAGATGCTCGCAGAGGGCGAGGCGCTCCTCAAGGGCCTCATTGCAACGGACGACTGGCTGCCCGACGAATTCAGCGTCCCCTCGCCCGAGTCCTATCGCCAGTACCTCCTGCACTGCGATCCGCTCGAGCGCTTCAGCGTGGTGAGCTTCGTCTGGGGACCCGGCCAGAAGACGCCCGTGCACGATCACACCGTGTGGGGACTGGTCGGGGTCATGCGCGGCGCGGAGCTGTGCAAGGAATTCAACGGCGTGACGCTCGGCAAGCCGTTCCGCGCGAGCGGTACGCACCGCATCGAGCCCGGCGAGGTGGACCGCCTGTCGCCGACCATCGGCGACATCCATGTCGTCTCCAACGCCTATGCCGACCGGCCTTCGGTCAGCATCCATGTCTACGGCGCCAACATCGGCGCCGTCCGCCGGCACGTGTTCGACGCGGCCAGCGGGAAGCCGCGCGAATTCGTTTCCGGCTACCACAACACAACCACACCCAACCTCTGGGACTGCTCGCAGGACGCCCGGTGAGCGCGCCTAACCAGGCCGCACGCGCCGCTTCCGGGGCGGCCGCGAAGCCCGCCGGCGCGAACGGCCACAAGCCGTTTCATTTCAATAATACGTTTGCGCGCCTGCCCGCCGAGTTCTACACGCGCGTTCAGCCCACCCCGCTTGCCGATCCCCGCCTGGTTGCGTTCAATCCTGCGGCCGCCGAGTTGATCGGCCTCGACCCGGCTTACGCGGCGACCAGGGAGTTCGTGGAGATTTTCAGCGGCAACAGGGTCCCGCCGGGCGCGGACCCGATTGCCGCAGTCTATGCAGGCCACCAATTCGGCACCTACGTCCCCCAGCTGGGCGACGGACGCGCGCTGCTGCTCGGCGAGGCGATCGGCCCGGACAATCGCCGCTGGGACCTGCAGCTCAAGGGGGCCGGCCGCACGCCCTACTCACGCATGGGCGACGGCCGCGCGGTGCTGCGTTCGACGATCCGCGAATACCTGTGCTCGGAGGCGATGCACGGCCTGGGCATCCCGACGACGCGCGCGCTTGCGATCACCGGCAGCGACGCCCCCGTCATGCGCGAGAGCGTCGAGACCGCGGCCGTGCTGACGCGCATGGCGCCGTGCCACGTGCGCTTCGGCTCGTTCGAACTCTTCTTCTACAGGAAGCAGCACGAGCAGGTGCGCCTGCTTGCCGACTACGTCCTGCACCAGCATTTCCCGGAGCTCCTCACAGCCGCAAACCCGTACCTGTCCCTGCTCTCCGAGATCGTCCACCGCACGGCCGAGCTGGTTGCGCGCTGGCAGGCCGTGGGGTTCTGCCATGGCGTAATGAATACCGACAACATGTCGGTCCTCGGCATGACGATCGATTACGGCCCGTATGGCTTTCTCGACGGGTTCGACTGGAACCACGTCTGCAACCATTCGGACGAAGGCGGCCGCTACGCGTACAACATGCAGCCGAAAATCGCCCACTGGAACCTGTACTGCCTGGGCCAGGCCCTGCTGCCGCTGATGGAGATGGGTGAGGCCGAGGCCGCCCTGCAGAAGTTCGAGGCCGCTTTCGACACGGCTTACACCGCCCTGATGCGCGCCAAGCTTGGGCTGCGTATCTCCGCCGAGACCGACGCGAAGCTCGCCGAGCGGCTCCTCGGCCTGATGCAAGCGAGCCGCACCGACTACACGATTTTGTTCCGCAGCCTTTCCCTGTTCGACAGCTCCGCCGGAGCCGTCAACGAAAAGCTGCGCGACCAGTTCACCGTGCGCGAAGACTTCGATGCATGGGCGTCGGACTATCGCGCGCGGCTGCTGCACGAAGGTTCGGTCGACGCCGAGCGACGCGATCGCATGGATCTCGCCAACCCCGCTTACGTGCTGCGCAACTGGATGGCCGAGGAAGCGATCGCCCGCGCGCGCGACGACCGCGACTTTGCGTTGGTTGAGGAGCTGCGCGTTCTGCTGTCCGACCCGTTCACCGAGCAGCCGGGGATGGAACGCTACGCGGGCTACCCGCCGGACTGGGCGGGCGCCATCTCGGTCAGCTGCTCTTCCTAGGACGCGGCTGCGCCCCGGCGCCGGCTATTTCGCGCCGCGCTCCCGCAGCATCTCGGCAATAGGGCGGTTCTTCGCCGCGTTGGCGAGGGCGAGCGGCGTGGCGCCGCTGCTGCTGACCGCATTGATGTCGGCATTCTTTTCCAGCAGCCGCTCGGCGACTTCCTTGCGCGCGTACAGGGCCGCCGTATGCAGGGGCGTCGTGCCATTGCGGGTGCGGCTGTTGACGTCGGCCCCGCGCGCGAGCAGCAGGTCGACGATCTGCATCCTTCCCTTCATCACCGCATAGTGAAGAGCAGAGGCGCCCGAGCCGGAATCCTTGGCCTCGATGTCCGAGCCCTCCGCGAGCATCTTGAGGGTCGCATCGTAATCGCCGCGCACGACGGCCTCGTGCAGCGACCGTCCGGCGACCTGGGCTGCGGGCGACGCCGCCGCCACCGGCGCCTGATCGGCGCGCGCCGGCGTCGCTACCGGAGGCTGAGGTGCGGGCTGGGGCGCTGCCTGCGCGGGGGGCTGTGAGACAGGCTGTGAAGCGGGCGGCGGCGCCTCGGCTGCGGTACTCCCGGTGCCGCCGAAGACCTTGCCGAACAGGCCGCGCACGCCTTCGATGAGCTGCTCGTGGAGCGGCACCTCGGCGGGCTGCGCAAATGCGGGGAAAACCCAAAGGCCCGCCATCCCTATGCCCGCCGCGACGAGACCCGCCGCGATCCTCGAATTCGTTTTCATTTGGTCCTCCCCTGCCCGAGCATAGCGCCAAAGCGCCCAAAATGCGCAACCGGGCGGTTCGACGCCGGGAAGCGGAACTCCTCTGGCAGCCGGCGGTCAGATGCGGGCCCGGCCAATCCGGTCGATAATGGCGGCGCATGCATACCCAAAGGCACGAGGAGGGACTGTTGAAATCCGGCAAGACTGATGCGGAGTGGAAGGCCGCGCTGACCCCGATGCAATACAACGTCACCC
>JBBQNG010000092.1:0-14889 GCA_038329645.1 Burkholderiales bacterium
CGACAAGCTCGGTCACCACGCCGACTGGCACGGTTTTGGTTTCCGAGGAGGAGATGAATGTGAGCGCGTAGATGAACTCGTTCCAGGACAGCGTGAAGGCGAAGATGCCCGCCGAGATCAGGCCGGGCACCGCCAGCGGCAGGATGATCTTCACCAGGATCTGCCAGCGTGTCGCGCCGTCGATCAGGGCGCATTCCTCCAGTTCGTAGGGGATCGACCTGAAGTAACCCATCAGGAGCCAGGTGCAGAACGGGATCAGGAACGTGGGGTAGGTGAGGATCAGCGCCCAGCGCGTGTCGAACAGGCCCATCTGCACAACGATTGCGGCTAGCGGGATGAACAGGATCGAAGGCGGTACCAGGTAGGCAAGAAAAATCGCGAGCCCGGTTTGCTTCGCCCCCCTGAAGCGCAGTCGCTCGATCGCGTAGGCCGCGAACACGCTTGCCGTCAGCGAGGCGAACGTCGAGACCACCGATACCAGGACGGTATTCCACATCCACTGCGGGTAGTCCGTTCGGAACAGCAGCTTTTCGAAGTGTGCCAGCGTCGGGGTCACGATCCAGAATGGATTCGCCGCCCGCGACACCAGCTCCTCGTTCGGCTTGAAGGCAGTCATCGCCATCCAGTAGAACGGGAAGAGGAGAATGACGAGGAACACGATCATCGGGATATAGACCGTTACCCAGCGCCGCGGCAACGACTGCAGGTAGTCCATCCCGACGCTATCCTGGGGTTTCTCGCTCATTTGTCGGAACCTCCCTGTTGCCAGGCGCGCCTTTGCAGGCCGAAGTACGAAAACAGGATCGCCGCCAGCAGGAACGGCACCATGGCCGTTGCGAGCGCCGCGCCCTCGCCCAGCGCCCCGCCCAGGATCGCCCTCTGGAACGACAGCGTGGCCATCAGGTGCGTGGAGTTCAGCGGCCCGCCACGCGTCAGCACATAAATCAGCTGGAAGTCGGTGAAGGTGAAGAGCACCGAGAAGGTCATCACCACCGCAATGATCGGTGTCAGCATCGGAAGAGTGACATACCAGAACTTCTGCCAGTCCGTCGCCCCGTCGAGCGATGCGGCTTCATACAGCGAGGGAGAGATGGTCTGCAGGCCGGCCAGCAGCGTGATCGCAACGAAAGGCACCCCTCGCCAGATATTTGCGGCAATGACAGATCCGCGCGCAAGCCATGGGTCGCCGAGAAAGCTGATGTAATTGTCCATCAGGCCCGCCTTGACCAGCGCCCAGGACAGCACCGAGAACTGCGCGTCGTACAGCCACCAGAACGCAAGTGCGGACAAAGCCGTGGGCACGATGAAAGGCAACAGCACGACGGCGCGCACGAATGCCTGGAACGGCAGGGTCTTGTTCAGGAGCAACGCGAGCCACAGTCCGAAGACGAACTTGACGATGCTTGCGACCACTGTATAGAAGAGTGTGTTGAAGAGCGACAGACGGGCGACGCTGTCGCCGAACAGGAAAATGAAATTCTCCAGGCCGACCCATTCCCCCGAGCGGCCGATCTTGGCGTCGGTAAAGCCCAGCCACGTGCCGAGCCCCAGGGGATAGGTGAGGAAGACGAGCAGGATCACCGCCGCCGGCACCATGAAAACGGCCCCGAGGGTGTTGCGGTTGTTGAAGAATCGGCTAAGCGTCATGGGTTTTCAGCGAATCCCCGCGGGGTGAACGCACCGCCCACTGGGCGGTGCGTCGCTTCCCTGGAGGCAGTTTCAGACCTTGTAATAGCGTTGCGCCCTTGCCTGCGCCCGCTCCGCCGCCTCTTTGGGCGTCTTCGACCCGCTGGCGGCCTCGGCCACCATGTTAACCATGACGAAATCGGCCATCGTACCGGCCGAGGCATAGCCGAGCTTGCCCGCGTAGCTGTTCGGCGTCATGTTCTTGACGCAGTCGCGATACGGGGTGTTCTTCGGATCCGAAGTCCAGATCGGGTTCGACTCGTAGGCCTTGAGCGGCTGCGTGACATAGCCGATCGACGCCTGCTGCCAGGGCTCGTACTGTTCCTTTTCCATCATGAACGTGACGAACGCCTTGGCCGCCTGCGGCGCCTTCGTGTACTTGAAGATCATCGCCTCCGTAAACAGATGCAGTTCGGTGCCGCGCCCCACCGGGCCGATCGGGAAGGCGGCGTGGCCGATATCGGGCGCCATTTCCTTCACTTTTGGATCCGTCGCGTTCTTCGCCGCGTAGTAGACCGAAATGCCGTTGTTGGTGACGCTGATCTGCCCGTCGAGGAAGGCCTTGTTATTGTTCGGGTCGAGCCAGGAAAGCGTTCCCGGAACGAAGGTCGCATACAGTTCCTTCGAATACTCGAGCGCCTTGATGGTCTCGGGGCTGTTGATGACGACGTTGTTCTTCTCGTCGACCATCCTGCCGCCGAACGCCCATACCAGCCAATGGCACCACGCATTGCCGTCGCCGGTGGCGTTGCCCAGCGCAAACCCGGCCGGCGTGCCTTTGGCCTTCAGCGCTTTGCACAACTCGAGGAAGCCACCCATGTCCTTAGGGAATTCCTTGAAGCCCGCGGCCTGCATATGGCTGATGCGGTGCACGAACGTCGCGCCCGCGGCGCCCAGAGGTATCGAGATCCACTTGTTGCCGGACATTCCGTAGGTCTTGCAGACGTCGTACCAACCGCCGTATTTGCCGCCCAGGTAGTTGGCCACATCGGTGACATCGAGCAGCTTGTCGGGGTACAGATGGGGATCGTCGAAGAAGCCGTAGATGATGTCGGGCCCGGAGCCGACGTTGGCCGCGACTGCCGCCTTGGGGCGCACATCTTCGAATCCTTCGTAGTCGATGCGCACTTCGATGCCGGTCTTCTCGGTGAACTTCTTGATGTTGGCATTGAACAGGTCTTCGTCGCCCTGCACAAAACGCTTCCACTTCAGCACGCGCAGTTTCGCGCCTTTTTCCGGCTTCAGGCCGAGTGCCGGACCGCCCTTGGCCTGCGCCATCGCTTCGCTGCTAACGCTCGCGGCGGCAGTGCCGGCTGCGACGCCAGCGGAAATCTTCAGAAAATCCCTTCTGTTGAAATTGCTCATGGTCTCCTCCGTGGTGAAATGAAACAAATCGGGCGAGGCACTACGCCAGTCTGCGACCGCTCGCCGGTTCAAACAAATAAGTGAGTTCGGGCCTGAGGCGTATTGCCGAGCCCGGCTTGAAATCGTGGCGCTCACGCACCACGGCGGTCACGTCGACGCCTGCAAGCTTGCAGTAGATCTGCGTATCCGCACCCGTGGGTTCGACCACCACGATCTCCACCGGCAGGCCGTCATCGGCCACTGCCAGGTGCTCGGGCCGCACGCCGACGATCACGTCGCGTCCGGCCTCGGCCTTGTTGTTGGCGGGCATCGGCAGGTGGATGTCCGCGCCGACCGCGATGCCGGCGCCGGTGACCTTGCCCGGCAGGAAATTCATCGCCGGCGACCCGATGAAGCCCGCGACGAAGAGGTTTGCCGGGTTGTCGTACAGCTCCAGCGGCGAGCCGACCTGCTCGGTGACGCCGGCGTTCATCACCACGATCTTGTCGGCCATCGTCATGGCCTCGATCTGGTCGTGGGTGACGTAGATGGAGGTGGTTTTGAGCCGCTGGTGCAGGGCCTTGATCTCGGTGCGCATCTGCACCCGCAGCTTCGCGTCCAGGTTCGACAGCGGCTCGTCGAACAGGAATACCTGCGGCTTCCTGACAATCGCACGCCCCATCGCCACGCGCTGGCGCTGCCCGCCCGAGAGCTGTCGCGGGTAGCGGGCGAGGTAATCGATGAGGCCGAGGATAGACGCGGCCTCATCGACGCGCCGCTTGATCGCCTCGGGCGGCTCGTTCGCGAGCTTCAGGCTGAATGCCATGTTTTCCAGCACCGTCATGTGCGGGTACAGGGCGTAGTTCTGAAACACCATCGCGATGTCACGTTCTTTCGGGGCGACGTTGTTGACCACGCGCTCGCCGATGCGGATCTCGCCGCCGGTGATCTCCTCAAGCCCGGCGATCATGCGCAGCAGCGTAGACTTGCCGCAGCCCGAGGGGCCGACCAGCACGCAGAACTCGCCGTCCTCGATTGCGATGTCCACGCCATGCACCACGCGCGTGGAGCCGAACGCCTTCCTTACGCCGTTGAGGGTTACCGCAGCCATTTCATTGCTCCACCTTCCAGTCCTTGCTGTAGCGCTTCTTGGTCATGTCCATGTGATTCCTCATTGCTGTGCGCGCCGCGCGCGGCTCGCGCCGCGTGATCGCCGCCACCACCGTCTGGTGCTCGCGCAGCGTTTCGGCCGCCATCAGGGGATACTCGAGCTTGCGCTCCAGCGCCCGGTACAGGGGGCCGACGCGCTGGTCCCAGAGCGTCTGGACCACGAGCACCAATGCACTGTTGCCGGTCGCTTCCGCGATGCTGACGTGAAAGGCACGGTCGGCATCGAGCGGGTTGTGGTGCAGGCGGCTCTCGCCGACATAATTGGCGTGCGCCTTGCGCACCGCCCGGACCTGCCCGGGCGTCGCGTTCTTCGCGGCAAGCGCGGCGCATTCGCTCTCGATCATCCAGCGTGCCCGCATGACCTCGAAAGGCCCGGATTCGCCCGTGAGTTCGGCCTGGCCACGGCGTTCGCCCGGCTGTGTCACATAGATGCCGGATCCCACACGCACGTCGAGCAGGCCTTCGATTTCAAGTGCGATAAGGGACTCCCGCACCGAGGGCCGCGACACGCCCAGCTGCTTGGCGAGGTCGCGTTCGGGCGGCAGCCGGCCGCCGGGCGTGAACTCGCCGCCGGCGATCAAAGCACGAATCTGGTCTGCGATCTGCCGGTAAAGGCGCCGCGGTTCGACTGTCTGGATTGGCATTTGTCTCGTGCGCCGGACTTCATCTGGAATGCGGGGACCGGCTTGCGGGCGAGACTAACAAACGCACCGGTGTGTGGTCAAGTGGTCAGGCCAATTCAGGCCCAGGCGAAAATTGCGGCGCCGACTGGTGCGACGCAGCGCCGCACCGCGTTGCTATAATCCGCGCTCCCCGAAGACCGGCAACCGAACAGGAGAACATCTTGTCAGGCAGACTCGCAGGCAAGACCGCGGTCATCACTGCGGCAGGCCAGGGCATAGGCCGCGCGACGGCCGAGGCGTTCGCCCGCGAGGGCGCGACAGTCTGGGCGACCGACGTGAACGCCAAGACGCTGGCCGAGCTGGGGGGAAAGCCCGGCATCCGGACCATGGTTCTGGATGTGATGGACGAAGCAGCAGTCAATGCCGCGGCCAAGAGCATCGGCGCGGCCGACATCCTGTTCAATTGCGCAGGGTACGTGCACCAAGGGTCGATCTTCGAGTGCACGCCCAAGGATTGGGAATTCAGCTTCAACCTCAACGTGCGCTCCATGTACTACACGTGCCGCGCTTTCCTGCCGGCCATGCTGGCCAAGGGCGGCGGCTCGATCATCAACATGTCGTCGATTGCCTCCAGCGTAAAAGGCCTGCCCAATCGTTTCGTTTACGGAGCTTCCAAGGCAGCGGTGATCGGGCTGACCAAGGCGATTGCCGCCGACTATGTAAAACAGGGCGTGCGCTGCAACGCGATCGGACCCGGCACCGTGGACACGCCGTCCCTGCATGACCGCATCAATGCCTTTGCCGACCCGGTGCAGGCAAAAAAGGATTTCATCGCCCGCCAGCCGATGGGACGCCTGGGGAGCGTGGATGACATCACGGGCATCATCGTGTTCCTCGCCTCCGACGAATCAAAATTCGCCACCGGAAACATGTATTCCGTCGACGGCGGCATGACAATCTGAATTACCAGGGAGAAATGAATGAAATTGTGTCGCTATGGCAAGGACGGCTTCGAAAAGCCGGGGATGATCGATGCGGACGGCAAGCTGCGTGACCTGTCGAAGGTGGTGGCCAATATCGGCCCGAACGAAATCTCGCCGCGCGGCCTGAAAAACCTTGCTCGCCTGAAGCCCGAGACCCTTCCCGTAGTCGCAGGAAACCCGCGCATGGGCGTCCCTTACGTCGGGATCGGCAAGTTCGTCGCGATCGGCCTGAATTACTCGGACCACGCGAAGGAGGCCGGCATGGCCATCCCGAGCGAGCCCATCATCTTCAGCAAGGCCACCACGTGCATCAGCGGACCGGACGACGACGTCATCCAACCGCCGGCGTCCACCAAACTCGACTGGGAAGTCGAGCTCGGCATAGTGATCGGTACCGCTGCCCGCCATGTGTCGCAGGAAAAGGCGCTCGAGCACGTTGCCGGCTACTGCGTTGTGAACGACGTGTCGGAGCGCGCGTTCCAGCTGCAATCGTCACAATGGGACAAGGGCAAGGGCTACGACACCTTCGGCCCGATCGGCCCGTGGCTCGTGACCACCGACGAGATCCCCGATCCGCAGGTGCTCGACATGTTCCTCGACCTGAACGGAAAGCGAATGCAAGGCGGCAATACACGCACCATGATCTTCGGGTGCGCCGACCTGGTGTCCTATGTGAGCCAGTACATGACCCTGCTTCCCGGAGACATCATCACCACGGGTACTCCGCCCGGCGTGGGCATGGGTGTGAAGCCGAATCCGGTCTTCCTCAAGGTCGGCGACGTGATGGCCCTGGGTATCCAGGGCCTCGGGCGGCAGCGCCAGAAGGTTGTCGCCTACAGCGCCTGAACCAGGCATCAGGCGAAAAAAAAGCCCGGCTCGCCGGGCTTTTTTCATTGGCCGCCGCCTCTCAGCCTGCAGGCTTGACCTCGTCGATTTCGCCCCGCGGGCCTTCTGCCGCGCCTTCAGGCGCATCGGGCTCGCCGGCGGCTTTCGCGGCGAGCTTCTTGAGCCGCTTTTCCTCCTGCTTTTTCTTTTTGGCAAGTTCCTTCTGGCGTTTCTCGTACTGGAAATTTGGCTTGGCCAATTCGACGTACTCCTTGAGGGTGGGTCGAAGATCCGGGGATCGCGGCTGCAAGAATAGCCCATCGCCCCCTGGCGTGCACTGGGCCTGGTCGCTGCCCGCTCCGCTAAGATACCGCAATGGCCCCCGCAACAGGCGACAAGCCGGACGTAACCGCATTCGGCAATCGGCTGCGCAAGAATCTCGCCCACTGGCAAAAGTGGGCCCGGCGGCGCGGGATATCGTGCTACCGCATCTACGATCGCGACGTCCCGCAGTTTCCGTTCGCAATCGACTGGTTCGGGACCGTGTCGCCGCGCGCCGAAACGCATCTGCACGTGCAGGAAATCGACACGGGCTGGCAGAGAACCGACGCCGATTACACCGCGTGGCTGGTCGCCGTTTGCGACTCGATCTGCACGGTCTGCGCAGTTCCCGCCGACCGGCTTCACCTGAAGCGCCGCGAGCGCCAGAGGGGCACCTCGCAGTATGAAAAGCTCGGCGCCGAAGCCGAAACTTTCGTAGTCGCGGAAGCCGGCCATCGATTCGAGGCCGACTTCGACACCTACCTCGACACCGGGCTGTTCCTCGATCACCGCCCGGGCCGCATGCTGGTGGCGTCAAATATCGCGGCGCGGATCGCCAACGGCGAGCCGGCCGCCTTCCTGAACCTCTTCGCCTACACGGGGAGCTTCTCGGTCTATGCGGCGAAAGCCGGTGCGAACCGCTCCGTCACCGTGGACCTGTCCAACACCTACCAGGCCTGGGCCGCGCGCAATTTCGCGCTCAACGGGATCGACGCCCGGACCCATGTCCTCGAGCGTGCCGACGTTTTCGCCTGGCTGGCCGATGCAAGCCTGGGCGCCGCCCGCTTCGACGTCATCGTGCTCGACCCTCCATCGTTCTCGAACTCGAAAAAGATGCAGGGGGTACTCGACGTACAGCGCGACCACGCCCTGCTCATACGCCAGTGCCACGCTTTGCTGGCCCCTCGTGGCGAGTTGTTCTTCTCCACCAACCTGCGCTCGTTCGAGCTCGATCCTGCGCTGGGCGAGGCGCTGCGCATGCGCGAAATCACGCACCTGAGCGTGCCGGAGGATTTCAGGCGACCCGGACGGGCGCCCCCGCACCGGGCCTGGACCCTGGCCAGGTAACGCCCGGAAGCTGAGACAATGACGCGCATGGAGACGCTGAAGGGCAAAGTTGCACTGATCACGGGCGCCGCGTCGGGCATTGGCGCCGAGGCGGCGCGCCTGCTGGCTGCGCACGGCGCCAAGGTCGTCTGCGCCGACCTCGACGGGCCGGGCGCGCGGCGCACCGCCTCGGAAACCGACGGCCTCGCGATCGCAATGGATGTGGCCGGCGAGGCCGACTGGGCGCGCGCGATGGCTGAAACGGTTGCCGTCTACGGCGGCCCGGATATTCTGGTGAACTGCGCGGGCATCGAGCTCGTGCGCAGCATCGCCGAAACCACGCTGCAGGATTGGCGACGGGTGATGAGCGTCAATCTCGATGGCGTGTTCCTCGGCACGCGCGCTGCCATTGCCGCAATGGCAGCGCGGGGCGGCTCGATAGTGAATATCTCCTCCGTGGCCGGTATCAACGGCTTTTCGCGCCAGGCGGCGTATTGCGCGAGCAAGGGCGGCGTCCGGCTGCTGAGCAAGGCGGCGGCGGTGGAATGTGCCGAGGCAGGCCTGGCCATTCGCGTCAACTCGATCCACCCAGGAATCATCGACACGCCCATGGCGCGCGGTATCCTCGGAAGCGCCGACGCCTCGATGCGCCCCGGCATCGAGGCGGGCTGGATAAAGATGCATCCGATGGGCCGCCTGGGCGGCGCCATGGACGTGGCGCAATGCATCCTTTTCCTCGCCAGCGACGCCAGTGCGTTCGTCACGGGCGCGGAACTCGTCGTCGACGGGGGGCTTACCGCGAGGTAAGTCAGCGCCGGGTGGCGTCGGCCTGCAACAGCTTCTCCAGGCTTTGCTCGCGGATACCGTAGAAAGCCTTTATTTCGCGAATCTGCGCCTCGACCGCTTCACGGCCGGCGGGGCGCTCGCGTTTTACGCCCAGGATCATTTTGTTCTTGCTGGTGTGCTCAAGCGAGACGAATTCGAAGATTTTTGCCTCGTACCCTCTCGATTCGAGCAACAGCGCACGCAATCCGTCGGTGACCATCTCAGCTTCCTGGCCCAAGTGAACGCCGTACTGCAGCAGGGGGCGCATCAGCGACGGGCTCTGCATCTGCGGCCGCAGCTCCTTGTGGCAGCAGGGGGCGGACAGGATGATGGACGCACCTGAGCGCATGCCGGCATGGATCGCGTAGTCGGTCGCGGTATCGCAGGCGTGCAGCGCGATCATGATGTCTAGCGGCTCCGCTGCATGGCTGCGGATGTCGCCTTTCTCGAAGGCAAGGCCTTCGATGCCCAGCCCGGCGACGGCGGCATTGCACAATTGCACCAGGTCCTCACGCAGTTCGACTCCCGTCACGCGCGCTTCGATCCCAAGGGTGTTTGTGAGGTAGTCGTGGACGGCAAACGTGAGATAGCCTTTGCCCGATCCGAAGTCCACGATGCGAAGCTGCTTCTCCTCTTTCAGCGACGATTCGGCCAACGCGCCGTCAAGGACTTCCAGAAATTTATTGATCTGTTTCCACTTGCGCGATATCGACGGGATCAGCCGGTGCGCGTCGTCGGTGATGCCGAGGGCCGCGAGGAATGGCCGCTCGAGGTCCAGAAAGCGCTGCTTCTCCCGATCGTGCTCCGCGGAGGGCAATGCCGTCGGCTCGGCCCGGCCTGCGCGCAGGCTGTACTTACCCTTCCTGCTCACCGCCAGCTGGATGTCCTGGGCCGTGGTCAGCAGGTGAGCGTTCTCGAATTCACTGCCCAGGACATCTGCGATCGCCGGGATGGCTTCGGCAAGCGGGACATTTTTCGTGACGTCGCGGGTCTTGTAGCGATAGGTGAAAGACAGGCACGGCTCGCCGCGCACGGTCAGGCGCCGCGCGATCACGCGCTGCAAGCCGGGCTCGGGGCCGTGGTATTTCGCCAGCACCAGCTTCACGAACGTATCGTCTTCAAGCGATTTCGTCAGGAGCCCGATGAATTGCCCGCGCTGGGGCGGGGCCTGGGAATCCGCAGTGGAAAGCATCGTTCATCGTATCCGAATTCACGGACAACGCAGGCCACGCAGTAGAATTTGCCCCTTATGCAATACTCCCGTCCATGAGCCAGGCCGCAGACCTTTCCGCCGAAACGCGTGCTCAGCTCGCGGGCTGTTCGAGCGCGACGCTGTCGACGCAGCTGTTCAAGCGCGGGTTGCGCAACCAGGTCATGCAGGGGGTTTCCAGGCTTACTCCCGGAGCCCGGCCGCTCGTCGGGCCGGCGTTCACTCTGCGCAACATTCCGGCACGTGAGGACATCGACCATGTCGGAATCCACCAGGATCCCGCGCACCCGCAGCGCAGGGCGATAGAGGTCACGCCCCCGGGATCCGTGCTGGTCATCGATTGCCGCGGCGACGCCAGGTGTGCATCCGCCGGCGGCATCCTGGTTCGCCGGCTGGCGGTGCGTGGCGTTGCGGGATTGGTCTCGGATGGCGGCCTGCGCGATACGCCCGAAATCGCTGCGCAGCCTTTTCCCGTCTATTGCAAGGCGCCGGCAGCGCCGATAAGCCTTACGCACCAGCATGCGGTCGACTTCGACTTGCCGATCGCCTGCGGTGGCGTGGCCGTGTATCCCGGCGACGTGATCGTCGGCGATGCCGAAGCCGTCGTCGTGATTCCGCGCCATCTCGCCGCCGAAGTGGCTGCGGATGCGTTCGCGCAGGAGGAGCTCGAGACGTTTGTGCTGCAGGAAATCGCGTCGGGCCGGCCACTGCCCGGCACCTACCCTCCGGACGAAGCCACGCGCGCGCGGTATGAGGCATGGAGGAAAAAGGGCAAGTGAACGCGGCGGTCCGCAACGAAATCGAGCTTGGATGGATCGAGCGTGCGCGCAGGCTCAAACCTCTGCTGGAGGCCGCTGCGCCGCGCATTGACGCGGCCTGTGCTTTGCCCGCGGAGGTCCTCGACGCGCTGTTCGAGGCCAGGATGTTCCGCATGTTCCTCCCCCATACTTTTGGCGGGGCGGAGCTCGAGCCGGCGACGTTTTTCCAGGTGGTGAGCGAGATCGCCGCCGGCGACGCCAGCGCCGCCTGGTGCGTTGCGCAGAGCTCCGGCTGCTCAATGTCGGCCGCCTACATGGACCCGGGCGCCGCCCACAAGGTATTCGGCGATGCCCGTGCCGCAGTGGCGTGGGGTTATTCGATGGGGCCGCAATGCCGTGCCACCCCGGTAAAGGGCGGTTGGCGGGTAAACGGAACCTGGGGGTTCGGCAGCGGCAACCGCCACGCGACTTGGGTGGGCGCGCATTGCCACCGTACGGACGAAGCCGGCGAAATCCTGACGCATCCCGACGGGCGGCCCCTGGAGCGAACCATGCTCATCCCGCGCGCGGCGGTGACGATCAAGGAAGGCAGCTGGAATGTGGTGGGCCTGCGCGGCACCGGGAGCGACACTTATTCGGTGAGCGACCTCTTCGTCCCGGGCGAATACTCACTGGTGCCCCGGGCAACGGCCCGCGACCATCACCTTGCACAAGACGCCGAGCCCGAATTGGAGCCTGAGAGACGCGAGAACGGGCCGCTGTACCGGTTCTCGCCGATGAATGTCTACCAGGCCGGGTTTGCGGCGGTAGGGCTCGGCGTAGCGCGTGCGACGCTCGATGCCTTGGTCGCGCTGGCGGCAAAGAAGACCCCGTCAGGCACCGGCAATCCGCTGCGAGACGACGCGTGGATCCAGTCCCGCATCGCCTTGTCGGAGGCGCGCCTGGCGTCGGCGAGCGCGTGGATCGTCGGCATCCTGCGCGAAATGTGGGACCAGTGCGTAGCCGGCCAGGCGGGCTTCGAGTCCCGGGTCAAGCTGCGCCTGGCGTCGACCTATGCGATCCAGGAGGCGCGCGAAGTGGTGAACGCAACTTATTCGGACGCCGGCGCGACCGCCATTTTCGAGGGCAACCCTTTCGAGCGCCGCCTGCGCGACATCAATGCGGTATCCCAGCAGATCCAAGGCAACTTCGCCCACCTGCAAACCGTCGGGCAGTATTACCTCGGACTCAAGCCCGGCCTCAGGTTCATCTGACCCAGGGCGGTCACTCCGCCTTGATGTTGCCGGCGCGGACCACCTTGCCCCACTTGCCGATCTCCGCCTTCACGTATTCGGCGAACTGCTGCGGTGTGCCGCCCACGGGCTCGAACGCCAGCGTATCCAGCCGCTCTTTCATGTCGGCGGTCCGCAGCGCCTGGTTCACCGATTCGTTGAGCTTTTGCACGATCGGATTGGGCGTGCCCGCAGGCAGGAAAATCCCGATCCAGGTGTCGTCCTCGACGCCGGGAAATCCTGCCTCGGCGAATGTCGGCACGTCCGGGAGCGCCGCCACACGCGTCGCGGACGATACTGCGATGGCGCGCAGGCGGCCGGCCTTGATGTGCGGCAGCGGAGTCGAGGCCGCGCCCGCGCCCACCGGCGGCTCGCCGCCGACCACGGCGGTGATGGCCGGGCCGGCGCCGCGGAAATGGATCGCGGTCATGTCGAGCTTCGAAATCACGTTGAAGAGATTCTCGGCGGTCAGGTGCGGGGTGGTCCCGCTGCCCGGCGAAGCGAACGCGAGCTTTCTTGTTTTCGCCAGAACCAGCAGCTCGGCGAGATTTTTCACCCCGAGCCCGGGATGCACGAAGACCAGGTTCGCCTGCTTGGCCACCACCACGACCGGGATGAAATCGCGCTCGGCGTCATAACCCGGGTTGGGAGTGAGGCTGACGTTCACGGCGTAGGCCGAGCTTGTGAGGAGCACCGTATAGCCGTCGGGCGCGGACTTCGCGACCGCCGCGGTGCCGATGTTGCCGCCCGCGCCCGCCCGGCTCTCGACCACCATGGGCTGGCCGAGGCTTTCCGAGAGCTTCAGGCTGACGAGCCGCGCGATGATGTCGGTGGGGCCCCCGGGGGCAAATGGGATGATCAGGCGCACGGGCTTTGACGGCCAAGCCTGCGCCATCGCGGCGCCCGAAAAAGCGAGCGCTGCAAGGAAAGCGACGATCCGGGAAATCATTTCTCCTCCCTCAGGAATTAAGTTTCCTTAATAGGCAAATAAACTGCCATCTCAGCAGCGTCAATAGCGGATCTACGAATCTAAATCTCGTAGATTCTTCATCGATATGCCGCTTCGCAGGCGGCACCCAAATGAGTGCATTTTGCGCGAAAGCGACGGGTTTGTCCGCGCGTTCATCTGCAAAGTATGTGAGTTATCGCGCAGACGTCAGCCCGGCCGACGTGGAGAATGCTCTGCGCGGTCACAACCAGACAGTCAAAAACCATGCATCAGCCAACGCTCGCGAAATGGGCAGATCTTCTCGGACCGCTATTTCCCAAGGGTGCCGAAATCGCGCTCATGCCGCAGGTCAACCAGATAAGCGTGTGCTGGCTGCCTGGACCGGTTGATGACGCAAAGCCGCGCAGCGTGGCGATCTCGATCGCTCCCCATGCTCTGAAGGAGTACCGCAATGCACAAGACGGGCAACGCGCCCGCGCCGACCGCAGGTTATTCGCCCATGTCCATTCGAGCCTGAAGCGCTATGCCGGAGCCGAGCCGGGCAGCGCAACTGGCGAGCTGACGATAGTCGTGGCCCCGGGCGATATCCTGTCCCGCTAATGCACGGCTCCCGATACGCGCTGCCGCTCATACTGGTTCGCGTACAAGCCGATCTTGCGGCGCACATCGGGACGCTCGATCCCTTGCCAACTGTTCTGGATCTCGCGACTGGTGAACTCGACGGTCACCACATACACCCCGACCGGATCGGTTAGTCGCGCTGGAACGATCGAAGCGGCCGCCGGCATCATCGAAGCCCGCGCGGATCCCGAGTAGGACAAAACCGGACGCTGCGGCACGCGGAACGTCGTGCAGGATCCTGACTCTCGCTGGCGCCCCGCGCTTACGGCCCAAATCGCCCTTGTCCGACAGCCTTGCGACTAGCGAGTACCGTGGACGGGCGCGGCCGCCAGGCCGCCCCGGCCAGTGCTCCGGCTAGCTATTCACTTGACCGGCGACCGCTCGTGCCAGCCGGTCGCCTGCTGGTAGGCGTGACCCGCCGCGAACAGGTTGGCTTCGTCAAACTGGCGGCCGATCAGCTGGACGGCGGTCGGCATGCCGTCGGGCGTGAAGCCGGCGGGCACGGACAGGGCGGGCAGCCCGAGGAAATTCGCCGGCCGCGTGAGGCGCGTGATGGTATTCATGACTTTCATCATCGTTTCACCGCCGCCGACGTCGGTCGACGCAATGGTCGGGGTCTGGAAGTTGACCGAGGGCACGTGCAGCATGTCGGCCTTGCCGAACACCGCCGCGGAGAATTGCTTTAGAGCAACGCCGCGCAGCCGCAGGCTTTCTATATAAGTCGTGGCCGGCACCGCGAGCCCGAGCTCGAGGCGTGCACGCACCTGGTCGGAGTAGTCCCCGGGGCGGGTGCGCATCCAGTTGGCGTGCGCCGCAGCGGCTTCGGCGGCGATGATTATTACTGCCGCGTAGCTCCATGGCTCCATGTCGGGCAAATCAACCTCCACGATTTCGGCGCCCAGCTTGGCGTAGGTCTCGAGACTCGCCTGGACGAGGCTTTCGATTTGTGGATCCATCGCGTCGTGGAAATAGCGCTTGGTCGTGCCGATGCGCATGCCGCGCATCACGTCGCGCGACGGCTGCGAAAGGTGGGCCATGTAATCAGGGACCGCGTGCTGGCTCGCGGTCGGGTCGAGCGGGTCGGCGCCCGCGATTGCGCCCATGATCAGCGCGCAATCCTCGACCGTCCGCGTCAGCGGCCCCACTGTATCCATCGAGAAGGACAACGGCATGGCGCCATGGCGCGAGACGCGGCTCCAGGTGGGCTTGATGCCGGCAAGGCCGCAGAACGTGGCCGGCGCGCGGATCGAGCCGCC
>JBBQNG010000093.1:0-14879 GCA_038329645.1 Burkholderiales bacterium
GCCTGGGGCGGCGTGATCGGCCCGGCGGGATTGCCGCGCGAAGTCATGGCGCGGCTGGGGGCCGAGATTCGCAAAGCGCTCGCCACGCCGATCCTGATCGAGCGCTACAAGGCCCTCGACACCGAAATCGACGGTGGGACATCGGAGGAATTCCTGGCGCTGGTACGGAGCGAGACGCCCAAGTGGGCGGCCGTCATCAGGCGCGCGAACGTCAAGGTCGACTGAGATGGCTGCGACGGGCGCAAAGCGGCCGCTGAAGCGCCGCGCCACCATCGACGACCTGGGCCTCACCAAAGCCGAGTTCGCCGTGCTGCGCCGGCTCTCCTCGCCGGAGAAAATCCAGAGCTACCTGCTCGCCATGCAGCAGAACTTCGAGCTCGACGGCGACTCGTGCGCGACGGTGCGCATGGTGCTCAGGGACCGCCGCGCGCATTGCATCGAGGGCGCCCTGGTCGCGGCCGCTGCGCTTTGGGTGCACGGCGAGCCGCCGCTGCTGCTCGACCTGCGCGCAACAAGGGATTCGGACCATGTGGTGACGCTCTTCAGGCGCAAGGGCCACTGGGGCTGCATTTCCAAGACCAACGGGCCCGACCTGCGCTGGCGAGACCCCATCTATCGCACCCTGCGCGAGCTTGCGCTGTCCTACCTCCACGAGTACTCCAACCGGCGCGACCACAAATCGCTGCGCGAGTACTCGGTGCCCTACGACCTGCGCCGCGCGAAGCTGGAGGACTGGGTCACGGGCACGGAAGGCGCATGGACCATCGCCGAAAAGCTCGACGAGATTCGCCACTACCCGCTGGTGAGCAAGGCGCAAATCAAGATGCTGATGCGCCGCGACCCGTTCGAGCGCGAAGTCGCTTTGCTTACGCAGTACAAGAAACCCAAGGCCCCAAAGAAAAAACGCGCCGGATGAATTTCAGTGATAGTCCTCTTCGCGCTGGTGCCTGAGCGCGAGCACGGTAACGGTTTTGTTGTCCTCGATTTCGAACAATGCGACGAATCCCGAGGCGGCAAACGGAACGATCAATTCGCGCAGGAAAGGATTGCCGTCTCCTCCCAGTGCCTTGCGGCAGGCGAACGGGAAAACCTCCAGGAACCCGAGGGCTTGGCCGATAGCCGCCTGCGCCCGCTCTGCCGCGCCAATGTCCTGTTCGAGCATGAAATCGAACAGGCGGAGCAAATCGTCTTGCGCCTCCGGGGTGAAGCGGACCTTGAACCGGTTCACGCCGAAGCGGGTTTGCGCTTCTTCGCCTTGGCAAGCCTGCGGGCGAGCTTGGCGAGCAGGCTACTTGCGGAGACATATTTGCCCGATTTCTTCGCGGCCCGGGCGGATGCCAGACCACGCGCTACGAAAGCGCCCTGGGCCTGCCGGAATTCGACGTTCCTGCGCACGGCTTCCTCGACGAAGCCGGAGAGCGTTTCACCCGTCTGCAGCACTGCTTCGGCGGCCTGGCGCAGTTCGGGCGGAACCCTCACCGCGGGAATGGCAGCGGTCTTCATGACAAACTCCTGTATTGCATTTGTAATGCAATGATGCGCCAAGGGGCTGATTTCATCAAGACTGGCTGCCGGCATCCGGGCACACGCTGGCCTCCCACTCCAGTCCTTCCGGCCTTCCGGCCTTCCGCCAAAGCGACGTAGGCATTCGGGAGTATGTTGCAGGTCCTCTCGGACGGTTAGCATCTGGATTTCAGATGGCATTTTTCCAAGGGCGTAGCGATGGAGAATCATCCAAGTCCGCAAGGCGAGCGCCGCAAGAATCCACGCTCACCGGTGACGCCACGCTACCGGCGCCTCAGGAAAGAGATTCAACCGCCGGCCCCTCTCGACCTGAGCGGGCTTTGGATCCACGTGGGCACCGCCGTTCGCGGCGCAAAAGTGCGCATTGCATCGCTCGTGGCGCGGCTTCGGCCGGTCGCGCGCCGCTACAAGGCGCCCGGGGACAGTTAGATTCGAACCGTTTTGGCGTCGCATTGGCA
The DNA here is from genome assembly GCA_038329645.1 of Burkholderiales bacterium. Taxonomy (GTDB): domain Bacteria; phylum Pseudomonadota; class Gammaproteobacteria; order Burkholderiales; family SG8-39; genus SZAS-79. Next base: position 1,983 of record JBBQNG010000093.1, read on the forward strand.
ACGATGCGACCGGGCCCGGCCGTTTTACCGGCTGTCTCCTTTTGCGGGCCGGGCCCGAATTTTTTTCATCCGCCTGCCTTGACCCTCCCTCTGTCACGCCCTAGAGTGCGCGACTCCGACCGATCGCGCCAAGCCGCTCGCGCATTCCCGCCAGGTGACCGAATGAAAGCAGGACGAGTTTCCCGTCACGCCCTCGCGCAGGTTTTTCTCGCCGCGCTTTTGGGAAGCCCCTTCGCCGCTGCGCAGACTTTCCCCACCCACGCAATCAGCATCGTGGTGCCTTTCTCGGCCGGCGGGCCCACCGACACGATCGCGCGCATCTTCGCCGAGCGCATGACGCGAGCGCTGGGCCAGAGCGTGGTGGTCGAGAACACCACCGGCGCGGGCGGCAGCATCGGCGTGGGCCGCGTGGTTCGGTCCACCCCGGACGGCTACACCCTGAGCATCGGCCACATCGGCACGCATGTGATCAACGGCGCGATCTACCAGCTGCCCTACGACCTGCTCAAGGACCTTGCGCCGGTGGCGCTGATCGCGAGCAATCCGCAGGTCATCGTGAGCAAGAACTCGGTGCCGGCAAAAGACCTCAAGGAGCTGGTCGCCTGGGTGAAGGCGAACCAGGACAAGGTCTCCTCCGGCACCGGCGGCTCGGGCACACCGTCCCACGTGAGCGGCGTGTATTTCCAGAACGTCACCGGCGCGAAGATCCAGATCGTGCATTACCGCGGTTCCGCGCCAGCCATGCAGGATGTGATGGCCGGCCACATCGACATGTCGTTCGACCAGGCCGCAAGCGCGCTGCCGCTGGTGCGCAGCGGCAAGGTGCGCGCCTACGCTGTCACCTCCAAAACCCGCTTGCCGGCCGCACCCGATATCCCGACGGTGGACGAGGCCGGCCTACCCGGGTTCTACATGGCGGTGTGGCACGGCATCTGGGCGCCCAAGGGCACGCCGGCGGCGGTGATCGCGAAGCTCGACGCCGCGATCATGGAGTCGCTCGCCGATCCCGCAGTGCAGAAACGCCTTGCCGACCTCGGGCAGGAGATCCCGCCGCGCGAGCAGCAGACTCCCGAAGGACTCGCTGCGCACCACAAAGCCGAAATCGACAAGTGGTGGCCGCTCATCAAGGCCGCGGGGATCAAGGCGGAGTAAGGCAGTCCGTCCCACGCAGTGTAGGCCGGAGCCCGACAGCCAGTTCCGGGGCGGTGCTTTAACATCAACCACTTGCCCGGACCGCCTCGCCCAAAGTGGAACACGCTGCACGCGATAAAAAACAGGATCCCCCGACCAGCCGGATCGGCGCCCAGACCGACCTTTTTCGCACGCTGGTCGAAGGCGTCACCGACTACGCGATCTTCGTGCTCTCCCCCGACGGGATCGTCGGGTCCTGGAACGCCGGTGCGGAGCGCATCAAGGGCTATAGCGCCGAGGATATTGTCGGCCAGCATTTCTCCAGGTTTTACCCGCCGGATGCAGTTGCCCGCGGGTGGCCGCAAGACGAGCTGAAGCAGGCGCGCAAGGCAGGGCGCTTCGAGGACGAAGGCTGGCGCGTGCGCAAGGACGGCACGCGTTTCTGGGCCAACGTGATCATCACCGCGCTGCGCTCGCCGGAAGGAACGCTGCTGGGCTTCTCGAAAATCACGCGCGACCTCTCCGAGCGCCGCGCGCAGGAGGAGGCGCTCAGGCAGAGCGAGGAAAACTTCCGCCTGCTGATCGAAGGCGTCAAGGACCATGCGATCTTCCTGCTGGACCCCGGGGCGGCATCGTCAGCTGGAACGCGGGCGCCCAGCGCATCGAGGGGTTCACCCCGGCCGAAGCGATTGGCCGCGACCTCGCCATGTTCTACCCCAGGGAGGACATTCTCGGCGGCAAGCCGCAGCAGCACCTCGACATGGCGCGCGGCATCGGGTTCGCGGAGGAAACCGGCTGGCGTGTGAAGCGCGACGGGAAGCGCTTCTGGGCCTACTCCATGATCACGGCGCTGCGCAGGGACGACGGCACGCTGCGCGGTTTTGCGATGGTAATGCGCGACCTGTCGGAGCACCGCCGCATGGTCGAGCTGGAGACCGAGGGCCAGAGGACCACCGAATTCATCGCCATGCTCGCCCACGAGCTGCGCAATCCCCTCGCCCCGATCCGTAACGCCGTCACGATCATGGCAAAGGAGCCCGGCTCCTCGCAGCTCGTCTGGTGCCGCGAGATGGTCGCCCGCCAGGTCGACCATCTTGCCCGCCTGGTGGACGACCTGCTGGATGTGAGCCGCATCACGAGCGGCAAGATCGTGCTCGAGCGCATACCGCTCGAGCTCGGCGGCGTTCTGGGCGCTGCGGTCGAGTCGGCGCGCGCGGGCATCGAGGCGGCGGGCCACACTCTCGAAATGGATGGCGCCGGCGAGCCGGTGCTTTTCACGGGCGACCCGATCCGCCTGTCGCAAGCGGTGATCAACCTGCTCACGAACGCCAGCAAGTACACCCCGCGCGGCGGCCGGATCGAAGTGCGCCTGGAGCGCGCCGGCGGCCGCATCTATATCCGGGTGAAGGACAGCGGCATCGGCATGACCGCGGAACTGATTGCCAATGCATTCGACCTTTTCGTGCAGGGCGACCGGGCGCTGGACCGCGCCGAAGGCGGCCTGGGCATCGGCCTCACGCTGGTCAAGCGCATCGTGGCAATGCATGGCGGGACGGTCACGGCGTCGAGCGGCGGTCCCGAGCGGGGAAGCGAATTCGTGGTCTCGCTGCCCGCGCCGGAGAACGACGTGGCGGCCGTGCAGCCGCTGCGCGCAACGGTGCAATCGCTCGAGCCGCGCAACATCCTCGTGGTCGACGACAACGTGGACGCCGCCGAAAGCCTCGCGCTCCTTCTCAGCGTGTCTGGTCACGTCACCCGCATCGCGCACGACGGCGCGCACGCGCTCGAGATGGCCGCGGCCGAGGCACCCGACGTCGTCCTGCTCGACATCGGCCTGCCCGGCATGAACGGCTATGAGGTTGCCCAGCGCATGCGACAGATGCCCTCGCTCGGGGCGGCTCACCTGGTGGCGATCACGGGCTACGGCCAGGAAAAGGACAAGGCGGCGTCGGCCGAAGCGGGGTTCGACGCGCACCTCGTGAAGCCGGTGGACTTCGCCGAGCTGGTCGAGACCATCGAAAGCTTCGGAGCGCCGAAACCGGTCACTCGCTGAAGACCCGCCCCAACGCCGGCTGCGCCGGGGTGCCCCCGCATGCCCGGGACCTCAAGGTATGATCGACGAATGGGAATTCCTGCTTCCGGTTCCAATCGAATGCTGGCCGCCATCGCCCGCAAGGTCATGCAGGAGCGCGGGCTGGAGGCGGACTTTTCGCCGGCTGCGCTGGCGGAAATAGGAACTTTGTCGCGCGCGGCGCCGGGCCCGGATGGTGTGCGCGACCTGCGCGCGCTGCCCTGGGCTTCGATCGACAACGACGATTCGCTCGACCTCGACCAGCTCTCGGTAGCAGGCGCGGCGGCTTCCGGCGAAACCACCATCCTGGTCGCCGTGGCAGACGTGGACTCGCTCGTGAAGCGCGGTTCGGCAATCGACGCGCATGCGCAGGCGAATACGACCTCGGTGTATACCGCGGCCGGGATCTTCCCCATGCTGCCCGAGCAGTTGTCCACCGACCTGACCTCGCTCAACGAGGGCGTCGACCGGCTCGCCATCGTGACCGAAATGACGATGGCCGCGGATGGCTCGGTCCTCGCAGCGGCAATTTATCGCGCGCTGGTGAGGAATCACGCCAAGCTCGCGTACAACTCGCTTGCCGCGTGGCTCGAGGGCGGCGCGATGCCGCCGCATCTTCAGGCGATGCTGGCATCGATGCCGGCCCTGGAGGCGCAGCTGCGCACCCAGGACCGCGTCGCGCAGTCGATGCGGGGGTTGCGGCACGAGCACGGGGCGCTGAGCCTGCAGACGCCGGAAGCGCGGCCGGTCTTCGCCGCCGGCGAGCTTGCCGACCTTGCCCCGGATCCCCCGAACAGGGCCAAGGAGCTGATCGAGGAATTCATGGTGGCCGCCAATGGCGCGAATGCGCGCTTCCTCCAAGCGCAGCATTTCCCGTCCCTGCGGCGCGTGCTGCGCTCGCCCGAGCGATGGGAGCGCATCCGCGAGCTCGCCAAGGCCCGCGGCGGCGCGCTGCCCGCTACGCCGGACTCAAAGGCCCTCGAGGCTTTCCTCACCGCACAACGCGATGCGGACCCGAAAGGGTTCCCCGACTTGTCGCTCGCGGTGGTGAAACTCCTGGGTCGAGGCGAATACGCGGTCGAGCTGCCCGGACAGAAGGCCGAAGGGCATTTCGGCCTCTCGGTGCAGGACTACACCCATTCCACCGCGCCGAACCGTCGCTTTCCCGACCTGCTCACGCAGAGGCTTATCAAGGCCGCGCTGGCTGGCGCGCCGGCGCCTTATGCGAATGCGGAACTGGAAACGCTGGCTGCGCATTGCACGGGGCAGGAGGACAACGCCGCCAAGGTAGAGCGCCATGTGCGCAAGTCTGCGGCGGCGCTCCTGCTTGCCACGCGAATAGGCGAACTCTTCGACGCCATCGTGACCGGCGCCTCCGACAAGGGCACCTGGGTGCGCGTTTCCCACCCGTCAGCCGAGGGCAAGCTGGTCACAGGTGCGAAGGGCCTCGACGTCGGCGACCGCGTACGGGTCAAGCTGTTGCGCCTGGACGTCGAGCGCGGCTTCATCGATTTCGGGCGCGAGGGCACGCGGTGAGAAGCACCGGCGGCAACCCGCTCGCCTACAAGAACGAACACTTCATGGACAGCGACGAGGCGCGGCCGCTGCGCATCGTGGCCGAGTACCTCGCGCCGCTGGAGGCTTTCCGCCGCGAGCGCATCCACGACACCATCGTGTTTTTCGGCTCGGCGCGCATTGCCTCCGGCGGGCCGCTGGGGCGCTACTACGACGAGGCGCGCGAGCTCGCGCGGCTGGTCACCACCTGGTCCAAAGGCCTCTCCCCCGGCCTGCGGCGCTACATCGTGTGCTCGGGCGGCGGCCCCGGGATCATGGAAGCCGCCAACCGCGGCGCCTCGGATGCGGGCGGCCGCACGATCGGCCTCAACATCGGCCTGCCTTACGAGCAGAAGCCCAACCAGTGGATTTCGCACGGCCTGTGCTTCGAGTTCCATTACTTCTTCATGAGGAAGCTCTGGTTCGCGTACCTGGCACGCGCGCTGGTCGTCTTCCCGGGCGGTTTCGGGACGCTGGACGAAATGACCGAGATCCTCACGCTCACGCAGACCGGCAAGCTCGAGCGCCGCATCCCGATCCTGCTGTACGGCTCGGACTACTGGAAGGAGATCATCAATTTCGAGGCCCTTGTCCGCCACGGCATGATCAGCGCGGAAGACCTGAAGCTGTTCCGCTTCGTCGACGACACCGCCAGCGCGCTGAAGATGCTGCAGGAGTGCCTGACGGACGACAAGGTCGCGGAGACGCCGGCGATCGCCTGCTCGCGGACGCCGGAAGGGTGAGCGTGGAACGAATCACGTACTTTCATTTTCAGGATTGGCTTCCAGCCTGCGTTTACAGGTCTTTTTGTGCTGATACAGGTACATATTGACCCGAGAATAGCCTAGGACTTGCGCGCCACCGCCACCCAGTAGCTCGCCGCCCCCGCAACGGTAACCCCCAGAAGCATCCATAGCGCAGCCGCATAGCCGCCCGATGCGGTGACCACGAACGAAGCGCAGATCGGGCCGGCCGCCCTCGCAAATAAGGAGGGCGCAGCCAGCGCGCCGTTCAACGCGCCGAAATTGTCGCGCCCGAAAAGCTCGGCCGGCGTGGTCGCGCGAACGATGGTGTAGAGACCCAGCCCCGCGCCATACAACAACACGAAGGCCATCAGCATCGGGATCGAAGCCCCCGCAATCATGAGCATGACGAGCGAGGCGGGAAGCAGCAGCACGGTGACGGTGCCGATGCCGGTGGCCGGCAACCGCTTGCCGAACAGGAACTCCATGAGCCGCCCGCTGAACTGCATCGGGCCGATGAGCGCGCCCAGCCACACCGCGTCCGAAGCGGCCAGTCCCCGCTCGCCAAGCAGCGCGATGACGTGAACCGAGATCGCCGCGGTAACGAACGAATTGGCGGTGAACGAGATGGCGAGCAGCCAGAACGCCGGGGAGCGAAGCCACGCGTGGCCTTGCGCGACTTTCTTTTCAATCACGGCCATCGCCTTCGAGGCTGCGGGCAATGCAAAAGCGTGCAGCGGCAGGCACAGGGCGAACTGGACCGCGGCGAGCCAGAGCACCGCATTGCGCCACCCATGCGCGTCGACGAGTGCCTGCGTGATCGGCCAGAACACCGTACTGGCAAAGCCCCCCGCCAGCGTGAGCACGGTGATCGCCCAGCGGCTGCGCTCGCGATATGCGATTGTCAAAACCGTGAACGCAGCCTCGTACAGGCACAGCGCCATCGCCACGCCGGCCACCACCCACGCGGCGTAGTAAACGGCGACCGAATGCGCGTAAGCGAGCATCGCGAAAGCAAGCGCCGCCAGCACCGAGCCCGCAGACATGACCAGGCGCCCGCCGTACCGGTCGATAAGCCGTCCGGTGGGATACGCCGACAGTCCCCAGACGAGCAGCGCCACCGCGTGGCCGCCCACCAGCAGGTCGCGGCTCCAGCCGAGCTCGGCCTGCATCGGCTTCATCAGCACGGAGAACGCGTAGTAAAGCGGCCCCCACGAGGCGATCTGCGTGACGCTCAGCGCGGCCAGCGCCGCGCTGTTGACCGGCGCGGCCAGCGCCGCGCCGTTGCCAGCCCTCATGCGCCGCGCGCTTTCGCAGCCTCGAGCAGGCTCAGGATCCCGGGGTGGCGCGTTTCGAGCAGCGCCTGGAACAGCTGCGGCAGCACTTCGTTGCCGAGCGAGCACGTCACGTGCGCGGTCTGGTCGGCCGTGATGAACACGATGCGAGTGGCCTTTGCAGCGACATCGGGATTGACCGAATCGATGTCCGACAGGCGCGGCGATTCATAAACGGATCTCACGGGCGGGCCTCTCCTGAGGAAAGCAAACCGCCCCGGCTTAGGCGGCGACCTTGCCGGACGCTGGCGCCAAGTGCAGGTCCTCGGCCATCGGCCGCGCCGGCAGGTCGAATTTCACCGGGCCGTCGGGCAGCGCATGCAGGAACTGTTTGAGGAAAGGCTCTTCCGAGGCGAGCAGCTCGGCCGGCGTGCCGGAGCCGGCCAGCTTGCCGTCGTCGATCACATAGATGTAATCGACCAGCTTGAGGCTCTCGCTTACGTCGTAGGTGACCACGATCGAGGTCGTGCCGAGCGCATCGTTAAGCCTGCGGATGAGCTGCGCGATCACGTTGAGCGATATCGGGTCGAGCCCCGCGAAGGGCTCGTCGTACATGGCCAGCATGGGCTCGGTGGCGATCGCGCGCGCCAGCGCCACGCGCCGCGACATGCCGCCCGAGAGGTCGGAGGGCATGAGCTGGCTAGCGCCGCGCAAGCCCACCGCATGCAGCTTCATGAGCACCAGGCGGCGGATCAGGTCTTCGGGCAAATCGGTGTGCTCGCGCAGCGGGAAGGCGATGTTCTCGTAGACGGTCAAGTCGCTGAACAGGCCGCTGGTCTGGAACATCATGCCCATCTTGAGCCGCAGGGCGTAAAGCGCCGTGCTGTCGAGCTCGTGCACGACCTGCCCGGCCATGCGCACCGCGCCGGACGAAGGCTTGACCTGGCCGCCGATCAGCTTGAGGAGGGTAGACTTGCCGCTGCCGCTGGAGCCCAGGATCGCCACCAGCTTGCCGCGCGGCACCTTCAGCGACAATCCGCGGAAGATTACGTTCTCGCCGTAGGCGAAATGCAGGTTGTCGATCTCGACGAGTGTTTCTTCGGGGGCGCTCACGGTGTAAGTTTAACGCATGCCCCGCGACCAACGCCCATGAAAGCCCCCAGGAGGTAAGGATGGATCGCCGCTCGCTCGTAAAAGCCCTTGCCGCCGCGCCGTTTTTCGGCATTGCGGCGCATGCGCACGCACAACCCGCCGCAAAGAAAGGAGCCGTTTCCGTGGATGACCTGCAGAAGAACTGGAAGACCCTGCTCGCCGATGGCACCGCGGTGCCCGCCGCGACCGAGAAGCTCGACCTGGCGAAGGCCGAATGGAAAAAGCGCCTCGACGCCGCGCAATACTCCGTGCTGCGCGATGAAGGCACCGAGCGCCCCGGCGCCAGCCCGCTCAACAACGAGAAGCGCCCCGGCGTGTTTGTATGCGCGGGCTGCGGGCTGCCGGTGTTTACTTCGGCGATGAAATTCGAGAGCGGCACCGGCTGGCCGAGCTTTTTCACCTTCATCCCGGGCGCTTTCGCCACGAGCACGGATTTCAAGCTGATCCTGCCACGCACCGAATACCACTGCGCGCGCTGCGGCGGCCACCATGGACACGTCTTCGACGACGGCCCGCCCCCAACGGGAAAGCGCTACTGCAACAATGGCGTGGCGCTCAAATTCATCCCCAAAACCGGCGCGGCCTGACTAGGCAGTACCAGGGAGGTCTGAGGAGGGGCGGGGCCCCTCTTCTCGTCTCGTCTCCTCCTCGATTACTTCGTGGGCGATGCGGTGCGCGTCGTTGGCCGCGGGAATGCCGCAGTACATTGCGACCAGGAGCAGGATTTCGCGGATCTCCTCGGGCGTGCAGCCGTTGGCCAGCGCCCCCTGCACGTGCACGCGGAATTCCGCCGGCCGGTTGATCGCGGCGGTGATGCCGATCATCGCCAGGCTGCGGGTGCTGTCGGGCAGGTCCTTGCGGCTCCAGACATCGCCGTAGGCATAGGCGTTGATGATGTTCTGCAGCGGCGCGCCAAACTCGCCAAATGCGTGCATGCGCTTTTCGACCGCCGCCCCACCGAACATGCGCTTCCTCAGCGCCAGGCCGCGTTCGTAGAGTTCCTTGAGCTCCATTGCCGCCTCCTATTGGTCCAGGCCGATCTCGCGCAGGTACCTTAGTACACCAGGGTGGATGAGCGCGGTGCCGGGCGCCGCCGCAAGCGTATTGGCCGCGGTCGTCTCGCGCGCCTGCTCGAGCTTGTCCGCCAGCGCGGCCTCGGCGCCGTGCAGCGCGCGGGCGAGGCGATAGGCGAGATTCGCGTCGAAGCCCGGCCTGGCCACCACGTAGCTCCATGATCCGACCGAAGCGATGGGCGCCGCCTGGCCCGGATAGCTGCCCGCGGCGATCGTCAACGATTTGAGGAAGGGGTGTTTTGCAAGGATCCGGGCGGTCTCGGTGGCGTCCGGCACGATGAACCGCGCGCCTTGCGGGCTCGAAGCAACCGCCATGAATCCGGGCCAGCCGATCCCGGCGCCCCATAGCGCCACCACCCGGCCATCGAGGACCATGAGCGGACCGTCGCCCGCTCGGTCGAGGTAAATTGCCTTGAAGTCGCGGTCGGCGTCCAGGCCCAGCCCGTCGATCACCGTGCGGCCGAGAATCGTCAGCCCCGAGCCCTTCGCCCCGAAAGCCACGGCGTGACCCTCGAGGTCGGCGATCGAGCGACAGGGGGAATCGGCGCGCACGACAAACATGCCGGGCGAGGAATACATCGCCGCGATGATGCGCAGGCCGCTCGAGGCCCTGGCCAGCGCCGGGTTGGCCACCTCGCCCTGGACCAGCGCAATGTCCAGCTCTCCGGTCTCGAGCAGAGGGACGTTCTCGGTGCTGCCCTTGGTGTTGCGGGGGGCGACGTTGAGCGAGGCGTCGGCGGCGTTTATGGCGTCGGCAAAGGCGGCCCCGTAGAGCGGGAAGCCGCCGCCGGGCGTTGCGGTGCCCAGGATGATGGACTGGCCCTGCATTGGTTTCCTCCCGGGGATAGGTAAGCGTGGTGCGGCGCGGAGCGCGGGGGATCATACACGCCTTGCCCGCCGTTCTACTGTGCGGATAAACTGGCCCGATACACCGAGGAGACACCATGAAGAGAGCGTTCGCGCTCCTGCTGGTCGCGTGCATCGCGACGGCCGCGGCAGCGCAGGGCTACCCGGCCAAGGTGGTGCGCATCGTCGTCCCCTACCCGGCCGGCACGGGACCGGACAACATCGGGCGCCTCGTCGCGCAGAATTTCCAGGAGTCGCTCGGCCAGCCCTTCATCATCGAGAACCGCCCCGGGGCGCTTGCCAATGTCGGCACGGCCGAAGTCGCGCGTGCCGCGCCCGACGGCTACACCCTGCTGTTCACCACCAACACGCCGCACGGCGCCAACCCGGCCCTGTTCAAGAGCCTGCCGTTCGACCCCGTGAAGGATTTCGCGCCGATCGGCCGCATCATCTCGACCTCGATGATCCTGCTGGTGAAGGCTGACCTGCCCGCGAACAACCTGCGCGAGTTCTCGGCCTACGCGCGCTCCAGGCCCGCGGGCGTGACCGCAGGCTATGGCTCGGCCGGCTCGCAGGTGGCGATCGCAAAAGTGCGCGCGTTCGGGAAATTCAAGTCGGTCGACGTTCCCTACAAGGGCGTGTCGCTCGCGGTGGCCGACGTGCTCTCGGGCCAGGTCGATTTCACGTTCGCCGATTACGCGGTCGCGCTCGGCCAGATCAAGGGCGGCAAGCTCAAGGGCCTGGGCGTCACCGCCCTGCATCGCACGCCGCTCGCGCCCACTCTCGCCGCGTTTGCCGAAGACGTGCCCGGCTTCGACGTTTCGCTCTGGTACGGGCTGGTCGCTCCCGCCGGCACGCCGCGCGAAATCGTCAGCAAGCTCTATGAAACCATGGCCCGGGGACTGAACCGGCCGGAGATCAAAGGGCGCCTCGCCGACACCGGCCTCGAAGTTTCCAATATCGGCCCGGAACCCTTCGCCGAATTCATCAAGGCCGAGATCGCAAAGTGGGCGCGCGACGCGAAGGAAGCCGGGATGCAGCCCGAGTGAGAATCGATTGAGCAATGCGCGCGCAGAGCCCGTGGGGCTGATCGGGCTGGGCCTGATGGGCGGCGCGCTCGCCCACCGCCTGCTCGGCGCGGGATTCCGCGTGCTCGGCTTCGACGTCAACCCCGACAAGGCGCTGCTGCTGCCCGGGATCGAGGTGGCAGCCTCGGCCGACCAGATTTGCCTTGTATGCCGGCGCATCGTGCTCGCGGTGTACGACACCACCCAGGTCGAAGCGATAGTCGAGGAGCTCGAGACGACTGCGCACCCGATGCATGTCGTGTGCACCACCACGGTCGAGCCGCGGCGTATCGCGTTTGCGGCCGCGCGCGCCGCAAGGTACGGCATCACGCTCATCGAGGCGTCGATCTCCGGCACCAGCGCGCAGGTCGAGGCCGGCAAGGGTGTCGGGCTCGTAGCCGGACCTCCAGGAGCGATCGACGAGGTCAACGACCTGCTGGACGCGATCTGCCCGCAACGGTTCTTCCTCGGGTCGCCCGGCAACGCGGCCAAGGCCAAGCTCGCAGTCAATCTCGTCCTGCAGCTCAATCGCGCCGCGCTTGCCGAGGGCCTCGTCTTCGCCGAGCGCCTGGGCCTTGCCCCGGCCGAATTCCTCGGCGTGCTGCGCGGGTCGCAGGCCGCATCGAAAGTGATGGACGAGAAGGGCGACAAAATGGTGCGCCGGGAGTATTCGCCCCAGTCGCACATCGCGCAGACCCTCAAGGACGCCAAGATCATGCTCGAGACCGCGCACCGGCTCGGCCAGAACCTGCCCATGATGGAGGCCAACGCCGCGCTGCTCGCCATCGCCATTGCCCTAGGGGGCGACGAGCGCGACAGCGCCGCGGTGATCGAAGCGATCCGATCGAGCCGCCCGAAGTGAGCCGATGATCGGCCCGCTGTGATCCGCCCGCTGTGATTCGCCCGCTGTGATCCTAGCGTCGATTGCGGGCCTCGGCCGGTGGGGCCGCAGCTTCGTCGAATCTGTCCAGGGCAAAGGCGCGCGCCTGCGCTTCGTGCGCGGCGTGGAAACCTCTTCCGAAATCGGCAATGAGGCGACGCAAAAATTCGCGGCCCTGCACGGCATCGCGCTTGGCGACAGCCTGCCCGGCGCACTCGCCGATCCGGCGGTGGACGCAATCGTGCTCGCCACGCCGCATTCGCTGCATCGCGAACAGGTGGTTGCGTGCGCCAAAGCCGGCAAGCACGTGTTCTGCGAGAAGCCCCTCGCACTGAACTCGGCCGACGCGCGGGCGATGATTGATGCCTGCGGCCAGGCGCGCGTTGTCCTCGGCGTGGGCCACAACAGGCGGTTCTGGCCGTCGATCGTCGAGCTCAAGCGCATCGTGGCCCGCGGCGAGCTCGGCGAGCTGCTGCACATCGAAGGCCACAACAGCAACGAGAACTCCAACCGCGTTCTGGGCGGCTGGCGGCTGTCGCCGGCCGAATCGCCCGGCGGCGGCATGACCGGCGCCGGCCTCCACGTGCTCGATACGTTCACGTGCCTGTTCGGGCCGGTGCGCAGCGTGCGTGCGCAGCTTGTCTCGCGCAAGCCCGAGCCGGCGCCGCTCGATTCGGTCTCGGCCCTGTATGAGTTCGAGAACGGGGCGAGCGGGCTCCTGGCGACCGTTCGCGCAACACCGTTCTACTGGCGCATCCATGTCTTCGGGTCCGCGGGCTCGGCCGAAGTGCTCGGCGAAACCGAGCTGATCCTGAGGAGGAGCGGCGCAATGCCGCTGCCGGTTCGCCTCGAGCCGGCCGACTCGCTGGTCGCCGAGCTCGAGGCTTTTGCCGACGCAATCGAAGGCGCAGCGCCTTTCCCGGTGACGCCCGTGCAGATGCTCGACACCGTCGCGGCCTTCGAAGCGACTCTGTGCGCGATCGAAACGGGCCGGCAGGTCGAAGTGAATGCGCGGTAGCATGCGCGTACCATGGAAAAAGAAAAACCGGGTCTGACCCCGTTTAACGTCGAGCGGTTGATCGACGATCGCGCGGGCGAGGGATGGT
>JBBQNG010000094.1:0-14864 GCA_038329645.1 Burkholderiales bacterium
TGGGCCGCCGGATCGAGGTCTTCTCGGGTGAGTTCTCCGGGCTGATTCCGGCCATGAACGCGGGCAAGCTCGACTTCGTCGGCGCGCCGACCACGGTGACGCCGGAGCGTGCCGCCAACCTGCTGTTCTCCGAGGGCTACCTCAATACGTATTACTCGTTCGTGGTGCCGGCCGGCAAGCCCGACCTCAAGTCGTTGGACGACCTCAAGGGCAAGACCATCTCCACCAACAAGGGCTCGGCTTACGACAAGTGGCTGCAGGACAACGCGGCGAAGTACGGCTTCAAGTCGGAGTCCTATGGCACCAACGCGGACGCCATGCAGGCGATTATCGCGGGGCGCGCCGACACGGGATTGACGGGCAACACCACCGGCGCGTATGCCGTGTTCCGCTCCAACAACCAGCTCAAGCTCGCCACGCTCAAAGTCGACCAGGGCCTGGTCTGGGGCGCGGTGTTCCGCAAGGACGACCCCAAGCTGCGCAACGCGTTCGACGAGGCGATCGAGTGCATGAAAGTCGACGGCACGGTCGCGAAGCTGCACGAGAAATGGTTTGGCCACAAACCCGAGCCGGGATCGGCGGCGGTCACCCCTTTCCCGGGCTACGGCGTGCCCGGTCTGGCCGGGTACGATCCGACGGCGCACACGCCCCGCTGTAAATAGGCCGGCATAGCCGGTCGGCGCGGCATGGGTAAATTCGCCGACACGTTCTTCAACTGGCAGGTGATGCAGCAGTACCTGCCGAAGATCGTCGAAGGGTTCTTCGTCACGATCCAGCTCGCCCTCACAGTCGTGGTCACCGGCATCGCGTGCGGGCTGGCGCTGGCCGTGGTGCGTGCGTTCCGTGTGAAGCCGGTCAATTTCCTCATCGTGGTGTTCGTAGATGCGCTGCGCGCGCTGCCGCCGCTGGTGGTCATCATCCTGTTCTATTTCGCGCTGCCCACCGTCGGCGTGCGCATGACGGGATTCGTGGCGACGTGGCTGGCGCTGTCGCTGGTGCTGACCGCGTACGCCGAGGAAATCTTCTGGGCCGGCCTGCTGGCTGTGCCCAAGGGGCAGTGGGAAGCCGCGCGCTCGACGGGCCTGACCTCCCTGCAGGCATTGCGCTACGTGGTGTTGCCGCAGGCCGTCCGAATCACCATCCCGCCGCTCACCAACCGTACGATCGCGATCACCAAGAATACCGCCCTGGGCGCCGTTGTCGCGGTGGGGGAGATCCTCTACCAGGCGCAGGGTGCCTATTCGTTCTCCTACAACCCTTCGCCGCTCACGCTGGGGGCGATTGCCTACCTGATCCTGTTCCTGCCCGTGGTGTGGTTCGGCCGCTGGGTGGAAACGCGCTTTGCCTGGAAGCGCTGAGCCCGGGTCGATCCAGTGGAAAGCCTCCTCCTCAACTTCTTCAACCTGGGCATCCTGCAGCAGGCCTGGCCGTACCTGCTCAGGGGGCTGGGCATGACGCTGCTGCTCTGCCTGGTGGTGATCCCGCTGGGCGTCATTGGCGGCCTTGCGGTGGCGCTGGCTGCGCGCGCGCCAAGGCGCTGGATGCGCTGGGCGGTCGTCGCGTATGTCGATTTCTTCCGCGCCTTCCCGCCGCTGGTGCTGCTCATGTTCATCGCTTTCGGCCTGCCGTTCCTGGGCCTGGACCTGCCGCCCTTCGTCGCGGTCGCGCTCGCCTTCCTGCTCAACACCTCGAGCTACTACGGCGAGATTTTCCGCGCCGGAATCGAGTCGATCCCGCGCGGCCAGATCGAAGCGGCGCGCTCGCTCGGGCTTTCCTCGCGGCACGCGATGCGACATGTGGTCCTGCCGCAAGCTGTGCGCAACGTCCTGCCCGACCTCATCGGCAACACGCTGGAGGTCGTGAAGCTGACCTCGATTGCCAGCGTCGTCGCGCTGCCCGAGCTGCTCTACGCCGCCCGCCAGGCCCAGGCGTTGACCTACAACGCCACGCCGATCATCGCCGCGGGTATCATCTACCTCGTGTGCCTGTGGCCGCTGGTGCGGCTGCTTTCGCGTTTCGAGCACAAACAACTGGCGATGCGATAGTGGACCGGATCCTTGTCATCAACCCCAACTCGACCGAAGCCGTGACCAAGGGCATCGACGAGGCCATGGCGCCGCTGCGCATGGCGGGTGGCCCCGAAATCGAATGCGTCACCCTGAAGGAAGGCCCGCCGGGCATCGAGACCCAGCAGCACGTGGACAGCGTGGTCGCGCCGTTGGTGAAGCTGGTGCGCGAAAGGCAAGCCGACTACGCGGCCTTCGTGATTGCCTGCTACAGCGACCCGGGCCTGTTCTCCGTTCGCGAGGCGACGACAAAACCCGTACTCGGCATCTCCGAGTGTGGCGTGCTGACCGCATTGACCCTGGGACACAGGTTCGGCGTGATTGCGATCCTGCAGAAATCCATTCCGCGCCATCTGCGCTACATGGGCGCGATGGGCGTCGTCGACCGGTTGGCCGGCGAGCTGCCGGTCGGCCTGGGCGTGACGGAATTGTCCGACGAGAAGAAAACCTTCGGCCGCATGGTCGACGTGGGCAAGGCCCTGCGCGACGGCCACGGCGCCAACGTCATCGTGATGGGCTGCGCCGGCATGGCGCGCTACCGCAAGCCGCTCCAGGACGAGGTCGGAATCCCGGTGGTCGAGCCGTCGCAGGCGGCGGTGGGCATGGCCATCGCGCGCATCAGGCTGAACTGGGCCGGGCTATAGTATTTTCCGGATCCGGAAATTAAATTGGCATGGGATTGGCTGTAGAAGCCAATCTTATGAAATATAAGTTCAACAATTTAGCAGAAAGTCGCGCACCAGCCGGTTGTATTCCGCGGGCTCCGCGGCCGGGCAGAAATGGCCGCCGCGCTCCATCAGGGCCAGCGTCGCATTCGGCAGGCGCGCGGCGAGCTGCTCCGAAAAGTACGCCGGCGTGACCATGTCGTCCTTGGCGCAGACCACGAGCGTGCGGTGCGCAATACCGGGAAGTGCATCCCAGCCGTCGAATGCCAGGATCGCATCGATGCGCGAGACCAGGATTTCCTTCGGCGCCAGCCCCGCCAGCGAAGCCTCCGCACGCTGGTCGATCGCCGCCGCATTGGCGGTGAAATAGTAGGGCGCAAACAGCAGCAGGTTGCCAAGCTGGGTGTACGCGCGCGCGCCCTGGGATTCGAGCACCGTCTTGCGCACCTCGAACAGCCGCCGGAAATACGCGTCCGCACGCGGCCATGTGCAGGACAGGACCAGGTCGCCAATGCGTGCGGGAGCATGGGCCGCAAGGTGCTGGCCGATCGCGCCCCCGGTGGAGTGGCCCACGAAGTGCGCGCGATCGATCTTCAGGTGGTCGAGCAGGGCCAGCGTGTCGTCTGCCATCTGCGCAATTGAGTACCGGATCGGCGAATGCGTCGACTGGCCGGTGCCGCGATGGTCGTAGGTGAGGACCCGGTGCGTCTGCGCAAACACGCCGAGCTGCGCGCTCCAGAACGCCCCGAGCCCGCCGAGGCCGGCGACGAACAGCAACGGCTCGCCCGCGCCTTGCCCTTCGTAGTACAGGCGGCCGGCGCCATGCGGGGAATCGGGAAGGGGACAGTACGGCATGCGGGCTCCTTTTCGAAACGGCATCGTAGCCCAGGTTCCCGCGGCGGGGGATTTGCATTAACGTATGCCGAGACGTACAAAAGAATACGAGGGATCTCATGACACGAATCATCCGTAATATTTTTGCTGCAACGGCCCTTGGCTGCGTATGCGTGCTCGCCCATGCACAGGCTTACCCGACCAAGCCGATCCGCTGGGTCGTCCCGTACGGCCCCGGCAGCACCGACATCCTTGCGCGCGTGATCGCCCCCAAGGTCGGCACGGCGCTCGGCCAGCAGATCGTGGTCGAGAACCGTCCCGGCGCCGGGGGCAGCGTCGGCAGCGAGCAAGTCGCGAAGGGGACAGCGGACGGCTACACGGTCCTGATGGGAACCGCTGCTTCGCATGCCGTGAATCCGGCGCTGTATTCCAAAGTCGGCTACGACGCGGCGAGGGATTTTGCGCCGGTGATCAACCTCGCCAGCATCCCCAACGTAGTGATCGTCAACCCGCAGCTGGCGTACCGGACCATCCCCGAGCTGATTGCCGCGGCGAAGGCGCAGCCGAACACGATTACCTATTCCTCGAATGGCTCCGGAACCTCGCAGCACATGTCGGCCGCCCTGTTCGAGATGCTCACCGGCGTGAAGATGGTTCACGTCCCGTACAAAGGCAGCTCGGAGGGCGTGGTTGCGGTCACGCGCGGCGACGTCAACGTGATGTTCGCCAATATGCCGCCTTCCCTCGCGCTCATCAAGGACGGGCGCGTGCGGCCGATTGCCGTGACGACTGCGCGCCGGCTGGCCGCATTCCCGGACCTGCCCACGGTGGCCGAAACGGGCGTGCCGGGGTACGAGGTGTCGACCTGGTTCGCACTCTTTGCACCCGCCGCCACGCCAGAGCCAATAGTTCAGCGCCTCAACAGGGAGTTTGCCGTCGCGCTGGCCGATGCCGACATCCGCGACAAGCTCATGGCGCAGGGCTATACGATCAATGGCGGCTCGCCCCAGGATCTCGGCAACCTGGTGCGCGCCGAACTGGTCAAGTGGGCGAAGGTCGTGAAGGAATCCGGCGCGAAGGCCGAATAATCCGGGACAGACCACGTTTTCCGGCCGCCCGGATTAAACGTGGTCTGTCCCGGATTTAAGGTTTTTCGGCGTGGCGCGGGCGAAGGCGTCCGGCCCTTCGCCCCCGGCCATGCCGAGGGGGATTGTGGCGTCGTAGATCCATTTCGTGCTTTGCGCCGCGCCGCGGCCCACGGCGCTGGCAAGCGAGTCCGAGGATGGGCCGCCGGCACCTTGGATGATCGCGATGTCGGTCTGCGCATGCACACGGCTGGCCATGGCCCAGATGAGTTCGGCCGGGTCGGTCGCGCTTACGTCGGGGTCGATCGCGATGGCAAGCCTCGCCAGCGTACTCGGTCCCGATAGCGCAGCCAGCAGCGCCGTTTTCGCCTGGCCCGCCACACGCGGCGCGAGCTGGACTACGGTGACCAATCCGCCGCATTGCGAAGGGCAGTGCACGTCGTGCAAGTCGAGGCCGCCCTCGATCGAGCGCAGGTGGCGCGCGGTGAGGATTTCGCTCGCGATTGCCATTGCGCCCTCCAGATCAAACGCGGCGCCTGCGCTGGAGGCAAAGCTGCGGCACGAGTCGAAAGTGAATCGCACTGTGTCGAGGGGCACGCCCGCGTATCCGGCAATGCCGGGCAGGGCGGTGGTGCGGCTGGCGGCGGTCGGGTCGATCTCGCCGTCGATCAGCGCGCGCGCGGCGACCGGATAGCGCAGGCCCACGGTGCCCACCAGCTTGACCGGCATGCCGGCGAGGCCGCCCGCAAGCGCGAAGTCGGCGTGAGCGCCCAGCGTACCGATCGCCGCTGCGAGCACCACGGCGGCGGGCGCACCGAGCACCAGCCTCGCACGCTGCCGGCGCGCGAGCAGCATCGCCAGGCGCGGGCTGTCGAGCGCTATCTGGAGCACTTCGCCCGAGCGGAAGGCCCGCACCAGGCACAACGCATCGCCCACTACCAGTACGCCGGTGAATACCTGGCGCGCATCCGTCTGGAGCGCGTCGAGCCGCGTCGATCTGAGCGCGGGCGCGGCCGTCTCTTCGGGCGCAATGGGATTTTCCGAGCGGTCCCGCATCGCAAAGGCAAAGCCCTTGGGGGCCACGCCGAGCGCCTGAGCCCATTCTTCGCGCCCGGCCGGGCGGGCCATCCACCCGTAGCGGGCGCGCTCGGCCGGTTCCATGAGCGGGTCCAGCGTCGCATCGAACAGCGCCTTGGTGCCGATCCGGTGCATCGGATTCGTGCCCGGATCCAGCGGCGACGCGTTGTCGAGCGTGAATACCCGCGTGCGGTCGATGCGGGTAAGGCCGGTGGCGGCATCGAAGCGCGAGGACAGCGCGCGCAGCACGGCCCAGGGATCGCTGATGTCCACGTCGGAGTCCACGGCCACCAGCAGCTTGGGATGCAGGTACGGGCTCGCCGCAGCGGCCATCAGGGCCGTGCGTGCCTGGCCTGCATAGCGCGGCTGCATGCGCAGCGCGACGATCAGGGGGGACATCCCGCCCGGGCAGCGGATGTCGCGGATGTCGAGGAGCCCGCCATCCACGCCCTTGAGATGGTCGGAGAGCTTGGACTCGACCACCGCGCAGGTGATCGAATGAGCGTCGGAGGGAGGCATGCCGCAGCTCATCGCATAGAACAGGGGTCTCTTGCGGCGCGTGATCGCCTTGACGCGGAACACCGGCGCCGTGCCGACCTTCGAATAAGTGCCCGTCACCTCGCCGAAGGGGCCCTCGGGCGCGATTTCGTCGGGCAGGATCTCGCCTTCGAGCACCAGCTCGGCATCGGCGGGCACTTCGATGTCGATGGTCCGGCATTTCACCAGCCGGACGGGTTCCTGCAGCAGCCCGCCGGCAATGGCCAGCTCGTCCATGCCGAAAGGCGCGACGAATCCCGCCGCGAACATGATCAACGGATGGCCGCCGATCACCATGGCCGCCTCCATCGGGCGGCCGAGCTCCTGGTGCATCTGGTGGATGCGCATCGCCTGGCGCGGCAGCATGTAGTAGCCGGTGGTGTTGCGGCCGAGGATCTGCGCGCGGTGGACCGACATGTTGCGGATGCCGGTCTTGGGGTCCTTGATGATGCACATGCCGGAGGCGATGTAGCGGCCGGGGTCGCGCTGCGAAGTCCACATCGCCGGGATCTTCATGAGGTCGACGGCGTCGCCTTCCTCGAAAACTTCCTGAACGGCCCCCTTGCCGACGATAACGGGGGCGATAGGCTGCGCGAGGCGGCGGGCGAAAGTTTCCACGACCTCGCTCTCGGGCACGCCGAGCGCGATGGCCCACATCGAGCGGTCCATGACCAGCTGGCTGGCGACCTCCCAGCCGGGAAATCCCGTCGGGTTGGTGAAGTGGCATGCCTTCTGGCTGTTCACATAGGTGACATAGGAAACGGCCGAGACTTCTGTGTCGACATCGGCGGGCGCATCGAAACGCTCCAGCTTGCCGGCGGCTTCCAGGGCATCGAGATGCCGCCGGAGCGATTGTGTGGTCACGCCTGCGGGGAGCGGGGCATTCACCTGGCTAGTCGCCGATATTGGGGCCAAAACCCGAGGCTTTTTCCACCGCGAGCGTATTGTCCGGGCGCACAAACGGCTCCGGCGCCGGCTCGCCGGCGGAGCGCGGCCTGCCTATCGCAGCAAAGAAGTCGTGCAGGCCGGGCGGCAGGTAGGTCCAGGTCATCTTGAACTCGCCGGGGCCGTCGTTGATGATCTTGTGTTTCACCCAGCGACCGGCAAACACCGTCGTACCGGGCACCGCCTTGTGGGCGACGCCGTCGATGAGGAAGGTGCCGGTGCCTTCGAAGCAGAACAGGATCTCGTCGTGCGAGTCGTGCCAGTGCTCGCGCACATAGCCGCCCGGCGCGATGACCTGCACGCCGAACGAGGTGTGGTTCGAGCGGCAATTGCGCGGACTGACCTTGACCGTGCTGTAGCCGTTGGCCGGTTTCGGCTGCCAGTACGACTCGCCCTCGTCGGGCTGCAGAACGATGGCGTCGCCCTTGTCCCAGGGGACGAGCCGGTCGGACATTGCTTCGGCGGGTTTGATCACGGCAGCCTCTTCTTTGCGAATCGTTCCCATATTGTCACGGGCGAGCGCACCCATAGGCAAGCGATTGTGGACACGCGTGGACCGGGCAGGGCAGAGGAAGCGCAGAGCTCGGCAAGGGTTGGCCCGCCGGGCGGGAACTATGCTCCGCCCGCGCAAATTTCCGGTAGTCTTCAATTCATGAGTGCTCTTGCCGACACCAAGGCCGCGCCCCCCGGCGAATCGCAGTTCGGACCTGCAGGCGGCGACAATCCGGTCATTGCTCACAGCGCCAGGCTGCGGGCCGCTGAGCTCAAGGCCCTCGCGGTGCGTTCAAATGCGAAGGCCCTGCCCTGGCTTGCGGGGCACTTCGGGGTTCTCGCCTGCACCGGGGCGTTGGTCTGGATGCTGCGCGACAGCCTGTGGGTCATCCCAGTGCTGGTCGCGCACGGCTACGTCCTGAGCTTCCTGTTCTGCCCTTTCCACGAGGCGGCGCATGTCACTGCGTTTCGCTCGCGTTGGATCAACCAGGCGGTGGGGCATTTCGCCGGCTTCACACTGCTGCTGCCCTTTGGCTACTACCGCAGGTTCCACTGGGATCACCACCGCTACACGCAGGACCCGGAGCGGGACCCCGAGCTGGCCCTGCCCAAGCCGCGCAACGCCGTCGAGTACGCCTGGCTTGCGAGCGGCATGCAGAACTGGAAGCGGCGCATTTCCAACAGCCTGGAGCACGCGCTGCTTGGACGGGTTCCGCAGCCGTGGGTCCCGGAAGACAACCGCCGTGGGATCGTCCTCGAGGCGCGCCTGTACGTGCTCGCCTATGCGCTTGCCTTTGCGGGGTCGGTGGCGCTGCAGAGCTGGGCGCTGATTTGGCTGTGGATCGCGCCCGGCATGATTGGGCAGTTCTTCATTCGCAACTACCTGCTCGCCGAGCACACCGGTTGCGCGCTAAAGAGCGACATGCTCGAGATGACACGCACCATCCACACCAATCCGGTCGTGCGCTTTTTTGCTTGGAACATGCCATACCACACCGAGCACCACGCCTACCCGGCAGTGCATTTTCACGCGCTGCCGGCCCTGCATTCGAAGATGCAACCGCGGCTTCAGCACGAAACTCGCGGCTATTGGCGCACGCTGTCGGGCGTGGTCGCGCGCACCTGGCGAAAGGCCTAGGCCTTTACTTCGGCAGCTCGCCGGGCAGCGCGAAACGCTCGCGCGTGGTGCAGTAGCGGTTGCCCCAAAGGCGGCCGACCGGCTTGTAGAGCGTCTCGCTGACGCGCCGCGTCTTCGGATCGATGATGCCTTCGGCCGCGTGCATCATGATGATCTCTCCGAACAGGAACACCCGCCCGGGCCCGAGCTCGGTCTTCTCGCGCAGCCGGCATTCGAACGCCGCCGGCGACTCCTTGACCCGGGGGTGCTTCACGCGAAGCGCGGGCACCGGAGTGAAACCTGCCTTTTCGAACTCCGACTCATCCTCGCTGAACTCGCCGCTCGCGATGTGCATGCCGTTGGCGATCGACTCGTCGACCATGTTCACGACGAACTCGCCGGTGCGCAGGATGTTCCGCAGCGTGTCCTTTACGCCGCCTCGGGCGCCGCTGTTGTCCCGGTTGCCGAAGCTGATGATGACCATCGGGGGATCGTGGCTGACGACGTTGAAGAAGGAGAACGGCGCGCAGTTGGCCACGCCGTTCGCGTTGTACGTGGAGACGAACGCGATCGGCCTGGGCACGACGAGCCCGACCAGCAGCTTGTAGCGGATGTCGGCGTCGAGTGTGGTGAAGTCGAGGTTCATGCGGCTTCAGGTTTCGGGTGGCAGTCCGGCCAGGCCGCCGGGCAGGTCGAAACGCTGCCGCGTAGTGCAATAGCGCGCCGCGAAGAGGCGCCCGACCGGGCGGTAGGCCGACTCGCTGATGCGCTTGGACTCCGGGTCGATCACGCCTTCGCGCGCGTGGACGACGAGGATCTCGCCGAAAACCAGCTCGCGTCCCGGGCCGATCTCCATGTGCTTCCAGACCCGGCACTCGAAGCTTGCGGCGGCTTGCGCGATGCGCGGATGCTTCACCACCGTGCACGGCGCGGGCGTGAGCCCGGTCTTTTCGAATTCGCTCTCCTCTTCGGGGTACTCGTAGCTCGACAGGTGCATGGCGTTGGCGGTTTGCTCGTCCACGAGGTTGACCACGTATTCGCCAGTGCGGCGGATGTTCTTCAGCGTGTGCTTGGTGAGCCCGTCGGAGCGCACGTTGAAGCTCGTGATGCACAGCGGCGGCTCTTCGGAGAGCACGTTGAAGAACGAAAACGGCGCGCAATTGTTCACGCCGGCCTCGTTGACCGTCGAGATCCACGCGATCGGCCGCGGGATGACGAGGCCGATCAGGAGCTTGTAGCGTTCGGTCGGCGTTACGTCGGCGAGCCTGAGTTCCATCGAGGTCAGTGGGACAAGCGAGTCAAGATTGTCCGGTCCCGCGCGGCAAGCAGGGGCACCGCTTCGGCCAGGTACGACTTGAACGCCGCGGTCGCCTGGTGCGTC
Organism: Burkholderiales bacterium; assembly: GCA_038329645.1. GTDB lineage: Bacteria > Pseudomonadota > Gammaproteobacteria > Burkholderiales > SG8-39 > SZAS-79. Next base: position 10,200 of record JBBQNG010000094.1, read on the forward strand.
TGGAACGCTGACTCGCTTTCGTAGATCTCGTAGAGCATCACGTGGTCGGGATCGACCGGATCGACGAGCACGTCGAAGACCAGGCACCCGGGCTCGGAGCGCGCGGCCTTTGCGTTGGCGGCAAGTTTCTCCATGAACGCCGTTCGGGTTGAGGGATTAGTGCGGATGTTTACTAGGAGTGCGAAGCTCATGGGTGGTCTGCGGGCGTCACTTCGACGCCGGTCCTTTCGACGATCAGTTTGTAATGCTCGGGACGGCGGTGGGCTGCCAGGTTGAACATCGTCTTGCGAAGGTTCTCGCCCAGGGCGAGGTCGACGTTGTGGACGATGACCTCGTCCTCCTCGGAGGAGGTCTTGGCGACGATCTCCCCGCTGGGCGACACGATCACTGAATGGCCGAACATGCGGAACCCGTCCTCGAAGCCGCACTTGGCCACTTCCACCAGCCACACGGCATTCTGGAAGGCCATCGATTGCGCCATGATGAGGTGGTGATGGACGCGCAATGCGGGGGGCTCCGGATAGTGCAGATTCTCGGTCGGGGTATTGAATCCCAAAGTGACGATCTCGGCGCCCTGCAGGCCGAGCACGCGAAACGCCTCGGGCCAGCGGCGGTCGTTGCAAATCAGCATGCCGGCAATCATGTCCATGAAGCGGAAGGTACGGAAGCCCAGGTTGCCGACCTCGAAATACTTTTTCTCGAGATGCTGGAAAGCCGCGCCTTTCTTGTGGTCCGCGTGACCGGGCAGATGGATCTTGCGGTACTTGCCGGCGATCTTTCCTTCGGGCGAGACGAGGATAGCGGTATTGAAGTGGCGCGGCCTGCCTTCCTCCATCGTAAGCTCGCCGTAGCCGATGTAGAAGCCGATGCCGTGTTTCTTCGCTTCGTCGAAGAGCGGCTGCGTCTCGGGCGAGGGCATGCTCGCCTCAAAAAACTTGCGGTCGACCTCGGCCTGATCCTCGTACCAGTAGCGCGGGAAGAAGGTGGTGAAGGCGAGTTCGGGAAACACGACGAACTTCGCGCCCATGCTGGCGGCTTCGCGCAACATGGCGACAAGGCGCTTGACCACGGCGGGCCTCGAGTCGGCGAGGTTGATGGGGCCGAGTTGCGCGGCGGCGACGCGGATTTTTCTGCTCATGGAGTCGATCTCAGGATTGAAGGGGTGTGTTCCACGCGGCAAGCTGCTTCATTTCGGGCACCTGTCTGCCAAGCGGTCGCAGCGGGTCGGACGTCCTGCGGGGAAGGAATCGGCCCCGGCCGCGCTGCGCGGAAAGCTTGCCGTTTTCGACGATGACTTCGCCGCGCGACAGGACGGTCACCGGCCAGCCGGTAAGTTCGCGCCCTTCGTAGGGTGTGTATCCGGTATTGTCGTGCACGAGGTCCTTGGTGACCTTGACGCGCTTTTCCGGGTCCCAGAGGGCGATGTCGGCGTCCGCGCCAACTGCAATCGTGCCTTTCTGGGGGTAGAGCCCGTAGGTCTGCGCATGGCGTGTCGAGGTCAGCGCGACGAATTCATTCAGGGAGATGCGCCCGGCCTTGTAGCCGAAAGTAAAGAGCAAGGGCAGGCGCAGCTCGATCCCCGGCACGCCATTGGCCATTTCCTTGAAAGTCGTCTTTTCGCCGTTGGGTAGCTTGCCGGTCGCATCCATCTTGTACGGCGCATGGTCCGACGAATAGACGGTGAGGGTGCCGTCTTTGAGCCCTTGCCAGCAGGCTTCTTGTGCGGCTTCGTCGCGCGGCGGCGGGGAGCAGCAGAAAGCCGCACCGAGCACGCCGGGACGGTCGATGTCTTTCGCGGTCAGGAAGAGGTATTGCGGGCAGGTCTCGGCAAACACTTTCAGGCCGCGCGCCTGGGCCTGCCGGATGGTCTCGATGCCTTCGGGCGTGGACACGTGCACGATCAGGATCGGGCAATCGACCAATTCGCCCAGCGTGATGATCCGGTTGATGGCCTCGGCCTCCGACCCTCGCGTGTGGCAGATCGCGTGGTAGCGGGGCGCAACGTTGCCCTGCTTGACCATCTTTCCCGCCAGCCACGAAATGATGCCGTGGTTTTCGGCGTGCACCATGAGCAGCGCGCCATCGCGCCGCGCTACGGACATCACGTCGAGGATCTGCTCGTCGGTAAGGCGCATGCGCTCGTAGGTCATGAAGATCTTGAACGAGCGCACGCCCTGGCCGATTGCGGCGGGAAGATCGGTGGAAAGTGTCGCCTGGTCCGGGTTTGCGATGATCAGGTGGAAGGCGTAGTCGACGACCGCCTTTTTTGCCTTCTCGAAATAGTCGGCCAGCACTTTTGGCAGTGCGTCCTCGCGGTGCTGCGCGCAAAACGGGATGATCGTCGTGGTTCCGCCGAAAGCCGCCGACACGGTCCCGGAATGGAAATCGTCCGCGCCCGGAATGCCGAACGAAGAAAGCTGGTCGATGTGCACGTGACTGTCGACGCCGCCGGGCAGGACCAGTTTGCCGGTGGCGTCGATTTCTTTTGCGCCTTTGAGGCCAACTCCAAGCGCCGCAACCTTGCCGCCGGTAATGCCGACGTCGGTGAGGAGGCTTTGGGTCGCCGTGGCGACCGTGCCACCGCGGATCACTATGTCGAAAGTGCTCATGGAGGAGCGATTATCCGCAATTCCCGCCGGATGCGGCCTGCGCTTTCGCAGAAATGGGGGGTTCGGCTATAATCCGCCCCCTCGCGCCCATAGCTCAGCTGGATAGAGTACTTGGCTACGAACCAAGGGGTCGGGAGTTCGAATCTCTCTGGGCGCGCCAGCTTCATCAAGGGCTTACCGAACCGGTAGGCCCTTTTTACTTTGCGCTCCGTGCTGATTCCGTAGCCTCCGCAGCGCCTTCCGTTTGTAGCAACGCTTCGAGCGAGAGCTTCTCCCGCGAGAGACCAAAGGGTGTGGTGTACAATTTTCGCAACTCTCACCATCAGGAAAGCGCATTGTGACCGCAACAGCAAAGGCAGCACGCATTCCCGCTGGTCCGCGTCCGGGCTCTTCCAAACCTCGCCTGCGCGCGGTCAAGCGGAAGATGCCCGATATCGAATCGGCCCGGCTGAAGCGTGCAATTCAGATGATTAATCGGGCGGATAAGCGCGACGACTGGTTCGACTTCCTGCGACACGTCGAATGAGCCTTCGCCGCGGCGACCTTGTCACGGTTGCCGCCAGGGGGCCGTACACCGGTAAACCACGCCCGGCGCTCGTAGTTCAAGCGGACCGCTTGGCGCAGCTCGCGAGCGTGATGGTGTGCCCGTTGACCGGTGAACTTATCGCAGCAGCGCCCCTTCGTGTACGCATCGAGCCGGGTCGGTTCAATAATCTGCGTCAAGCCTCGGACGTCATGGTGGACAAGCTAAGCTCCGTGCCGCGGAACGCCGTGAGCGATGCATTCGGGCGCTTGAGCGTGGCAGAACTCTCGAGCGTGGACGTCGCGCTGGGACTTCTGCTCGAAATCTAAGGCTTACCGAATCGGTAGCCCATTTTGTTTTCACCGGCCTTTGCCATGTCCGACTCGAACGAATTTTCATGGAGCGACGAATACCTGCTCGGCTATGGTCCGATGGATGACACGCACCGTGAGTTTGTCGTCATCGTGAATGCAATGCTCGAATGTGCAGATGCCGAAGTCTCAGGCCATCTCGAAGCGTTTGCACGGCATGCCGAGGCGCATTTCAAGGAGGAGGACGGTTGGATGGAGCGAACCGCATTTCCGCCCCGGGAATGCCACGCCGAGGAGCATGCGGCGGTGCTGAAATCCGTCTACCAGGTGCTCGATGTAGTCCGGCAGGGCGATTTCGCCGAAGGGCGGCGCCTGGCGGCAGCGCTTGCGGATTGGTTTCCCGGGCATGCCTTTCACCTCGATTCGGCCCTTTCACAATGGATGGTGAAGCAAAGCCATGGCGGTAAACCCGTGGTGCTGCGGCGTAACGTTGTAGGGCGGAAAAAAACTAGTCAATAACCGCTTGCGAGTTCAAATCACCCCGGGATATTCGCCCCCCATCGCGAAAGTCTGCGGATGCGCCTGCTCGGCCAGCGCCAGTTCCTTCGCATCCAGCTCTTCGCGGCGCGCCGGGCGCACGAGGAAGATGAATTGCAGGGCTGCAAAGCTCTCGAGCTCCTCCATGGTGCGGACCGCAAGCGTCCCGTTCTCGAAAGTCACGGTCTGCGGAAAGGGCAGCTTCTCCATCTGCGCGTACAGCGGCTCGGTGTCGCCTGAGAGCGTAAAGGTGCGGCGCTCGACGCGAAACCCGGTTTGGTAGATGAGCCGCAACGCCTCGTACTCGGTAAAGAACCGGATGTGGGTCGAGTCCATCAGACCGACGTCGCGGTAACGCCAGTACCCGTTCATCAGGTCGCGCACATTCATGATGTTTCGCACGTTCGGCAGGCTGATCACGACCTGGGCGCGCAGGTCCACGAAATTGCGCAGGGTCGCGAGCGCATGCCACGGGTCATACATGTGCTCCATCACGTCGAGAAGGAATACCGTGTCCACATCCCCGGCGCCGACCCCATGCGCGGCCCAGTCGATCGATTCCAGCGACCCGACAATGACTTTGTCCATGCGAGTGCGCGCCACCTCTGCCGCCTTGGCGTCGGGCTCGACGCCCCAAACCTTGCATTTGGGGAACGAATCCTTGACGTGGCGTGCCATGGCACCC